>JBBSLH010000050.1:0-15547 GCA_038255425.1 Acidimicrobiales bacterium
CCTCGACATCGGCTCCGCCCTCGCCCGTCACGAAGGCCTGAGCGAACGACAGCTCCGTGACCTGCCGATCCACGCGACCAGCGATGCGTTCGACGAGGAGGAACGAACCGTGCTGGATCTGGCGGAAGCCATGACGCGCGTCCCGTCGATCGTCGACGACGAACTCCGAGCCCGAGTCGATCGGTATCTGACACCGACGCAGCAGACCGAGCTCATGGTCCTGATCGCCTGGGAGAACAAGCGGGCCCGCCTCAACCAGGGCCTGGGCGTCCGGCCCAGCGGATTCAGCGACGGTGAGTTCTGCGTCCTGCCGATGACGGCGTCGCTCACCGGAACGCAGCCGGTCTAGCCACCCGGACAGTCGGCGACGAGGACGCCGTCCTCGAGCACGGTGTCGTCATCTGGAGACGTCGACTGAAGTTCGAACCCTGCTCCGAAAACGGCCCCAGCGTCGGCGTCGTGTCGGATCCAGTCGTCAGGCGCGGGACCCCCGCGCGATGGAAGCTGGAGGTCGTCGGCGCCGATGTCGACCGAACCGTCGGTGCTGAAGATCTCGATGACGTGCTCCTCGTGACCGTCGACGACCTGGCTCACGAGGACGTTGACGTCGAGGAATCGATCGGCGTCGAGGTAGGGCTCGGTGTTGCTTGCCGACAGAGCGAGCCGCATGACTCGAGTCTGCCTCGCCCCCGATAGCCCGTAGCGTTCGGGTCCAATGGTCGTCGCCTCGTTCCACCTCGTCCGCTTCGCCGGGGCCGACGTCGCACGACGACTGGTGAACGTTCCGCTCGACCGACGAGCCCTCGCGAACACCCCGGGCGTGCGCTTCGCGAAGGTGCTCGGCACGGGACGCGGACGGACGATGACGACGTCGGCCGACCTCGCCCGCTGGGCCGTGTTCGCGGTCTGGGACGACGTGGCCGCTCTCGACCAGTTCACGGCCAGCGCGTTCGGGGGCCGGTGGTCCACCGCGGTCGAGCGGTACGACGTCACGCTGACCCCACTCGGCGCGCACGGCTCCTGGAACGGCGTCGACCCGATCGCCGGAGTTCCATCTGGCGAACCCGACGGGCCGGTCGCGGTCGTCACCAGGGCCACTGTCCGCTGGCGACGACTCCCTGCCTTCCTGAAGTCAGTGCCGGCCGTCGAACGGACCCTGGCCGACGCTGACGGACTGCTCGCGGCAGTTGGTATCGGCGAGGTGCCCGTCGGTCGCCAGGCGACGTTCAGCCTGTGGCGCGACGCGACCGCCGTACACGACTTCGCGTACCGGCGCGTCGAGCACCAGGACGTCGTCGATCGCACGCGCGCGGAGCGGTGGTACAGCGAAGAGTGGTTCGCGCGATTCCGTCCGACGTCGTCGTCAGGGACGTGGGACGACGTCGATCCGTTGGCTGGCGCGTTCCCGTAGGGCAGCGGGCACGATCGGGAACAACATCCCGTAGGGCTCGCCGCCATAGCGGTGGTGCAGCGAGTGGGCAACGGCAAGCCGGTCGAGGCTGGCCCGCGGACGGCGGGATCCGAGCCGCCCGTGGATGTACACGTCGTGGACGAACGCATATGCGGCGCCGTAGAGGGTCACGCCCACGCAGATCGGGAGCAGCACCGACCACCCGTCGACGTTGAACCCCACCGCCAATGCCACCATCGTCGCCGAGGCGAACACGACAGGAAACACATCGTTTGCCTCGACCGGGCCGTCGTCCTCCCGCGGTGCGGACCACCGTCGATGATGCGAGCGGTGGAGAAACATGCCGGCGCCGTGGAAGACGAACCGGTGCGCCGAGTACGTGACCGGTTCCATGACGAGGAACGCAACGACGACGACTGCGAGTGCCCCGATCATGGCTCGATCTCCGCGGCGCGGGCAGCCGGTGACCACGGCGCAGGATCGTCGGCGGTGTCTTGGCGGACCCATGCGAGGAGCACGCCCGTGATGAGCGTGAATCCGAAGAAGTAGTCCTCGATCGGGATGTCCCAAGGAAACCGCCACGGCGTCTTCTGGTCGGCGTCGTAGTTCACGATGGGCGCCGACGACTTCGTGAGCCAGCCGTTCACGAGGACCATGAAGAACAGGCAGATCGCCATCGTGGACCAGTACGACGGACTCCGGAAGAGGCCGGTCCGGAGCCACCGTCGTTCGGCCACGACAACGACGGCAACGGAGGCGAACGCGGGGATCGCGTACTCGAGGCTCATCAGCGCTTCAGGGTACGACGAGACGCTTCGAAGGTGAGCAGCGCGCACAACGGGATCACGAGGAAGAACCCGAACTCCTCGACGGGGAGCGCGCCCGGGAGTTCCCAACCGGTCACGTAGCGCTCGGTGAAGGTCCAGTGACCACGCGCGATGGCGATCAGATCCCAGACCACGAAGATGGTCACCGGGACCGCCAACGACCGGAGAAGTCGGAGGGGCCGGCGATAGACGCGGGCCCGGAAGACGAATTCGAGCGGAAGCGTCACGATCAGACATCCACCGAGGAGAAGCAGGTACTGAAAGCGATCCATGACGGTCAGCGACGGTACCCTCAACCAAGCTGCAGGGGAGGGCGCTGTGACAACGGAAGTCAGCGCGATCACCGACCGTGCCGCGCTCGACCACCTCGACCGATTGACGGCGTTCGGCCAGCGCATCGTGATGGTTCGCGGCCTCGAGCGCGAAACGGTCTACGTCAGCGACAATGCGACGGCGATCAGCGGATGGACCGTCGACGAATTCCAGCGCGAGATCTACTCGATCATCTACGACGAGGACCTCCCTGCGGTGCTCGCCGCTTCGCGGGCGATCCGCACGGGCGAAGCGCACGAGCAGCGGCTCACTGTCCGCGCCGCAACCAAGGACGGCAGGCCGATCGAGTTCGACGTCCACGTGATCAACCACCTGCACGACCCGAGCATCGAGGGCCTGGTCGTCGTCCTCACGCCACTGGCCCCCACCCTCAACGCCTCCAATCGGTGGACCGCACTCCTGGCGTTGACGAACGAGCTCATCATCGTCCAACGGGCCGACTCCCCGGCGCCGACCTTCGTGAGCCCCAGCTGCGAGACCGTCGTCGGATACACACCCGCCGAGCTCCTTCGGGCGTGGAATGACATCGTCCACCCCGATGACATCGACGACGTCATCGAAGCCGCTCAATCGGTGGTGGCCGAACTGGGGAGCGAAGCGGCCCTTCGAGTCCGCGTACGACACGCTGACGGACGTTGGCTGACACTCGACATCACGTTCGCCGACCATGCCGACGATGCGCTCATCGGTGGTGTCCTGATCCGAGCACGCGACATCTCCGAGCTCGTCGAGCGGGAGATCGAGCTCGCGGCGGCGGCCAGTCGGTTCGAGGCCATCGTGACGAACGGTCCGGGAGCGACCGTGTTGATGGATGCCGACAGCACCATCACGTTCTGCTCGGCTGGGATCACCGACGTACTCGGCTACTCGCCAGAGGCCCTGGTCGGCTCGCGCGGTTTCGACCTCATCGCCCCCGACGACCGCGAGGACGCTGTCGAACTGCTGACTCGGATGTTGGACGAGCCGGATATGGCGGCACCGACGTTGCGACTTCGGCACTCGAACGGCCATCACGAGTGGGTCGGGATCGCCGGCGTCAACCAACTCGATCATGAAGTCCTGGGCTCGATCGTCTTGTCGCTCCGTTTGCGTGGCGACGAGATGCTGGCCGAGGAGCGGGTGCGTCGGCTGCTGCGCGACGCATCGGGAGCCACCTTCGTCATCACCGACCACGCGCACGTGACGTGGTCGACGCCCAACATCGAACGATTCCTCGGCGATCACCGGCTCCTCACCACCGACGTGATCCGGCAACTCGTGCCCGCGCATGCCACCGACGACGTCATCGCACTCCATCGCGACGTGATCAAGGGCGGGCACGGCACGAGCCGACGCTTTCTCTGTCAGCTCGGACCGACGCAAGAGAAGTCGTGGGTCGACATCGCTGTCACCAACGCCAACGGCGACCCGACCATCAACGGTTCGATCGTCAACATCCACGAGGTCGACGAAGCCGTGCGTGCGGGTGAGACCGGCAATCGCTTGACCGAAGTGCTCGAGAACACCACCGATTACGTGAGCATCTTCGACGGCCAGCTCAACCTCATCTGGCGGAACTCCTCCGCCTCAGCCGTCTTCGGCGCAGCGCCCGCGGCCGCCGAAGACGTGCTCGAACAGATCCCCGCCCAAACAAGGGCCAGGGTCGCCGACGAGGTCCTTCCTGCGCTCGACGCGATCGGCTCGTGGCGGGGCGAGCTCGAGCTGACACAACCGAGCGGCTCGCTCGCTCCGATCGAGGCGACGATCCTCGTCCACGACAGCTCCGCCGGCGAGCGCTTCTTCTCGATGATGGGTCGAGACATCAGCGATCGGAAGCGTCTCGAGTCACGACTCGAGGCCAGGGCGCGGCACGACCAGCTCACCGGGCTGCCCAATCGCCTGTTCCTCTCCGAGCGGCTCGAAACGCTGCTGGCCACCGACCGCCGACTGGCCCTGCTGTTCATCGACCTCGACCAGTTCAAGGCGGTCAACGACTCGCAAGGCCACGACGCCGGTGACCGACTCCTCCTCACGGCATCGGAACGACTGCGCAACGCGTTGCGCCCCACCGACATCGTCGCTCGTTTCGGTGGCGACGAATTCGTGGTCCTGCTCCCCGACATCGACACGATCGACGATGCACTTCAGCTCGCGGAACGGGTCCTGGCTCACCTCAGAGGCCCTGTGCAACTCGGCGCTGTCCCGATGTACCTCACCGGCAGCGCTGGGGTCGCGCTGAGCGACGGCTCGGATGCGACGATGCTCATCAGCAACGCCGACGCTGCGATGTACAAGGCGAAGGCAGAGGGCCGCGACCGGGTCGCCGTCTTCACCGCCGCGCTACGCGCACGGTCCCGCGAACGGCTCGAGACCGCGCACTTCCTACGGAGCGCGTTGGACAGCGACGCGCTCGAGGTGTGGTTCCAGCCCATCGTCGAGACGCCCACCGGCCAGCCGATCGGCGTCGAAGCACTCGTGCGATGGCACCATCCGGACCTCGGCGTGATCCGCACCGATCACCTCATCGAGGTGGCGGAACAGACCGGCCTGATCCGAGCGCTCGGAACCACGGTGATCGCCAAGGCGTGCGCCGAGATCGCGGGTCTCGGCGAGGTGGCAAGCGATCTGACGTTCTCGGTCAACCTGTCGGCCCACCAGCTGGCCGATCCCCTGCTGATCGATGCCCTCGAGGGAGCGCTCACGACCCACGGCGTCAACCCAGCGCAGTTGATCTGCGAAGTCACCGAGAGCGCGGTCATGGTCGACGTGGCCGACTCAGCTCGCGTATTGGACCGCATCCGAGCACTGGGTGTCGGGATCGCCATCGACGACTTCGGCACCGGCTACTCGTCGCTGGCGTATCTCCAGCGGTTCCCGGTCGATGTGCTGAAGATCGACCGCGAGTTCATCGACGGCCTGACCCTGGCATCGGACTGGAAGCGATCGCTCGCCGCCGCCGTCATCTCGCTCGGCCATTCGCTCGGTCTCGCCGTCATCGCTGAGGGCGTCGAACAGCAGGAACAAGCCTCGATCCTCGGCATGCTCAGCTGCGACGCCATGCAGGGCTACCTGTATTCGGAGGCAGTGCCGCCGAGCGAGCTTCGTGCGGTGCTCAGTCGCCTCCGGAAGGGCCATCGGGCGCGCGACTGAAGATCTCCAGCGCGTCGGCGAGACGACACTCGACGACGCCTGGTTGCGACGCCACCTCGACCAACCACGGCGGTCGGTTGACTGCGCCGATGGCGATCGCCGACTCCATCCCGGCCAGCGCGCTGGCCTGCCAGGCGAACGTCCGGGCGTAGTCGGGCGGACGGACGTCGTGCGCGAGCTCGCTCATGGCCACCGGGTCGGGGGTCATCCCTGTGTGCGGCGGACGGGTCAGGTCGAGGGTGGTGGGCGCGGGTCCGCCACCGTGGAGTCCGGGACCGTCGAGGATCACAGCACCGCGGACCTGTTCGGGACGACCTCCCGCGATCAGGAGTGCGATGTAGCCGCCGAGGCCGCGCCCGACCACCGTGGCCGAGCCCAGGTGCTGGAGCGCGATGTCGGCGTCGGCCATCAGGATCTCGCAGAAGTAGCCGCCGCCGGTCGCGATGCTCGACGCACCGTGTCCAGTGAAGTCCAGACCGTGGATCGGGCCGTTCCACCCATCCATCTCGTCGCGCATCCCGCTCGATGCGCTCTCGCCCAGGCCATGGAGGAGCAACAGGGGACGCCCGGTTCCGGGCCGGAGCTCCCACAGCGCGAGGTCGATCCGGTTGTGTCGGAGGATCGTCGGTTCGTTCACGCCGCCACCCCGTCGAGGTGCTCGAGGACCAACTCTGCCACCGCGTCCGGGCGCTCGATGTGGATGAAGTGTCCTGCGTCGGCCACCTCGACCACCCGTCCGCGCGGCGGCAGGACGCCGCGCACGTCATCGATCGTGGTCCCGAACCCCATCATCTCCTGCTCGGTGCCGAGCAGCGCCAGGAACGGTGCCGAGACATCGGCGAGGCGTTGGAGCGACCACTCGGGACGCCACGGCCCGAATCCGCCCATCCGCAACGTCGGATCGATCTTCCATCGCCACCCGTCGTCCGATGGGCTCGCGCCGACGGTGACGAGATACTCCAGCCACTCGGCCGACAGTCGTGGGTTCATTCGAGCCCGCCTCGCGGCGAGTTCTGCGATCGTGCCGGGCTTGCGGATGGCCTCGGTCATGGCGTGTCGGTGGTCGAGCCACGCGGCGACCTCGGACGCCAGGAGCTTGGTCCGGTCACGGTCCTGCACGTCGGGCATGGCCCGGCGGCTCGGGATGCCGTCGATGTTCACCATGGCCGAGACCCGATGCGGCAGACCGCCGGCCACGTGCGTCAGGAGCGAGCCACCCTTGCTGTGACCCACGAGCGGAACGGGCACGGTCGTGAACGAGTCGAGCACCGCGACGGCGTCGCGCATGTCTGCCTCCCACTGGTACAGCGGGGCCCGATCCGAGTCGCCGTGACCACGTTGGTCCCAGGACACGACGCGCCATCCGCCCGCGGCGAGGAGCGGGGCGAAGACGTCGTAGGTCCCAGCGAAGTCGAATCCACCGTGGGCCAACAGGAGTGGCGGTGCGTCCTCATCTCCCCACTCGTAGACGGCGAGGCTCACACCGCTGGCGTCGACTCGTCGGCTGCGATCGGGGCGCCGGGCCCCTGGAAACGTCCGATCCTCCGACCTCTCGACCACCACCTGCTCCGTTCCGGTTCGATCCGTCGGCGGAACCATATGCCAATCAGCTTCCGCGATCCGTCGACCTGCCCACTCCGTCGACCTGCCCACTCCGTGGACCACCCGTTGGGCGACAAGGACGTGCTCCGCTCGTTGGGTTGTCGAAGCATCCGGGGATGAGCGGCGCACCCGTCATACCCGGCGGACGTGCTGCTCGACCTCCTCGACGAGAGTCGGCATTCGGCGTTGTGACTCGGGGGCTCGCAGCCTCTGTGCCCGATGTCATGTGGCCGGTTCGTCCGGTTCGTGCTTGCATGAACTCGATCAGTGAACCGCGTTAACACAACGTCACCAATCGGGGTCCCATTGCTGCAGCGTCTCGCCAACGTCATCGTCCTGCGACGACGTCTCGTACTCGTCGGTGCCGTCATCGCATTCGCGTTCGCCGGCGTGGTCGGGGGCGACGTCGCCCAGAACCTGTCGTCGGGCGGCTTCGAAGACCCGACCTCAGAGTCCTTCCGGGCCGACGAACTCCTGGCAGAACGATTCGACACCGGCATTCCCAATCTCGTCCTCCTCGTCACCACCGACGTCGTCGTGCCGGGCGACTCACCCGCGGTCGACGACCAGAGCGTCGCTGCCGCAGGGCTCGCGCTCACCGAGCGGGTGACCGAGGAACCAGGGCTCCACGACGTGCTCTCGTACTGGTCGATCGGGAACGCGCCCCCACTGCGCAGCATCGCCGGCGACCGTGCGCTCGTACTGGGCCGGATCGCCGGCACCGAGGACGAGGTCGACGACATCATCCACGACCTCGCCCCCGAACTCGAGGGCGACTTCCAGGGTCTCGACGTCCAGGTCACCGGCTACGCCCAGATCTTCACCGAGGTCAACGAGACCATCGAGGCCGACCTCCTCCGGGCCGAGCTGATCGCGATCCCGATCACGATGCTCCTGCTGTTGTTCGTGTTCCGCGGGCTCGTCGCTGCCGCACTTCCTCTCGTCATCGGCGCGCTGTCGGTCGTGTCCACATTCGTCGTGCTCGAGGCCATCAACGCAATCACCGACGTGTCGATCTTCGCCCTCAACCTGACGACGGCGATGGGTCTCGGCCTGGCCATCGACTACTCGCTCTTCGTCGTCAGCAGATTCCGGGAGGAACTCGCCGAGGGCCACGAAGTGAACGCGGCAGTGGTCCGCACCGTGCGCACCGCGGGGAAGACGGTGGCGTTCTCCGCTGGCACGGTCGCAGCGTCGCTGCTCGCGATGCTCGTGTTCCCGATCGCGTTCCTGAAGTCCTTCGCGTATGCGGGCGTGGCAGTGGCCTCGCTTGCCGGAATCTTCTCGCTGACCGTTCTTCCCGCCCTGCTGGCCGTCGTGGGACACCGGATCGACTCGCTCTCGTTCGGGCGCAAGCGCAAGCAGAAGGCCGTCGAGGACGGCGCCTGGTATCGGATCGCAACCGCCGTCATGCGTCGGCCGCTGCCGATCGCGACCGGCGTCATCGCGCTGCTCCTCGTCGTCGGCATCCCGTTCCTGCGGATCGAGCTCGGGCTCCCCGACGATCGTGTCTTGCCGGCCGACGCCGCAGCTCGCGTGAGCACCGACATCATCCGCGAAGAGTTCGACTCGGGCGAGTCGAACGCCGCTTCGGTCGTCGCGGTCGACATCGGAGACCCGACGTCGCCCGAACTGGCGGCAGAGATCGACGCGTACGCGGCCCAACTGTCCACCGACGACGACGTCGCTCGGGTCGACGCCGTCACCGGCGTCTACCTCGACGGCACCAAGGTGCTCGAGCCGAACGACTTCCTCACCAGCCGCTACGGGCGACCGGACGCCACGTTCCTGTCGGTGGTTCCCTCCGTCGAGGGCAACTCCGTCGAGGGCGAGGCGTTCGCCCGACGGATCCGCGATGTCCCCGCACCGTTCGATGTCCAGGTGACCGGTCTCTCGGCCCAACTCGTCGACACCAAGGACGGTCTGCTCGGTGCGATGCCACTCGCGCTCGTCCTCATCGCAGGGATCACGTTCGTCCTCTTGTTCATGATGTTCGGCTCGGTCGTGGTCCCGCTCAAGGCGCTGGTCCTCAACATCTTGAGCCTCACCGCGACGTTCGGCGCCATGGTCTGGATCTTCCAGGACGGCAACCTCTCGGGAATCCTCGACTTCACGGCCGTCGGGAGCACCGACGCCAGCTCACCCATCCTGATGTTCTGCGTGGCCTTCGGACTGTCGATGGACTACGAGGTGTTCCTCCTCTCGCGGGTGAAGGAGGAGTACGACCGCACCGGCGACAACCGAGCGGCAGTCGCCATCGGGTTGGAGAAGACCGGCCGCATCGTCACCGCGGCCGCCGTCCTCATCGCAGTGGTGTTCCTGGCATTCGCCACCAGCGACGTCCGGTTCATCAAGTTGTTCGGACTCGGACTCGCGCTCGCCGTCCTCATGGACGCCTTCATCATCCGCGGCACACTCGTCCCGGCATTCATGGCCATGGCCGACCGGGCCAACTGGTGGGCGCCGGCGCCGATGCGTCGCTTCCACGACCGCTTCGGCGTGTCGGAACACGTCGAGCTCGATCCGCTGCCGATCACCGGGCCCTCGCATCCGGCCGCCGTGACGCCGACCCAGAACGGAAACGGGAACGGCCGCCCGTCCACCCGCCGTCGTCGCGACCGGCCTCTGGTCGCCGCTGGCCGCACGCCCCCGAGCGGCGACGGCGAGTCTTGACGCCGTCTCGACCTCGCTCGCGTCGCGGCGAGGGCAACCTGCTGCGAGAGGAGATCCTCGAGGCCACCGAGGCACTCCTGATCGAGACCGGATCCGAAGACGCCGTCTCGATCCGCGCCGTCGCCGAGCAGGTCGGGGTGACGGCACCAGCGATCTACCGTCACTTCGCCGACAAGCACACGCTTCTCTTCGAGGTCTGCTCGTTGCAGTTCGACCGCCTCCAGGAGCACCTCGACGCAGTGATGGCGATGGAGGCCGACGCCACCGCCCGCCTCCAGGCATGCGGACGCGCCTACGTCGAGTTCGGCGTCGCCCACGCCGAGGCGTACCGGATCATGTTCATGGCCCGCTCCGACTGGACCCCCGAGACCTACGAGGGACAGGTGCTCGGTGACGAGGGCTCGTTCATGGCGCTCGTCCGTGTGGTCGCCGCGGTGATCGACGAACTCGGGGTCGAACGCGACCCGTTCGAGGCGTCGGTCGTGCTGTGGACGGCAATGCACGGTGTGACCGCGTTGCTCATCTCGAAGCCGAACTTCCCGTGGCCTCCGGTCGACCAACTCGTGACCGACATCTGTGATGCGCACCTCAGGGGAACGTTCGGCCAGGAGTAACGTCGGTGCGGATGGCCGCTCCCGACAGGTCTGACGCGACCGCCACGTCCCGTCGGGCCCGACTCACCGGACGGGCCGGAGACCACCGCCACCTGCTTGCCGGGTCGGCCGCACTGGTGATCGGCGCCGCAGTCCAAGCGCTCACGGGCGCGCTGTTCTGGCTCGTCGCCGCCCGCATCGACACCACTGACGACGTCGGACGAGCCACCGCCCTCTTCACGTCGATCCTGTTCATCTCTTACCTGTCGGGGCTGGGCCTCCAGGTCTCCCTCGCGCGCTTCGCGCCCGACCGTAGCGAGGAGTCGCACGGCGTCTTCGCCTGGGGGGTGCTGGCGACCGTGGTGTCGGCGTCGGTGGTGGCGGCCGGCTACCTCCTCGTCGTCGACACCGAGGCCACGCGAGCGCTGACCGACTGGCAACCGATCATCGGTCCGATCCTGTTCGTGACCTCCTCCGTCGGTGCCGCGCTCACGCTCATCGTCGACGTGCGCTGGATGACCGTGCGGCGCTGGTCGCTGGTGCTCGGGCGCATCACGCTGGTCGGACTGCTCCGGTTCATCCTGCTGCTGGTACCGACCAGTGGGTCCGAGACCGTGCACCTGTTCGCCGTCGCTGCCGCGCCCCTCCTTCTCACCGGGGTCGCGGGCGTCTTCTTCATGACCCGGATCACCGGCGCGAAACATCGCCTCTTCCCGGCACCCGAACGTCGCCGGGCCGCCGTGCGGTACTCGGCCGTCAACTACCTGTCGACGCTCGCCTACCAGGCCCCGCAGTTCGTCCTGCCGGTCATCGTGCTCTTGTCGGTCGACCCCGATCAGAACGCGTCGTTCTACGTGGCGTGGGGCATCACGACGGTGACGTTGTATGTGCCGATGGCCATCGGGCAGGCACTCCTCGCCGAAGGCGGCAAGGACGGCACCGAACTCCGGGGGCAGGTCCGCGTCATCCTCGTCATCACGACGGCGCTGATGATCGCGGCCGCGGTGGTCACCGCCCTCGGCCGTGATCTGGTGACCAGCGTCTACGGAGACGACTATTCCGACGCCGCCAGGATCCTCCCGCCGCTCGTCGCAGCGTGCATCCCCTGGGCCATCACGTCCGTGTACCTGACCGAGGCGCGCGTGCTCCACCGCAACCTCGACACCGTCGCGATCACTGTTTCCCTGACGTCAGCGATCCTGGTGCCAGCCCTGATCCTCGTGCCGGACGAGGGTCTCGACGGTGCGACCACCGCCTTCGTCGTCGGCAACATCGTGGCGGCGATCGTCGCTGCGCTGTGTCACCTCTGGCACCGGAACCGCCGAGCGGTCCCGGTGCCCGAAGACCCCGCCCTCTCGGACGGACTCGTCCTCCACCCCTGAAACGGGTCGGTGCCCGCAGGGTGAGGCGGATCAGTCCTCGTTGCCCTCTTCGGCGCCCTCGTCGACCTGCTGTTCGACCTCGTCGGCGCCGTCCTTGACGGTGTCTTCGATCTTGTCGACCTCTTCGTCGGCGGTGTCGCCGTCGCCGTCCTCATCAGAGCACGCGGCGGCGCCGAGGCCAGCGCCGACGAACAGCAGTGCAGCGAAGGCAGAACCGCTGGCGCGACGGAAGTTGGTGCGGGTGGGCATGGGAGAGACCTCCTGTGATGGCGAAGACGGCGCTCCGCGCCGATCTCGATCTCCTACCCCGACGTCAGGGAGTCAAGAACGACCGAGGCGCAGTGTCCGGACCTCGAAGGGACGCAGTTCTAGCGACAAGCCCGACGGGTCGACCGACTGCGACTCGGACACCGGGCGCTCCATGAGGTCGCACGCGACCGCTGTGGCCACGCGCACGCCGAACGTCATCGTCGATCTGGCCCGACCGCCGAATGCCTCGTGGAGCCGCACGATCAAGTCGCCCGATCCGTCGTCCGCCGCTTTCAACGCGGTGACGACCACGCCCGGATGATCAACCGCCACGATCGACCGCCGTTGTTCACCGGTCGTCAGCCGAGGCGGGAGGTTCAGCGCCCACGACTCCGACAACACCGGCCCGAGGCCCGCTCCGTGCGCGAGGAGGGAGTAGGTGAACCGGTGCGATCCTCGGTCAGCGTCCGGGTCGGGGTAGTTGGTGGCCCGGAGCAACGTCAGCCGCATGGTCGAGTCGAGGCAGTCGTGGCCGTACTTGCCGTCGTTGAGGAGCGCGACACCGAAGTCGGGCTCGGCGAGATCGGCCCAGAAGTGGCCACACACCTCGAACCGGGCGTCGTCCCACGAGGTGTTGCGATGCGTCGGCCGGCGCACGTGCCCGTACTGGATGTCGTAGCGAGCGTCGTCGGCGCGCACGTCGAGCGGGAACGCCGCCTTCAGCAACTTCTCGTTCTCGTGCCAGTCGACCTCGGTGACGATGTCGACCCGAGCACTTCCGGCCCGGACGACGTATGTCTGATCGATCGCCGACGCGCCGAACCGACGCCACACCCGCACGCTGCCCCGGAGCGGGCCGTCCTCGACGACGTCGATGGCCTCGACGGCGGTGAGCAGGTCGGGTTCCTGACGGAGCGTGTGGGCCTCGACGTCCCATGCGTCGTAGGTGTTCGGGTGGTCGGGGAACAGTTGCAGGACGTTGCCCGGTCCGGTCAGGCATTCGCGATCCAGCCGCTGGTCGATGACCGAGCGCAGCGAGCCGTCGGCGTCGATGACGATGCGCACGAGACCGTTGTCGACGGTTGTCTCCATCAACGTCTGGTGCACGACCACGGGCTCGACCCCGGCCGGCCGGCCGGCCATGACGCTGCCGACGCCGTGCGCGGGAGCGTCGACCCAGACGGGCTGGTCGCCGAGCACTCCCACGAAGTCGAACGGCCCAGCATTCGCCGCCACCGTCGTCCCCTCCCCCCGGAACATCGCTGTGGATCGCGTGCGGTTTCCGGAGGTGATTCCCAGCGATTTTTCGATGTGGTCCTCGCACTCGGCGAGGAGGGCGGCGTGCGCAGCTTCGGTGTCGTCGTGCACCCAGGCGATCGACGAGCCGGGGATGATGTCGTGGAACTGGTGGAGGAGCAGCACCTTCCACAGCCGCTCGAGATCGGTCAGCGGTGGCGACTGGTCGAGCGCAGTCCACACCTCGAGCTCACGTAGCGCGAGTTCGCCCCGACGGTTGCCCCACTTCGTCTTGGCCTGCGACGTGTAGGTCCCGCGGTGCATCTCGAAGTACAGCTCGCCCCGCCAGACCGGAGCATCGGCGTACTCGGCGGTCGCGGCCTCGAAGAACACCGACGGTGGCTCGATGTCGACCTTGGGCAGACCGTCGAGGTCGCGGACGCGCCGCGCTCGCTCGAGCATCTCGCGGGTCGGTCCGCCACCACCGTCACCGTGACCGAACAGGTACATCGATCGACTCGATCGACCCTTGTCGCGGAAGTTTCGCACTGCGTACGCGAGCTCTCGAGCGATCACCTCGCCGTTGTAGGTGTCGGCAGGCGGGAAGTGCGTGAAGACCTGCGACCCGTCGATGCCCTCCCACCGGAAGCTGTGGTGCGGGAAGTCGTTGGTCTGGTTCCACGACAGCTTCTGGGTGAGGAAGTGCTCGCACCCGGCCTGCCGCATGAGCTGTGGCAGTGCGGCCGAGTAGCCGAACACGTCGGGGATCCACACCTCGCGAGTGTCGACCCCGAACTTGTCGGCGAAGTAGCGCTTGCCCCACACGAACTGGCGGGCGAGCGACTCCCCCGAGGGCAGGTTTGCGTCCGCCTCGACCCACATCGAACCCACCGGCAGGAACTGTCCGGCGGCCACCTTCTCGCGGATGCGCTCGAACAGCTCGGGCTGGTCCTGTTCGATCCACTCGTACTGCGCGGCCTGCGAACACGCGAACTTGTACTCGGGATACGCATCCATGAGCGTCACGGCGGACGAGAACGTGCGGGCGCACTTGCGACGGGTCTCACGCAGCGGCCACAACCAGGCCGAGTCGATGTGGGCATGCCCGACCGCCGAGATCCGGTGGGCGTGATCAGCGGCGGGACGCTGCAGGATCGGACGGAGTTCGAGCCTCGCGGCGGTTGCCGTGGCGGCGACGTCGCCGAGGTCGAGCGCGTCCATCGCCGCGTCGACGCTGCGCAGCACCTCGAACCGACGGGGATCGTCGTCGGAGAGCTCGCGCATCAATCCGACGAGGATCTGCAGGTCGAGGTCGAGATGCCAGACCTCGTCGTTGCGGATCGCGAGCTCGGCGGCGTTGAGTCGGTAGAGCAGGGCGTCGCCGGCCGTGGCCGGATCGCCCAACGGCGTCGGCTGGTGTGAGAGCGCGACCGTGGGGTTGGCGGCAGCCTCCACGAGGACGTCGACCGCTCCGTCGTCGTCGGCGATCAGCGCGATCGGGACAGCCTGGTGGAACGGGTGGATCCCGCGGATGGGTCCACCACCGTCGGTCCGGTACAGCAGCCCTTCCGACTGGAACCCGGCACCGACACCGCTCCCGAAGTCGATGCGAGCTTCGACGGTCCTGCCGTCCCACGCCTCGGGGACCTGTCCCTGGAGCCGAAACCACGTCGTGCCCCAGGGCTTGCCCCACCGGCCACCGATCTCGAACGGGGTGAAGTCCGCCCGACGAGCGTCTGCCACGGGCACCGGCTCGCCCGGGACGTGCCACGCCGTGACGTCGAACGTCACACGCTCGGCGTACACCGCCGGCCGGATCCGCTCTCGGATCGCCCGACGGATCCTCGCCTCGGCCAACTCCCGGTCGTCATGCACGCCGAGACCATAGGGAATACACCGACATGGCACCCGGGTGTGACGTACGACCGGCAGGGCGACCCTTGCGGGACCAGGTCTCGAAAACTATCGTTTTTATCGTAATTCGACCAGCCGTACCTTCCCCGGGGGAATTCCAGATGAGCACCCGTTCCGACGCCGACATCCTCGGACGTGACGAGGTCGATGACCTCGACGCGATCCTCGCGATGACCAACACCGACATGGACTCGGTCA
>JBBSLH010000051.1:0-15403 GCA_038255425.1 Acidimicrobiales bacterium
CCGGCCATCATCATCGAACGCGTCTGACCCTCTCCACAGATTCTGGGCTGCGATTTCGGCGCTGGCACCGGTTCACGCGACCCGGAACCTCACCCCAGAGCACTCCGGGGGGTCAGATGGCCCAGCCGCCGTCGTGGGCGACGAACTGACCGGTCACGAACTCGCAGGTGCCGTCGAGGAAGCCGAGCCCGAGGGCTGCGCACTCCTCGACGGTGCCGAGGCGACGCATCGGGGTCTGCTGCTCGATCGCCGCGCGGACTTCGGGATCGTCGGCGCCGCTGGCCCGACGGAACACGGGGAAGTCCATGAAGTTGGTGCCGATGGCGTTGACCTGGACGCCGTTGCGGGCGACCTCGTCGGCGACGTTGCGGACCAGGTGGTTCGCACCGGCGCGGGCCGACGAGTAGAGCGGCGCACCCGGCGTCGGGCGAGCGCCGGACGCGCTGGTGAAGAGCAGCACTTGTCCGCTCCCCTGCTCGACCATCACGGGCACGACGGCGCGGAGGAAGTGATACGGCGCCTCGATGCAGCCGCGGATTACGGCTTGCAGATCGTCGATGGACGACTTGGTGAAGCGGCCGGTGACGACGTTGCCCGAGAACGCGGTGGCGGCGTCGACGCGACCGAACCGTCCGGTTGCCGCGTCGACGAGCGACTTCGACGACGCCGGATCGGCCAGGTCGCGGACGCCGTTCACCACCTCGACCGATGCGCCCAACGCCTCGAGTTCTGCGACCAACCCGTCCTCGGGATCGCCGATCACCAGATCGTGATCGCGGGCAGCGAGACCACGGGCCACGGGCGGGCCCACGAAGAAGCTGGCGTTGGCGACGACGGCGACACGACGAGAAGACATGGCCACTGGCTAGCACCCGGCGCCTCGGGGACGCCTTGGTGGTGCAGATCCGCGTATGGTCGACGGACGCCGCTGCGAGCAACGACCTTCGGGACGAGGACAGACCATGGGATACGAATGCTTCGACGTCGAGGTGAGCGACAAGGTCGCCCACATCACGCTGAATCGACCCGACAAGCGCAACTCGATGATCGCCTCCTTCTGGAACGATCTGCCGCTGATCGTCGACGAGTTCTCCGCCGCTGGCTCGGTCCGAGCGATCGTCTTGTCGAGCACCGGCCCGCACTTCTGTTCCGGCATGGACCTGTCCGTCTTCACCTCCAACGACGACATCGGTCCGCGCTCGGGGAGCACTGGACATCGCAGCCGCCGCAACGAGCGCTTTCGTTCGACCGCGATGCGCCTCCAGGACACGTTCACCGCGCTCGAACGTGCCCGGATGCCGGTGCTCGCCGCCATCCAAGGCGCGTGTGTGGGCGGCGGTGTCGACCTGGTCTGTGCAGCGGACATGCGCTACGCCGACCAGAGTGCGTTCTTCTCGATCGCGGAGATCGACATCGGCATGACCGCCGACGTCGGCACGCTCCAGCGCATGCCGAAGCTGGTGCCCGAGGGCATCGTGCGCGAGCTCGCTTACACCGGCCGCCGATGGACCGCCGAGGAGGCCAAGGCCGCCGGTTTCGTCAACGCCATCTACGACGACCACGAGTCGCTCGTCTCCGGCGTGCTCGACGTGGCCGCGCAGATCGCGACCAAGAGCCCGATGGCGGTGTGGGGCTCCAAGCAGACCTTGCACTACACACGCGACCACCGCGTCGACGACGGCCTCGAGTTCATCGCCAACTGGAACGCGGCGATGTTCGACACCGACGACATGGCCGAGGCCTTCGGTGCCAAGGCCGAGAAACGCGACGCTGATTTCCCCGACCTCTTCCCCCTCTCCGAAGGAATCTGAGCGAACCAATGCAGATCAGCACGACCATCGGCTTCGGCGGCGACCCGCAGAAGCTCGCACAGCAGGCCCGCGACCTCGAGTCGGCCGGTGTCGACCTCCTGTGGGGCGCCGAGATCTACGGCTACGACCTGGTGTCGACGCTTGGATTCCTCGCCGGCCAGACCGAGCGCGTGAAGCTGATGACCGGGATCATCCCGCTCTACTCACGAAGCCCAGCGCTGATCGCTCAGACCGCGGCGACGCTCGACGCGCTCTCCGGCGGACGGTTCATCCTCGGGCTGGGGTCCTCCGGACCACAGGTCATCGAAGGCTGGCACGGCGTGCCGTTCTCCAAGCCGATCGGCCGCACGCGCGACACCATCGAGATCTGCCGGAAGGTGTGGAGCGGCGAGAAGGTCAGCCACGACGGGAAGACGTACAGCCTGCCGCTCGCCGACGGCGGCACCGGGCTCGGCAAACCGTTGAAGTTCATGAACAAGCCGCCCGAGAGCGACATCCCGATCGCGCTGGCGGCGATCGGCCCGAAGAACGTCGAGCTCACGGCAGAGGTCGCCGACATCTGGCAGACGATCCACTTCGTGCCCGACCGGTTCGAACAGGTGTGGGGCGACTCGCTCGCTGCCGGCAAGGCCAAGAGAGATCCCGACCGCGCCCCGTTGCAGATCCTGGCTGGCGGCACGGTCGCGCTCGGCGACGGCCCGCACATCCAGGAAGCACGAGACGCCGCTCGAGGCCTCATCGGCTTCTACGTCGGCGGCATGGGCGCCAAGTCGAAGAACTTCTACAACGACCTCTTCTGCCGCTACGGCTGGGAGAAGGAAGCCGAGGAGATCCAGGACCTGTTCCTGTCGGGAAAGCGCATGGAGGCGTTCGGCGCCGTGCCGGACGAGTACATCGACCTCTCCGCCCTGATCGGCGACGAGGGACACGTCCGGGAGCGCCTCCAGGTGTTCAAGGACGTCGGCGTCACGCATCTCAACGTCCAGCCCGTCGGACCCGATCCTCTCGGCACCATCGAGAAGATCAAGGCCTGGAGCGAATAGTCGGTCAGCGCATCTTCTGGAAGAGGTCGTCGAGCGCCTCTCGCAGTAGCGAGGCTTCGGTGCGGTTGGTCTGTGACGCCAACTTGTTGAGGCGGTGCAGCGCGGCTCGGGAGTAGTAGTTGCTCTTGAGGACCATCTTCTCCTCGACGTAAATCGCCACCCGGCCCCCGCCATCGCGCTTTCCACGGGCGAGCGCTTCGTTCGCACAGCGGAAGAGATCCGCCGTCTCGTCTGCATGCGGGGGGCGCGACGCCACGCCGAAGGTGACACCGATGGTCCACCCCTCGACTGGGTGCTCGGCGAGGTGGGCCCGGACCTCCTCGAACTGGATCAGCGCGTTCTCGGCCGACGCGTTGGGGAGGGCGATCCCGAACTCGTCACCACCGAGTCGGCCGACGATGGCGTCAGCGGGCAGCGAGCCGATCAGCGTCTTGATCCACACCTCCAGGACTCGGTCGCCGACCTCGCGACCCAGCGTGTCGTTGAGCTTCTTGAAGTCATCGAGGTCCGTGAGCGCGATCGCCACCGCCCCGCCACTCACCGCCGCATCGATCTCCGCGACGAGATCCTCGACCTCGATCGTCTTCTCGTGGCCGTGCCAGTCCATGTTGATACTCATGACATATATACATCGCGCCGATGTATGGCGATGTCAAGCGTCGATTCCGAGATTGAGTAGCGCAAGCGTGCCGGTTCCGGCCGACGTCTCGCCCGCTCCGAGGTGGAGGAGCGTGCCGTCCGCTCGGGGATCGCCGGCGATCCGATCGCTGTCGTTCGACGTGTCGGGCGGACCGAACGCTGCGTAGGGGTCCTCGGCGTACACGCCAGCGGTGTAGTCCTCGTCGAAGTACACCTGGCTCGTGAGAACGGTGCCACCATCGAGGCGCACGCGCAGATGGATGTGCACGGCACGTCCGCGATACCAACCGGGATAGATCGTCAGGAATTCGACGATGCCGTCGTCGCCCGCAGTCTGGGTACCCCGGCAGAACGTCGTCCCCGAGCCCTCGTCCTTGCCGCCACCGCCGTCCTCGAAGGCGGAGTAGTCGCCGGTCGAGTCCGTGTGCCAGATCTCCACCGCAGCATCGGCCACGGCATTGCACGCGCCATCGACGACTCTGAAGCCCAGACGCACCGGGTGCCCCGGCTCACCTTCGGTGATGTCCCGACGGTCGAACTGATCGTCGAGGGGGAACGGCCCCGCCGTCGACTCCGGCAGGAGGACGCACGTACCGAGACCCGCGAAGTCAGTGGCCGTGAGGGTCGTCTCCGCAGCGACGTCTCGCGCGACGTCCGTGGTGTCTCCGGGCGACGTCGAGGATGGAGCGTCCGACCCAGTGTCGTCGTCGGGCCCGCAGGCCGTGAGCACCAGAACTGCGCCGCCGGCACCGAGAAACCGGCGGCGGGTGACAGAGTCGATCGGGTCGGAGTTCATGGATCGATCCTTGCCGTTCAAGGCTCGGGTTTCTGGCCGGGATGGTCGACCGACGACTGGCATGATCGTCTGGTCGACCTCCCCCACCTGATCGTTCTCAGTCGCGGTCCTGCCACGTGCAGATGCACGCTTCGTTGCCCTCAGGATCGGCGAGCACCCAGAACGCTGGTGCGGCGGCGTCGGAGACGAGCGTGCCGCCGGCGGCCAGCGCGGCATCGATGCGTTGCTGCGCGGCGTCGTGCGGAACATCCACGTCGATGTGGATCCGATTCCGTTGGAGACGTGGCTCGTCCATCTGCTGGAACCACACAGCCGGCCAGCGACCGAACGGGTCCGACGCGTCGTCGTCCTTGTCCGACCGGTAGCCGAGCACGGCCTCCCAGAACGGCTTCACGGCAGGGATGTCCATGGCGTCGATGGCGAACTCGAGGTGCATGACCGCGAGCGGATCGGCGGCGATGTCGAGTTCGGCGGCGATGCCCGAGATCGTCCGTGCGAGGTCCACGTCGAGATTCGTCAGGCCGCCGGTGTCGTGCGTCGTGAGCAGCACGTGCACCCGGGGATAGGTGATCGTCAGATCCGGGTGGTGGTTCGACTCGTCGGCAACGACGCGGATACGACTGGCGAACTCGATGCCCTGCTGCATCGAGCCGGTCTTGAACGACGCCTGGAGCGTGCGCAACAGCACCCGCCAGTCGTCGAGGCCCTCGCTGGCTGACACCTGCGCTCGAGTGAGAGATTCGGTCATGAACCAACGATGACAGATCTCATCGCCGGACGGCCCGGACGTGCGACAGCACCCGCTCAGCGATGCGACGTGACCGCCTCGAGTACCTCACGCGCAATGCCGAACCCGCCGAGGTGGCTCTCGCCCTCGCGCACCTCGAAGGCGACCGTGGGCATGTGTTCGGCCAGGTTCCGGGCGTGGTCGAGGCGGACGATCGGATCGGCGTCGCCATGCCACCAGTAGACCGGAGCGCCGATCTCCGTCGGGTCGAAGCCCCAGTCTCGGCCGAAGAGGATGGCGTCGTGGATCAACGCCATGCACTGTCGCCGCGAGCCGCTGATGAGGTCGCCGAGGAACATCTCCTCGACGCCGTCGGCGGCGAAGACCTCGCGGTCGCCCTCCGGCATGAGTTTCGTCGCCTTGCCGTAGACCGGTCCGGCCACCGGCGACAGACCGTTGACCACGGCCCAGATCGCAAGGGCGAGCGGTGTGGCCAACGCGCCGAGCAGGCCGTTGAACGTGCGGGCGAGGGGCACGATCCCGCCGCGACTGGCCTGCGGTCCGACGGTCGGAGCGACACCACCCAGCACGCCGACCGAGACGACTCGGTCCGGCATCCGGTGTGCAACCGCCAGTGTGTACGGCCCACCGCCACTCAGTCCGACGACGCCGAAGCGGTCGAAGCCGAGCCGGTCGACCACGGTCTCGATGTCGGCGGCGAAACCTGCCACCGACTCGTGACGATGGTTGGTGGACAACCCGATGCCGGGACGCTCGACGCCGACGACCCGCAACCCGAGGTCGACCGCTGCGGTGCGGGCGAGCGGCGGCACTTGGTGGCGAGCGCCCGGCGTGCCGTGGAACCACAGCACGGGGAACCCGTCGGCCACGCCGTACTCGGCGAACCCGATCCGACGGCCGTCCGGCAGCGTGACCGCGCCATCGAGACGTGGGGCGAGAAGTGCCATTCGTCCAGGTTTGCACAGGCTCGAGCAGGCGTCCCGATCCGACAGGGGACGAGGTTGGTACCGTCCGCGCCGTGGCTGACATGAACCGGCAAGTGGTCCTGCGACGACGACCGAGCGGGTTGGTCGAGCCCGACGACGTCGAGTTGGTCGAGACCGAGGTGCCGTCGATCGGCGACGGGGAGGCCCTGGTGCGCACCGACCTGGTCGGCGTCGACGCCGCCGTTCGCACCTGGCTCGACGGCCAACCGGGTTACCTACCGGCGCTCGAACTCGGGGACCCGGTCCGGGCCGCGACCGTGGGCACCGTGGTCGAGTCGCGGTGCAACGCGTACGAGATCGGCGACGTCGTGACCTCGCTCGGCGGGTTCAGCGACTACTCCGTCTCGCTCGACGACCTGTTCACCACCAAGGTCGGCGGACCGGACGACGATGTCGACCGCGGCGCCATGCTCGCCGTCTACGGATCGACCGGGGCCACCGCGTACTTCGGGATGCACGACATCGGGACGCCGATCGCGGGCGAGACGGTCGTGGTCAGCGCGGCCGCCGGCGCCACCGGATCGATCGCCGGCCAGATCGCCAAGGAGAAGGGCGCGCGGGTGGTCGGCATCGCCGGGACCGACGAGAAGTGCCGCGTCGTGGTCGACGAGTTCGGCTTCGACGCCTGTATCAACCACAAGACCGCGGCATCTCCGGGTGACCTTGCCGCCGCCTTGCGCGAACACTGCCCGAAGCGCGTCGACGTCTATTTCGACAACGTCGGCGGTCCGATCCTCGACGCCGTGCTCGGCCGCATCGCCCAGGGCGGCCGGGTCGTCCTGTGCGGCGTCATCTCCAGCTATCTCTCCGGCGACCACCCCGGCCCCACCAACTACGTGAAGTTGCTGGCGATGCGAGCGCGGATGGAGGGCTTCAACACCCTCGACAACTGGGATCGCTACGAAGAAGCCAACACCGAGCTCCGACGTCTCATGGACGCTGGCGCGCTCGCGTACCGCAGCCACGTCTTCGACGGGTTGGCCGACGCCGTACCGGCCCTCAACGCATTGTTCGAAGGCACCAACATCGGGAAGACGTTCCTGAAGCCCTGACGACCGCTCAGTCTTCGTCGGCGGCCTGTGCGTCGTCTTCGAACGCGACCGTGTCGACGGTGGAGTGCACCGCACCTGACCGGGCAGCGCCGGTCGAACCAGTGGCGCGATTCGCCAGCTGACCGAACAACTCGAGGATGTCGACGCCGGTGAGGTCCGACGCCATCTGCATTCCTTCCGCCACGTTGGCCGCGACCGTCTTGGTGACGGCAGATGCGCCATCGGTCGAGATGATCGTGAGCTTGTCGATCGATCCGATCGGGTCGGCTGCCCGGGACACCACCTCGGGCAAGGCCTTGGCCAGGAGATCGACGATCGCGGCGTCGCCGTACTGCTCGTAGGCCTGTGCCTTCTTCTCCATGGCCTCGGCCTCGGCCTGACCGGTCGCCAGGATCGCGGCGGCTTCGGCGTCGCCCTCGGCTCGGACCGCCTGAGCCAACGCCTCACGACGAGCCTGCTCGGCCGCACCCTCGGCGCGGCCCTCGATCTCGCGGGCCTTGGCGAGCTCTTCGCGACGCTGACGTTCGCCAGCACCGATGAGCCGGTTCTCCTCCGCCGTCGCGGTCGCTGCAGCGATGGTCGATTCACGACGAGCCTCGGCGTCGCGGATCGACGCGACCTTGCGACCCTCGGCCTGCTGCTCGACGGCGTAGCGCTCGGCGTCGGCAGGCTTGCGGACCTCGGTGTCGAGCTCGCGCTCCTTGAGCGACGCCTGTTCTTCGGCCACCTGCTGTTGTGCGGCGATGACCTCTCGGTCCTGCTCCGCCTTCGCCCTCGGACCGGACGCAGCGGCCTCGGCTTCGGCGGCATCGGTCTCGGCCTTGATCTGCGCCACACGCAGTGCGAGCGTCCGTTGCGCCTCAGCGACCTCCTCGTCTGCCTGGAGGCGTGCCTGCTCCGACTCCCGGAGAGCGATGGCCTCGGCGATCTTCGCCTCCTTCTCGGCGCGCGCTGCCTCGGGACGGCCGAGATCCTGGATGTAGTCGCCTTCGGCCTGGATGTCCTGGAGCTGGAACGTGTCGAGCACCAGACCCTGGTTGGTGAGGCTGGTCTCGGCCTCCTCGGAGACCTCGCGGGCGAAGGCCGCTCGGTCGCGGATGATCTCCTCGATCGTGAGGCGTCCGACGATCGACCGGAGAGAGCCGGCCAGCACCTCAGTGGTGAAGCGATCGACCTCGTTCTGCTGGCCCAGGAACCGCTGGGCGGCGGCACGGACCGCGTCCTCGGTGCCACCGACCTTCACGATCGCGACGCCCTCGAGCGTGCAGCGGATGCCATTGGACGACACGGCCGACCCCACGCTCACACTGATCTGGCGGCTCGACAGGCTCAGCGACTCGAGACGTTGCACGAAGGGGAGCACGAACACGCTCGCACCCATCACGACCTTCTGGCCTGACAGGTCGGTGGTGACCTTGCCGGTCTCCGGGTTGGTGACCGGCTGCCCCTTGCGGCCGGTCACGACGAACGCCTCGTTGGGACCGGCGACCTTGATGCGGGTCAGCAGGTAGACGACGACGAGGACGAGCAGCCCGATGGCTGCAGCGAGGGCGATGAGGGCAATGTTCACAGTGAGGGATCCTCCAGGATCTCGGACAGTGGGATGACGCGGACGGAACTCGAGCTGAGGACTTCGATGACGACGACGTCGGCCCCGTGCGGGATGTCGACCTCGGCGCGGGCGGAGAGCTTCTGGGGCGAGCCGCCGATGTGGACCATGACCTCACCACGACCACCGGCGATGGCAGTGATGACCCGGCCGGACTGACCCATGTAGTCACCGCTCGTCAGCGTGGAGTCGGTCGGCATGTCGATGAACGTGTGCGACAGGCGGAGGGCGAGGAAACCGAGGATCAGTCCTCCTGCGACAGCGCCGGCGAAGCTCGCGAACACCGCCCCGTCGGTGGCGTTGTCGATCAGCAGACCGCCGATCCCGAAGGCACCGAGGAACGCTCCGATGACGGGGACAGACAGCAGTCCCCCGCCATCGATGTCGATCGCGTCGAACACGCCGTCGAGGAAGTCGTCGACGATGAAGCCGATGAGGAGCATCCCCACACCGGCAACCGCCAGGACGACGAACAGAGTCGTCATTGCATCGGAGACTACGTCTCGTTCACCCGATCTCGTCGCGGAGACGGTCGAGCCAGTCGTTGGCGTCGCGCCAGGCGACCTCGGCGTCACGTCGGACCTCGGGGCCGTGGGCGCCCGCGGCGCTGTACGACCCGAGGAAGAGGACGTCCTCGTTCTTCGACTTGAGGTCCCGCAGCGCGTCCGCCACCAACTCGTCGCCGACGTGGCCCTCGAGATCGATGATGAAGCAGTAGTCACCGAGACCCCGTTTGGTGGGGCGACTCTCGAGTCGGGTCAGGTTGATGCCGCGGGCGGCGAACTCCTGGAGGATCGTGAGCAGCGAGCCGGGGACGTCGGCCTTCTGGAACACGACGATCGACGTCTTGTCGTGACCCGTGGGTTCGGGGATCCCGTTCCGTTTCAGGGCGACGAAGCGCGTCTGGTTCTCCGGATGGTCCTCGATGTCCTCGGCCAGCACCTCGAGGCCGTGCACCTTGGCTGCGAGTGCGGTGCCGATGGCCGCGGTCCGACCGTCGTTCTCCTCGGCCACCGTGCGGGCCGCCAGCGCGGTGGAGTTGGCAGCCAACTCCTCGATGTCGGAGAAGTTGTCCTGGAGGAAGCCGCGGCACTGCGCAGTCGCAACGGGGATCGAGAGGATGCGCTCGATGTCACTCATCGCCACACCCGACGGCGCGAGCAGGCACATGACGATGTTGATCACGACCTCGCGCTGCATCTTCAGTTCGTGGTCGAAGATGAGCGAGTCGAGCGTGACGTTGACCGAACCCTCGATCGCGTTCTCGATGGGGACGAATCCGACGTCGGCCTCGCCGGTCGTCACTGCGTGCAGAACATGCGGGATCGTGCGACACGCAACCAGTTCCATCGCTGCGTAGTCGGGCTGGGTGAGCAACGCCTGCTCGCTGAATGTGCCCTCGGGACCCAGGAACGCGATGCGCCCAGCGGCAGCACCGGGAGGGGACGTGTCAACGGGGGCGTTCACGAGCGGCAAGGATAGGGCGGTGGACGCCGCCCGCCTTCGCCAGTTGCTCGACGACGTCGCCGCGGGACACGTAGACCCCGACGACGCGGTCACCCAGCTACGACGCCTTCCCTTCGCCGACCTCGGCCATGCCCGTGTCGACCACCATCGTGCGATCCGACAGGGTCTGGCCGAAGCGGTCTACGGCCCGGGCAAGTCGCCGGCGCAGTGCGCCACCATCGTCACCGAACTCCTCAGCGTCGGCGACCGACCGATCCTGCTGACCAGGGTCAGCGACGCGCAGGCCGCAGCGGCACTCGACTCCAACCCGGGTGGCGACCGCGTCGGCGACACCGTCATCTGGCGCTCCGCCCAGCCGGTCGACGAGTTCACCGTCCTCATTGCGACCGCGGGCACGGCCGATCTGCCCGTCGCCGACGAGTGCGCATCCGTCCTCGCCGCCCACGGTGTGGCGGCCACCCGACTCACCGACGTCGGCGTCGCCGGCGTCCACCGACTGCTCGAGTCGGTCGACGTCGTCTCGGCCGCCGACGTCGTCATCGTGGTGGCCGGGATGGAAGGCGCGTTGGCTTCGGTCGTCGGCGGGATCACCGGCTCGCCGATCATCGCCGTACCCACGAGCGTCGGCTACGGCTCCTCGTTCGAAGGCGTCACCGCGCTCCTCGCCATGTTGTCTTCGTGCGCCGCCGGCGTGACCGTCGTCGGGATCGACAACGGGTACGGCGCCGCCTGCGCCGCGCTTCGGCTCCTCGGAGTCCTCGAGCGCGTAGGAGCCGAACGCCCGTGACCGAGGTGGCGTGGTTCCACGCGTTCTCCGGCATCGCCGGTGACATGGCACTCGGATCGTGCATCGATGCCGGCGCCGACGTCGACGAGGTGCGCGCCATCCTCGAACGCCTCCCGGTCGACGGCTGGACGCTCGACGTCGAAGACGTGCTCCGGGGTGGCATCGCCGCCAGTCATGCGGTGGTGCACGTGACGGAGTCGAGCGTGGTTCGTACCGCCGAGCACATCAACGGCCTCATCGAGGAGGCTCGTCTTCCGGACCGGGTTCGTTCGCGAGCGCTGGCCACGTTCCACCGTCTGGCCGAGGTCGAGGGACGGTTGCACCGACGGCCGCCGTCGCAGGTGCATTTCCACGAGGTGGGTGGCGTCGACGCCATCGTCGACGTGGTCGGGACGTGCGCCGCTCTCGAGATCCTGGGCATCGACGTCGTCCACGCCGGCCCGGTCGCCACCGGCGTGGGGATGACCCGCTCCGCCCACGGCATGATCCCGGTCCCTGCTCCAGCCGTCGTCGAGCTCCTCCGTGGCGCACCTGTCGCCCACGTCGACGTGCCGCACGAACTCACGACACCCACCGGCGCCGCGCTCCTCTCCGCACTGGTCGAGCGATGGGGCCCGCTGCCGGCGATGACCGTCACCGGCAGCGGCTACGGCGCCGGTACGCGTGAGCTCGACGCTCGCGTGAACGCCGTGCAACTCGTGACCGGGACGCTGACCGAGAAGACGTCGTTGGTCGGCGATGGACAGCCGCTGGTCGAACTCACCGTCAACGTCGACGACGCCACGGGAGAGACACTCGCCCACACGATCGCCGCGCTGCTCGAAGCCGGCGCCGCCGATGCATGGATCGTCCCGGTGGTGATGAAGAAGGGTCGCCCCGGCCACCTGGTCTGCGCGCTGGTCGACGCGCCTTCCGCTTCCGTGGTCGCCAAGGTCCTGACGGCCGAGACCGGCTCGTTCGGCGTCCGGGCCCAACCGGTCGAACGGTGGCCGGCCAGCCGGTCGTTCGACTCGGTGGCGGTCGACGGACACCCGATTCGCATCAAGGTGTCCCCCGGGAGGACCAAGGTCGAACACGACGACGCCGCCGACGTGGCTCGACGCACCGGGCGACCGTTGCGCGAGGTCGTGTCGTTGGCCGAGGAAGCCGCTCGACGGCGGGTGCCGAGTCATCCCAGCGACTTGGACTTCGACCCCGACGAACCCGCCTGAGCGGTGTGACCCGATGATCCTGGTCGACCCGGCGATCTGGCCGTGGCGTGGCCACAAGTGGGCGCACCTGGTCTCGGACGAGTCGTACGACGAACTCCATGCGTTCGCGGCGCGGCTCGGCATCCCCCGGCGGGTGTTCCAGGGAGATCACTACGACGTGCCGAGCCACCTGCGCGACGAGGCGATCACACTCGGAGCGACGCCGGTCGACAGCCGCGTCCTCGTCCGGCGGCTCCGAGCCGCGGGTCTCCGACGGCGAAAGTCCTCGACCTCAGGCGAGTGAGGTGAGCTCGCGCGAGATGTTGGCGCGAGCCGGTGCTTCCCATCGCTCGCGTCCGGCGAGGGTGTGGAAGATCTGCGGTCGGTCGAGGAACGTACGCAGGACGGCACGCCGGCCCTCGCTCCACGCGCCGTCGGATACGTGTGCGTACTCGGTCCTGACCTCGTCGACGTATCGGTCGTAGCGCTCGTCGTCGGCGCCGAGCACCGACAGGTCGGCGTCGCACAGGATCGATCCGGCACGATCGGTCGCTCGAGGCGAGTGAGACGCGGTGAGACAGACCAACCGGGTGATCGAGCCGAGGGCGGTGAGCGTCACGCCGAGCGCCGACAGGACCTCGAAGGCGAGCACCGCGGACGCGCCCTCGTTCGCCCCCCGGGCAGCGGTCGGGTCGTAGACCGCATCGTGATACCAGGCGGCCAGGACCGCCACCGCCCAGTCGTCGCCAGGACTGTGCAGGCCGAGCACGACGTCGACGACGTCGGACGCGTGGTCGAAGTCGTGATGGTGTCGGCCGGGCTCGCCGTGGCGAGCCACGAGGTCGGCGAACGCGCCGAAACGGTCGCCCGAGTGCGCACCCGCAGCGTCCAGGGCCGCACCCCATCGGTCGTCTGGCTCGTGCACGCCGAGAGTCTGGCAGCGCTCGTCGATCCGTGCTCCGCTGGCAGAGACGGTGTCAGACTCCGGTCGTGGTTGACGACGACGTGTGCGACAGCTGCGGCTTCACGGCGGGCGACTACAGCGCCCGTGATCTCCGCACGAGTCCGGGTTGGCTCGCGGAGATGACCGACGGGATGCTGGCGCCCGTCGATCCGGCAGCGCTCGAGCATCCAGCGGTCGACGATCTGCTGGCGCGCATCCGAGCGACGATCGGCTCGATCGACGCCGCGGAACCCGACACGTCGGCGGTGCACGAGTGCGTCCATGGCCTCCGCGACCTCAGTCGGGTCCTCCACGAGCTCGGGGCGGGCGTGCCCACGCAGCAGGGATCGGTGATCCAGGTCAGCGCCTCCGACGGGGGTGTGCCCAAGGCTGCGGTGGCCTCGGCCGATGTCGGCGTCCGTGGCCTCCTCGGCGACCGACAGGACAATCGCAAACACCACGGCCGTCCGTTCCAGGCACTGTGCCTGTGGTCATCGGAGATCATCGACGCGCTGGCGGACGAAGGACACCCCATCGGACCCGGACTGGCCGGCGAGAACCTGACGGTGTCCGGCATCGACTGGACGACGATCCGTCCCGGCGTCCGGATGCTCATCGGCGACGTGACGTGCGAGATCTCGTGTTGGGCCGAACCGTGCCGGAAGAACGACCAGTGGTTCACCGGCCGCTCCGATCGGATGGACCACCGACTCCACCCCGGCTGGTCACGGACGTACGCCTGGGTCGTCGAACCTGGCACGATCGCCACCGGCGATGCCGTCATCGTCGAACCCTGACCGGCGCGTGAGGCAGGCCGGAGGGAGGCGCACGCCGGCCGGTCGAACGGACGATGCCCAACAGCTCCGTGCCAACGTGGGTGCGCCCGCAGCGAGGCGAGGACGCTCCAGTCAGATGGTGTAGGCGGCGTTCTCGACGACCGACCGGCCGAGGGTCTCGTCACCGTCGATCGTGACGTCGGGATGCGCTGGGTCGCCAGCCTTTCGGCCGGCGGCGAAGCGAACCCACAACGGCATCGGGAGGGTGACCGTCGTGGTCGGGTCGTCGAGGTCGTCGACGACGGCCGCCCGTCCGTCGACCCGCACGTCGATGGTTCGTTCGGTCGCTCCCGTCAGCTGGAGTCGGACCGACTGCCCCTCGGTGGCGCCCGCTTTCTTCCCCACGACGAAACCCATGGCGGTCGTCATCTCGTCGAGCATCGCCTCTGCGGCCGGACCGGACTCGTGCCCCGGGATGCCGAGCGGACCGCGGCAGTCCTGCTCGTGGATCCAGCAGTCGAACACCCGGATCTGCATGAAGCGGCCGTAGGTGTCCTGGCCGGCAGGCGTGAACGACTCGGCGTCGAACTCCGCTTCGCTCATCGCCGCCAGCGCGGCCTTCCGTTCGCCGGCGACGAGCGCGAACTCGGCCAGCACTTCTTGACCCGACTTCTGTCGACGAGTCTCGATGGCGACCTCATTGAACGAACCGATGTCGTTCCTCACATGGTCGGCGCCGGCGACGTCGACGTTCTCGTCGGGCCGGCCCAGGAGCATGAGCTCCGTCCCGGTCACGTGGCTGAAGTTGTCCTTGACCGTCCATCCGGGGACATCGCTCGCGGTCGCCCACTGGTCGTCGGTGAGGTCGCGCCCCAACTCGAGGAGGGCATCGAACTGGTCGTCGAGGGCGGCGACGAGGGCGGCACGGTTGTTGGCAGCAGGCATGGCGACGGACAGTACGTGACCAGCCCCTCAAATCCAGCCCCTCGAAAATCGCTGTGGATCGCTTACGGATTCCGCACGCGATCCACAGCGATTTTCACTCGGGACGGGACGAGAGGGCCCGCCAGAGGGAGCGGTAGTTGGGGTAGGTGTAGTCGTCGGTGACCCAGCCGGCGGCGACGAGTTCCCGGTGGAGCGTGGGGAGGTTGCGGAACGGGACGCCCATGTCGACGTGATGTGCAAGGTGCCAGCCGGTGTTGAACGGAGCGACCCAGAACCGAGCGAGCAGGTTCTGCCGCACGTGGTGCGTGGTGCGGCGACGATCGGCCGACGCTTCCATCCCCCCGTGCTCGGCGATCGAGCGGAGTCGGTTGACGACCCGCCAGATCGTCATCCACGAGCCCAACCACAGCACCGGATAGGTGAGGAGTCCGACGAGACCAGCAGCCCACACGCCCCAGACGGTGAGCAGAACGGCGAGCACGACCTGCGAGAGGAGGATCTTGCGGGCGAAACCGAACCCCTCTTCGCTACGGATGGCCGAGAGCAGCGGTTTGAGGCTCTTCCAGCCGGTGTTGCCGCGCAGGTCGCGCCACAGCTTGCGCTTCATCGAC
>JBBSLH010000052.1:0-15330 GCA_038255425.1 Acidimicrobiales bacterium
CGGACCGGCGCACCGTTCGCCGCCGCCGAAGGTCGCTTCCACGATCTCTCGACGTCGTCGATCACCGCAGCGCGCAACGCGCTCGTCGACGCCGGCCACGTCGTCACCCGCGAGCGCGACACCGTCATCGTCGACCCACTCCTGGCGGATTGGATCCTGCTGACACTCCCTTGAGGGTCGGGCGGTGATGGGGGCCGGACGGCCCATTCATTAAAGATTGATGGGCGCGCGCCCGAACACAAAGGCATGCCGTTCACCCGCCAGATGAGCATGTTCGCCAGCAGCACTGCGATGCAGCAGTGATCGCCTCCGCCCTCGGCGCGATGCTCACCGTCGCCGTCGTCGTCCAAGGATGCGTCCCGACCCCCGAGCCAACTCCGACTCGAGTTGTCAGCACGTCCAAGACCACGACGACCTCCACGACGACGACCGCGCCGAAGCCGACCACCACGACGACCGCGCCGAAGCCGACGACCACCACCACGACGACCACGACGACCACGACGACGGTGCCCAGTCCAGCCACGACGGTCCCCGACATCGGGGTCGACCCCGATGCGACGATGGGGACACTCGGCATCAGCCCCGGAGCGGAACTCCTGTCGCTCTCCGACAGCGCCCTGGGTCCCCGGTTGGACGAGATCGCCGCCGCCGGGGCCCGTTGGGTTCGAGTGGATCTGCCATGGCCGGCGGTCCAAGCGACCCGGACAACGTGGAACTGGACGAATCAGGACCGCGTACTCGCCGCCGTCGCCGCGCACGACCTTCGAGCGCTCGTGGTCATCGGCTACAAACCGTCATGGGCAGTGACGTCGTCCGGCGCCCTCGACACTGCTGCATTCGGCACCTTCGCCTCCCGTGCCTCGATCCGCTACCGGGATCTCGTGGACGGATGGGAGATCTGGAACGAGCCGAACCTCGCTGGGGCGTGGGGTGGTGCTGCCGACCCGGTCGCATACAGCCGAGCACTCCAGGCGGCGCACGCGTCGATCGACGTCGGGGACCCGGAGTCGCCGGTGCTCACCGGCGGTCTCGCTCCTGCCACCAACGGGAACGGGAACATCGCACCGGTCGACTTCCTGCGTGGTGTGTACAACGCCGGTGCCGGAAACAGCTTCGACGCTGTGGGCATGCACCCGTACGGCTACCCGGCATTGCCCGATGATTCGTCGACCTCGTCCTGGAACACCTGGTACCGGCTCGCCGACGTGCGATCGCTGATGGACGGACGTGGCGACCAGGACAAGCTCGTCTGGCTCACCGAGTTCGGTGCACCGACGGGCACCGCCAACGGTGCCGTGTCCGAGACGCGCCAGGCCGACATCGTCGAATCCGGTATCCGGTTGTGGCAGGAGATGGACCGGTCAGGTCCGTTGTTCATGTACTCGATGCGAGATCGCGGCACCGACCCGGCGGAGCGCGAAGAGAACTTCGGCTTGCGTCGACACAACGGCTCCGCCAAGCCGGTGCTCGAGCGTTTCTCAGCCGGAGCCCACGCCCTCGACAACTGACGGCCACGCCGCCGTTCTCGACGAAATAGCCACCGGTTCCCGGGGTCTCTCCGGTCGAGTTCGTCGGTCCCGCCGTTCTCGACGAAATCGCCACCGGTTCCCGGGGTCGCTGCGGTCGAGTTCTGACCGTCACCGGGTGCTTCCGACGTGAGCTCGCTGCTGGGCGGCGGTCAGACGAGGGGCGATGGTGAGTCGGCTTGTAGGCGGGAAACGGGGCATTCAATGGGTTCGTGGCCGCGGAATGGCCGCGCGATCTTAAGGTCCAGAAGCCGGCAAGGACGGCTGGCGATGGTGTGCTCGCATGGTGCGCCGTTCTGCCTTGCCGGTGTCCGTGGCGCGGGGCCGCACCAACGCCGAGATCGCCACCGAGCTCTTCATCGGCCTGAGCAAAGTCAAGACCCATCTCGGCAGCTTGATGAACAAGCTCGGCGCCCGGAACCGGGTCGAGATCGCCATGTGGGCGTACGAAACCGAACGAATCGGCGCATGATCGAGACCGTTCGGCAACGAGCGCTGCTCGGGTCTGGGAGCGTCGAGTCGATCAGCTGCTGTGCGTTGGGCGGGGGCCGCTCGTCCGAAGCTCTGTCATGAGGACGTCGATGAACGCGCCGAGGTGGGCGGGAACGGGTTCATGACGGGTTGCGCAGTACCAGGTTCGAACCTGTGGCGTGGACCCGATCGGCACAGTCCGAACCGATCCGGCAGCGACGTATGGCGCAGCGATCCAGGATGGCAGGACGGTGACTGCGTCGCTGTTGACCACGGTGTCGATCAGTACGTCGGTGAGCATTGGGAGCGTCGTGAGCTGACCAGGCGTTGCGGTTGGCGGGATCGGGAGCGGGATGGCTGGGGTTCGATCGGGGTCGTAGCTGTCGAAGAGGATCAGGTGAGCTTCGGAGATGTCTGCGTCGGTGACGTAGGGCTGGCCGACCCATGTGTGGTCTGGCCTCACGACCGCGAGGAGTTCGTCGTCGAAGAGGCGGTGCAGCCGGACCCGGTCGAGTTCTGGACGGAGTTTGGTGACGAGCGCGACGTCGATTCGCTTGTCGAGGATCGCTTCGATGTGTTCGCTGTCGGCGAGTGTCTCGATCGCGACATCTGCGCCTGGCCACTCTTGGCGGAATGATCGCAGGATGTCGGGCAACCACTGGTAGTTCGTCGTGCACTGGGACCAGAGGCGCACGGTCTCGTTGCGGTCGGTCTCGAGTTGGTGCACATCGCGAACAGCGTCTCGCAGCTCGTAGAGAGTGACGCGTGCGGCCTGGAGCATCCGCTTCCCCGCGGGTGTCGCGACGAGGCGGCGACCCGTTCGGTCGAACAACGGCGCGCCGAGTCGTTGCTCGAGTCGTCCGAGGCGTTGGCTGAGCGCTGGCTGGCTGACATGCAGCTTGTGGGCTGACGCGGTGAGCGTCTCGTTGGTTTCGAGTGCTTCGAGAAGCTCGAGATCTCGGAGATCCAAATCCATCATCACAGCTTATACGTACGATCATGGATACGTCGTGGACTTATGCGCAGATGCTTCATACCGTCGACTTCACCCCAACCGAAGGAGACTTCAGATGTCCATCGTCACGATCGTGTTCCACAGCGGATACGGCCACACCCAGGTCCAAGCCGAAGCCATCGCCGAAGGTGCGAGGTCGGTGCCCGGTACCGACGTCCACCTGATTCCCGTCGAGGAAGTCGACCGCAACTGGGATGCCCTCGACAGCGCTGATGCCATCGTGTTCGGCACCCCGACCTACATGGCCGGGCCGTCGGCGCAGTTCAAGGCGTTCATGGATGCCACGTCAGGTCGATGGGGTGAGCAGCAGTGGAAGGACAAGTTGGCTGCGGGTTTCACCAACTCGGCGGGCATCAACGGCGACAAGTTGAACACGCTCGAATCGTTGTCCCTCTTCGCGATGCAGCACAGCATGATCTGGGTCGGCCTCGGCCTCCTGCCCGGCAACCACACCAGCACCGGAACACCGGAAGACCTGAACCGTCTCGCGGGATTCCTCGGGGCCATGGCCCAATCCAACGCCGACGTCGGCCCGGAGATCGCGCCTGGACAGTCCGACCAGCGCACCGCTGCGTACCTCGGCCAGCGAGTCGCAGTGGCCGCCGCGCGCTGGCTGGATCTGGTTCCTGTCGGCAACGAGGCGAGTCGAGGGTGACGGTCGCCCACAGCAATGCCGCGACGGAGACCGCGTCGATCCTCCACCTCCTCGCGCAGTACTTCGACGGGCTGTACAACGGCGATGCCGGTCTACTCGCCGACGTCTTCCACCCACAGGCCATCTACGCGTGTGTGACCGAGGGGACACTCACACACCTCGACATGGGTACCTACCTCCCCGTTGTGGCGAAGCGTGAGTCGCCCGCCTCTCGCAACGAACAGCGCACCGATGCCGTCCGCTCGATCGACTTCGTCGGTCCCGTCACCGCACTCGCTCACGTCGAGTGTTCCATCGGCGAGAAGCAGTTCAGTGATCTCCTCAACCTGGTCCACATCGACGGCCGCTGGCAGATCATCGCGAAGGTGTTCCACTTCGACATCGCCACCCAACCGCCACCCCCACCAGGAGACTGACCATGCCCTACGTCAACATCAAGATCACCAGGGAAGGCGCAACACCCGAACAGAAAGCTGAACTGATCGCCGGCACCACCAAACTCCTCGCCGATGTGCTCGACAAGAACCCGGCAACCACCTTCGTGGTCATCGACGAGGTCGACATGGAGGACTGGGGAATCGGCGGACTCCCCGTCGAGGAGTACCGCCGCCGCAACCAATGAACCCCGCAGCGATCAGTTTCTGCGGCACTTTCGGGGTCGACGCACCCATCGTGAACGCTCCGATGGCCAACGTCGCGGGAGGCGCACTCGCTGGCGCCGTGGCATCAGCGGGTGGGCTCGGATTGCTCGGCGGCGGATACGGCGACTTCGCATGGATCGAGCAGCAATTCGTGGTGGCCGACCATGCCGACGTCGGTGTCGGACTGATCTCCTGGGCGGTGCAAGACCAACCCGACCTGGTTCCGCGCCTCGCAGAGCTCGGCGTGAAGACTTTCTTCTTGTCGTTCGGTGACCCGAGTCGGCTCCTCGACCAGATCCACCATGTCGGTGCACGCTCGATCTGTCAGGTGCAGACCGTTCCGGAAGCGCGACACGTGGCGTCGTCGGGAGCAGACGCGATCGTCGCGCAAGGCAACCAAGCCGGAGGGCACGGACGCGACAACGAACCCGCCGACGAACTGGCCGCACGAATTCTGGCGGGTGTGCCGTCGATGCCGGTGCTCATCGCCGGAGGCAAGGCCAGGGGCGCAGACCTGGCCCAAGCTTGGCAACACGGGGCAGCGGGCGTCGTCGTCGGTACTGCCATGTACGCCACCAACGAAGCTCTTGACACAACTGCGGCCAAGCAGCGCCTCGTCACTGCAACCAGTAACGACACGGTGCGAACCACGGTGTTCGACCTCGTACGAGGTCCCGAATGGCCAGAGGGATACAGCGGCCGGTCGCTGACCAACGACACGACAGAGCGGTGGCACGGTCACGAAGAGGCTCTCCGCGCGGACCTCCACGATCAGCGAGCCCAGTACCGACGAGCAGCAGTCGCACAAGATCTCGACCAGCGGGTGGTGTGGGCGGGAACCCGAGTGGACGCGGTCGACGTCGTGGTCCCCGCGGGCGAACTCACCCGCCAGATCATCCGAGACGCAGCGGCGATCGATGGCAGCACCTGACGACCGCGTTCAAGGAAGAAGTGCGTCGTCGGTCGGCGCCGATCAGCGACGGGCGGTCGGTGCCGGGTAACGCGAGGCGAAGTGCCTGACGAGGTGATGGAGTTCGTCGAGCAGAGCTGGCCGGTCGGCAACGTCCGACTCCAGGACGACGCCGAGAAGGGTCCCGGTGGTTGCCCAATGGGCATCGAGCAGGCGCTCTTCGGCGACGGTGAGTCGAGCGATGAGCCCCTTGTCGACAAGGTGCCGTCCGACCTGCTGAGTCATGGACCGGTCCGATTCGAGCTCGATCTCTCGGCGATGCCGAGCGAGCTCGTCGGACGCCCATGCCGCCGTGAGGTCTGGTCGATCGGCGTAGAGGCGGAGGTGGGTGTCGACGACGAGTTGGAACACGCCGGCAACGGACCGGTGTCGTGAGGTCGACAACGCGTCGGTCACCGCAGCGGTGGCGGCGTCCGCGTGTTCCACGAGAACGGCGTCGACGACATGGTCGACGTCCCGGAAGTACCGGTAGAGCGTCGCTGGGGACACGCCGGCGGCGGTGGCGATCGTCCGCGTTGTCAGCTCGCGAGGCTGAGCGCTTGCGAGCAGCCGCGCCGTGGCGGCCAAGATCATCTCGATCTTCGCGGCACTCCGATCCTGTTGAGGATGCCGACGAGACGGGGCAGGGTGATGCTCCTCGGCCTGACTCATCGACGGTCAACCCGCAGAGTTCGGAGCGCCTTGTCGAACGACTCGAACGTGACGTCGTCGAGCGCAGCGTCGTAGATCTCGACCATGCGCGCAGACGTGCGGTCACCCGCGGCGTCCGAGCGTTGTTCGAAGGGTGCCGCGTCGGGGAAGGGCGGCGGCCAGCCGTGGAGCTCGGCAACGAGGGGGCCGCTGGTCGCGATCTCTGCTTCGAACGGGGTGAGGCCGATCTCGCGCACGTTCTCGATGTGGATGTCCCCCCGCAACTCGCGCAGTGCGAAGAGGCTCGCGATCACGCGCTCGGGTCCGGGGAGCGCTTCGTCGAGCGCGATCGAGCGCCAGCCGGCGGACAGCCCGAGCGCGACGCTGGCGACCGGCGCAATCAGGGCTCGCGCAGTCGTTCCGACTGTCTGCATCGCGGTCGCATTCCATCGTGCACTCGCAGCGGCGGACACTGCCTCGGAGAAGATGCGTCGCATGGCGACGGGTCCTCCCACCGCCTCGACCGCGGGCCACGTCGCTTCGAGCATCGTGGGCGAGACGAACGGGAACGTGTCGATCAACTGTAAGACATCGACGTCGCCCATCGCTCCGACGCGACCACCGAATATCAGCGCTACCAAGTCGGTGACCCCGTGCTTGCCCGCAGCGTCGACCGTGACCGGGTCGAAGAAGAGTGATGCCCCGAGCTTGTTGACTCGGGCGTCCACATGGTCGACGTCGTTGCGCTGCATCGGACGAACGCTATCGGAAAAGCTGACAATGTGTCACGTTTGCTCGTCTCGTTCATCCAGCCGAGCGCGCACGAGGCACAGTCTCACCAACCTCTGGCCGACCAGTCCTCCACGTGTGGGAGCTCGGCGCCGATCGTCGTGGATCGACCGTGGCCCGGGTGTACCGATGTGTCGGCGGGAAGCGCGACGAGTCTGCGCACGGAGCTCATGATCGTCCGGAAGTCCGACAGAGGCCACCCGGTGAGGCCTGGGCCCCCGGGGAAGAGGGTGTCGCCACTGAAGAGGTGCCGACCCGCGACGAGGCTGACGCCTCCGGGGGTGTGCCCTGGCGTGTGGAGCACCTGAACGGTGAGCCGACCAACGCGGAGTGACTGACGATCTCGCAACGCCTGTCTCGTTCCGTCCCAGCACGGCCGACTCGGATCGGGAGCGAGACGCACGCCGCGAGACAGGAGGTCATCGGTCGCGGTGCCAGCGTCGAAGTGGCCTTTGTCGCGCAGGTGTTCGAGCTCGTGAGGCCACACCGGGTCATCGTCCGGATGGCCGAGGACGGAGACGCCAAAGTGATCGGCGACCTCCGGCAGGGCGAGGACGTGGTCCCAGTGGGCGTGGGTGAGCACGATGCCACCGATCTCGAGGTCTGCGGCAGCGTCGATCACCCGACCGGGTTCGTCACCTGGATCCAGGATGACGGCGCGGCGTGTGATGGTGCAGAACAAGATCCAGCAGTTGGTCTCCAACGGGCCGACGACCACTCGTCTCATTCCGAGGCCGGCGTCGCGGTCGACCGCCGTCGGCGTTTGCGACGCAGGCGGGTGCTTCACGGCTCGTCATGTGCGTCGATCACGCGCTGGAGCGCCCGAGCGAGCACGCCGCGCTCTGCGGCATCGAGGTGTCGGGTGAAGTGTTCGTCGATGCCGCGGAGGTATTTCGGAGCGGCGCGCCGGAATGTTGCTCGGCCCTTCGTGGTGAGGTGTGCCAGGCACGCCCGGCCATCGTCGGGGTCGGGAAGGCGCTCGACGAGTCCTTGGGATTCGAGATCGTCGACGAGTCGGCTGACTCGTGTGCGGGAGAGCACGACTCGATTGCCGAGGTCCTGCATCCGCAGTCGCCGCGCCGGAGCCGCGTTGAGCTCGAGGAGCACGTCGTACCACGACAAGGGGATCTCACCTGCGTCGGCGAGATCGGCCTCGATCGCTCGCACGACCCGATGTTGCGCCAGGAGTACGGCACGCCACGCCGATACGTCGTCGTCCATGTGTTGAAGATAGCAAGTTGTGTGCGTCCGCACGCACTGATAGACAAGTACGTGCCAACGCACGTACCCCCCATCTGGAGATCGAGATGAACATCGACGTCGAGCCGACCGAGCCGTGACCCACCTCGACGACGGTCTGCGCAGGATTCGCGAGCTCGGCGGCGCCGACCGGTGGCTTGCGGTTCTCACCACACTCCATCCCGAACGAGCGCATCCCGACGTTGCCGTTGTCAACGCCGGGATCGTCGATCACCCGGCGACCGGACGTCCCGTGGTCGGTTTCGTCGCGAGACCCGGGCGAAAGATCACCAATCTGCGCGCCAACGGTATGGCCACCTTGGTCTTCCGCTCCGGATGGGAGTGGGTGGCGGTGCGCGGAAGCATCGAGCTCGCCGGACCCGACGACCCTCACCCCCGGATCGACGACGCAGACGCCGTCGAACTTCGTCGCGTGATCTTCAACGCCGCAGGCGGCCGACACCCCGATCTCGACCGGTACGACGAAGTGATGGTCGCTGAACGTCGCGTTGCCGTTCTCGTCGAACCCGAGCGCTTCTGGTCCAACCCGCCCGGTGCCCAACATCAAGAACCACAGGAGACCGAAGAACCGTGAGCCCGATCGACGTCCCCAAGGGGACCATCGTCATCTTCAGTGATCTCGCCTGCCCGTTCGCCCACGTCGCCGTGCACCGGCTGTTCCGTGCCCGCGCCGAGCTCGGTCTCGACGATGGTGTGCGGTTCTGGCACCGGGCTTTCCCAATCGAGCTGCTCAACCGAGCGCCGGGGACGAGGATCGGATCCGACTCCGAGATCCCCGTTCTCGGCGCACTCGAGCCCGAAGCAGGCTGGCAGGTCTGGCAAGCACCGGACTTCCACTATCCGTCGACGATGCTGCACCCGTTCGAAGCCGTCGCTGCCGCAAACACCCAAGGTCTCCGCGCTGGCGAGGAACTCGACCGAGCACTACGCCGAGCGTTCTGGGCCGAGTCGCGTCCGATCCATCTTCACCACGAGATCATCTCCATCGCCGCAGGGCTCGCCGACGTCGACGTCGACCGACTCGACGGGGACCTTCGACAGGGCGCCAGTCGAGCGAGCGTCTTCGCCGACGCCGAGATCACAGCGACTGACGCCGTGGCCATGAGCCCACACCTGTTCCTGCCCGACGGCACCGACCACACCAACCCCGGCATCGACGTGCACTGGCAAGGCGACTGGGCCGCCGGGTTCCCCGTCATCGACGCAGACCGTCCGGAGATCTACCGTACGATCATCGAGGCGGCGTCGCGGCAGTCAGTCGAAACATGACGAGCGTCCGTTGGGGTCGTTGCCTTCGAGAGCGTCGAAAGAGACTGCCAAGCCAATGCGAGTGACGATTCTCGACGACTATTTCGACACCCTTCGAACTCTCCCATCCTCTGCGCTCCTCGAGGATCACGAGGTTGAGATCCACCAGGACAACGAGCAGCGAACCGACCAGCTCGCTGAGACCGAGGCTCTTGTTCTCATTCGTGAACGGACCAGGTCACTGCGGACATCCTCGACCGCCTACCGAACGTGCAGTTGATAAGTCAGCAGTGCGTGTACCCACACATCGACGTCGGTGCCTGTGCGCGAAACTGGGTTATTCTCTGCTTGAACATGCACGCCGAGGCGGGGCGGTCGTGATCCGCGGCACCGCCTGGGAGCACGATGTTGCCGCAGGGTCGACCCACTGTTTCAGCCACTGGGAAGCGCCGTGGTCACCGCTGCGGCGCATGATTCTCGGCGTCGGCCTCCGTCCGGTCCCCGTTGGGTAGGTCGCAGTGATCAGCGCGTTGGCGGCGGCGCCAGCCCCAGACTGCAAGGGCGATTCCGACGGCGACGACGAGGCCACTTCCTGCGGCGATCCCGGCGGCGCCGATGGCGATGCCGCCGGTCAACAGGATCGGGAGACCGCAGCACACGAACATGCCGACACCCAACATGCCGATGAACCCGTTGGTGGATTCTCGTTTCGCGGGCACGGTCACCTTCTCGTTGTCGAGGGTCATGATTCGATGCGATGGCAGCTGGCAATGTGTTCGGCGTTGTCGGCGATCATCGACAGCGCGACGGGGAGGAACTGGGCAACGCGCTGGTCGGGCACCGAGTAGTAGACGTTGCGGCCGTCCTTGCGGTCGGCGACGAGTCCGCAGTGTCGGAGACAGGCCAGGTGGCTGGACACTCGACCCTGCATCCCACCGATCGTGTTGACGAGGTCGCTGACGTTCATCTCGCCTTCGGTGAGCAGGAGGTCGACGATGCGAAGACGGGTCGGGTCGGCGAGGCCACGGAAGAACTTCGACGCGATGTCGATATCAGGCTTGATGCTCAGGTCGAACTCGTCGAGATCTGTCGTTTCGGGCTTGGCCATGTGACTTGTCCTCCTTGTTCAGCGGCCGGCAGGTGCGGTGACGGTGGCGTCGGCACGGATCGACTTGATCATTCGATGCACCGCAGCGAGGCAGCACGATCCGTCGGGGTTCAGGTGCTCGCACGCACACAGACCGTCGGCGACCGCAACCTTGATCGAATCCTTGATCGTGCTCATGTCGTCGTGTTCGACCAGGTCGACGGCGATCGCCTCCCGGGTGTGGGCGAAGCAGAAACACACCGGCTCGGGTTTGTCGATCGCCTTGGCCCCGACCCGGGCGACCACGTCGCGTTCAGTGACCGTTTCGCCGCTCAGGTGGAACACCACCGGACAGTCGACGGTGGCGCAGTGCTGCCATGCCCCGTCGGGGGAGTCGGCCCGATGAGCGCGGACCGGCGCCGCGCCGACGACCGGACCCGTCTCCCCACACGCGGGGCACGCCACTGCGGACGCGGGGTCGATGTTGCAGCAGTCGTCCATTGATCTTGCCTTCCGGGGTTGCCGATCCAAACGAATCAAAGTATACGTTAGACCGGATGCGTTGGCGTGTCGACCCCGACAAGCCATGACCAACCCTTTCGACGAAGGACACGAATCTGATGAGCGAGACCTATGACCTGATCGTGATCGGCGCTGGCATGGCCGGTGTCGCGGCAGCGAACAAGTGCGGCGCTGCGGGGTGGCGGGTCGCCATCGTCGACGAACTCCCATATGGCGGAACGTGCGCGCTGCGGGGCTGTGACCCCAAGAAGATCTTGCGCCGTGGCGCCGAGATCATCGACGCCGCCCGCCTGATGCGCGGCAAGGGAATCGACGATGCCGGCCTGTCGATCAACTGGTCCGACCTCATGGCCCACAAACGCGGCTTCACCGACCCCGTCCCCGCCAACATGGAAAAGGGACTGGTCAGCAACGGCGTCGAGACACTGCACGGCACCGCCGTCCTCACCGGCCCGAACACGCTCGACATCGACGGCACGAGCCTGGAGTCACGCCACTTCCTCATCTCCGCCGGCGCACGCCCCCACCCGCTCGACTTCCCCGGCCCCGAGCACCTGATCGACAACGCCGACTTCATGAACCTCGAGACACTCCCAGACCGAATCCTGTTCGTCGGTGGCGGATTCATCTCCTTCGAGTTCGCTCACATCGCTGCCCGCGCCGGTGCCCGCCCCGTCATCGTCGACCGTGGGGCACGGCCATTGAAGGGATTCGACCCCGACCTCGTCGACCTCCTCGTGGGACGCAGCACAGAGGTCGGCATCGACACCCGGCTCAACACCGCCATCACCCGCGTCGAGAAGACTGGGGCGGGCTACACGGTCACCGTGACGACCGACGGCGTCGAGACGAGCATCGACACCGATCTCGTCGTCCACGGCGCGGGCCGCGTCGCCGAACTGTCACGCCTCGGCCTCGAAGCCGCTGGAGTCGACCACGGCCCCAAAGGGGTCACGATCGCCGGCCACCTGCAGAGCATCACCAACCCAGCCGTGTACGCGGCGGGCGACTCGGCCGACACGCCCGGCATGAACCTCACACCAGTCGCCGTGATCGAGGGCAAGGTCGCAGCATCGAACATGCTCAAGGGCAGCACGATCGTGCCCGACTACGCCGGCATCGCCACCGCCGTCTACACCGTGCCCGAACTCGCCCGGGTCGGGATGCTCGAAGCCGAGGCCCGCGCCGCAGGCATCGATCTCGACGTCCGCTATCACGACACGGGCGGCTGGTTCTCCAACTACCGGCTGGGCGAGTCAACCGCGGCGACCAAGGTCCTCGTCGACCGCGCGACGGACACCATCGTTGGCGCCCACATGTTCGGCCCCGAGTACGGCGAACTCATCAACTTCTGTGCTCTGGCAATCAAACTGGGGCTCACCACCCGCCAGCTCAAGTCGATGACGCCCGCCTACCCCAGCGTCGGCTCCGACCTCGGCTCGATCCTGTGACGGCCCGCGCGGTCACCGTTGGACGCCGCGGAACGGCGCGGGCGGTGCACCTGCCCGCCATCAACGAAAGACCGCATCATCAAGTGCGACCAACCCTGGAGTACAGGACCGGACCTCGGAAGCGCTCGTAGGGTCGTACCCATGTCCGTGGCCCGCTCACTCGCCCTGTTCGCCGCCGCCGAGGTCGCCTGCGGCTATGCCATAGAAGCGATGGCTTCGTCGGTTGCCACGACGCTGCTTGCGATGTAGCCGAAGTTCACGAGCGCTGCCTCGTATCCGTCTCCGAGCTCCGGGTGGCGGGCCGCGGCGGTGGCGTCCTTGACGACGGTGACGTCAAAGCCTTCCTCGAGGAGGTGGCGAAGGTGGGACTCGACGCAGAGGTTGGCGGACATCCCGGCGAGTACGACCCGGTCGATACCGCGCTTGCGGAGCTGGAGGGAGAGGTCGTTGGTCTGGGGGCCGTAGATCTTGTGGGGGCTGGTCACGACGGTCTCACCGTCGTCGATGAGCTTCTTCAATGCCGCGTGCCAGTCGGCACCCGAGCCGTCGAACCCGTCGAGGTCCAGCGGGCTGCGACGGTCGAACATGCCGATCTCGTGCATCTTCTCCTCGAGTGTCCCGCCGAACTGCCACTTGTCGTCGAAGGGGTAGTAGTAGTGGGGCGACACGAACACAGGCACGCTGGCGGCCTTGGCTGCCGCCAGCAGGCGCTCGAGGTTCTCCACGGTGCCGTTGTCGGTGACGGAGGCCCCGACGAGCTCCCAGGCGGCGCCGTCTGGGCTGAGGAAGTCGTTCTGGGGGTCGGTGATCACCAGGGCGGTGGCTGACGGATCGAAGGGCATTGCGGTGTCTCCTCTGTTGGTCGTGTCATTGGGCGTCTTGCCGTTGCAGTCAGGTGAGCTCGGGCGCGGCGGGGAGGTCGAGCTCGGTACCGACAAGGTGGTTGAAGTAGTTGGTGAAGATGGTGCGGACCACCTCGATGAAGATCTCGAGCAGCTGTGCGTCGGTCCAGCCAGCATCGAGGGCCGCCGACCACGTCGCGTCGTCGACGTAGCCCTTGTTGGCTGCGATCTCCCGAGCCAGAGCGATGGCCGCCTGGATCTGGCGGTCGGTCTCGAGGTCCCCGGAGCGGATCGCCATCGCGTCCTCGTCGCTGAACCCGCTCGCTTTCGCCTCGCCGGTGTAGGCCGCCTGGCAGTAGTCGCATTCGTTGACGTTGGCGACCGTGAGGTGCAACGCGGCTCGGGTGCGTTGGTCGAGGCTGGACTGCGACGAGAGTCGACCTTCGAGCTGGACGTAGCTGTCGAGCACGACCGGGGCGTGCGCCATCTCGCCGAAGATGTTGAGGGTCTTGCCGACGCGCTCGGTGAGGGCACGAAGGTTGTCCTTGGCAGCGTCGGGGGCGCTGTCGACGGTGTGCACGGGCACGCGGGGCATTGGCTCTCCTGGCAAATTGGGGGGCGATTCGGTGAGGTTGCAACCCCCGGCAGCATCGACGAATTCCGCGCCCCTCGACTCGGCGCGCGTATGCGCACATCGCGGAACAACGTCGATAGCGAGCGGGTTCGAGTCTCATGACATCGAGTTCCTCCGAGCGCCAGAAGTCGTACACGCCCCCGAAGAACCGGCCCGCGCGACCGCAAGCTGAGCTGGATCGCGAGGCGCGAGCGCGTGCCAACAGGCAGGTCAACCTGCAGTGGGCAGCGGTGATCATCGTCGGGATCGTCCTCATCGGACTCGTGTTCGTCTTCGGCAGCGGCACCGGCGGCAACCTCGACCGCGTTCCGGTCGGCGGGCATGGCTGACCGTCGCCTTGACGCACCCACCGTGTCGGCTGGAGGCGTGATGGCGACTCCCGTCGAGTTGGTGCCCGTGGTGAGAAGGACCCGCCGGGTCGCTGGTCAGCCCTGGCGCGGCTGGCGGTCGGCATGGTCCTGGCCATGACCACCTGGTTCTCCGCGTCCGCGGTGCTGCTCCAGCTCCGTGAGGAGTGGGACCTTTCGTCGACGGCCGGGTCGTGGCTGACCATCGCCGTGCAACTCGGGTTCGTGGTCGGGGCCGTGGGCTCCGCCGCGTTCAACGTCGCCGACCTCGTCCCACCGCGGCGCCTGATGCTCATGGGCGCACTTGGCGCGGCGGCGGCGAACATCATGCTGCTGGCCGCCGCCGGCTCGGTGGTCCGCCTGAGATCACCTCGCTCGGGTCGATCAGGGGCTCGGGGTGGTCCTCATGGAACCGGTTTGTCAGCGCGGAGAGGGTGTCCTCCTCGGGCGTCGAGGTGACCTGGTCCACGGTGACCGGCGTGACCGACGACTCTGCGTCGTCACCGCCCGGCGACGAGGACTCCCCCCCCCGAGGCACATGCCGCACCGAGGAGCGACAGGTCACGATCACCAGTACCGGACGTCGCAACGAGCGCATGCCATGGCAACCCTCCGCTCCACCCGCAGATTCCCGGATGGACCGCGGGTTCAGGACGCGACGAGATCACCCGTCATGTCGGGGTGTACGTCGCAGATGAAGGTGTAGCTCCCCGCCTCGTCGATCGTGAACTCGAGGGTCTGCGTGTCCGGGCCCGGCGCGATGTCAGTCTTCGCGTCGACCTCACCGGCCTCGACGTGGAAGTTGTGGGGGATACCGGTGTCGTTGTTGTTGAAGGTCAGGGTGACGGCCTCGCCAGCAGTCACGTCGATCCGGTCGACATCGAAGGCGATGTCTTCGGCGTTCACCTCGACCCCATCGGCACCCGTACCCGTGGATCTCGTGGTCTCGGAGGAGGCGGGCCCACCCGAGACGGGAATGGCGGCCGGGTCGCCATCACTGCCGCAGGCGCTGATGGCGAGCGCTAGCACGGCGATTGCCGGTGCCACGGCTCTCGGCAGGCGGGTTCCATCGTGACGACGCATCGCGGTCTCCCCAGGGTCTGGTCGCTGGACCGGCGGGGAACCCCGGCCGACCGGCAGCCATTCCGCTCCCCGTGGATGGGGCGACCTCGGGCTCGGCCCGGGAGGCGGGTGCCCGGGCCGAGCCCCTGCGGCGGATCCACGACAGGGAGTCCGACG
>JBBSLH010000053.1:0-15303 GCA_038255425.1 Acidimicrobiales bacterium
GAGATAGGACGCGCTCCCCTGGTCGTCCGTTGTCATCACGGCCACGACGAAAAGGAGTGCGACGAGCGCCAGGAGCGCCGTCGCCCGCCGCTTCGCAGTGGTGATCTCACGCCCGCGAGCACGCTCGACGTCGGAGAACGGGGTAGCGGTGGAAGCGCTCATGGCAGCTCCTGCTGGTCGTCGATCCTGCGTACGAGGTCGTCGTACTGCCCGGTCGCCGCGACGGGGCGAGTCTGGCAGAACGGTCCGCCGACCCCGGAGGTGATCCGAAGCACTGCCGACCCATCGTCGTCCTCTCGCACGAACCAGAGCCGGCCATCGCGGAGCCAATGCGCGGTGCGGCGGCGACCGACGCCGCTGTGCGTCACCGAGATCGAGCAGAACGCCCGGACGTCGCGCACGTCGAGGTGATCGGCCAGCTGGCGGTAGCGGAAGATCGAGCTGCCACCACGCGTCCCCAGATGATCGGGGCGCTCGCCGGGGATCCAAGCGGCCCACGCGTCCGGACGGGTGACATCAGCTCCGGCGGCAGCCGGGGCCGACGGCCCCAGGTAGGCGTCGACGAGTTCGCCGTCGACGATGAGCACCGAGTGATAGTCGACGAGCGACACCTGTACGCCGCTCCGGAGATGTTCGACCGCGATCCGCACGTCGTGGCCCTGGCCGGCCAGCACTGCTCCGAGGCCGGTGCAGTACGGCCAGCACGACCACGACGCAAGGGACCCGCGGAGCCGTTCCGTCAGTGCATGCTCCGGGTCGACGCCGGGTGGCGTCTCGTCACGGTCGATGGCGTCCCACTTCGCCGTGCTCCCCGCCGGCATCCACCCGCGGAAAGCATCCACGACGCGCTCGACGTCCGCGGACCGCTGGACCCCGATCGCTCGGATCACGTCGTCCACCAGCCCGTCGGAGATCCTTGGATAGGTCATCGCAGACAACCGAGCAGAGCCGTACTCCCGACGACTTCACGCATTTCGGACATCGAGAGATTCTCGTTCTGGAGCGTTTGGGCCAGGGGTACGGAAGTTCGCATGATCATCACCGGAATCATCCTCGCCATCGTCGGCGTGCTGATCGGCATCCCGATCCTGACCACCATCGGCGTGATCCTCGTCATCGTCGGCGCAATCCTGGCCGTCGTGGGATCCACCGGTCGTGCAGTCGGCGGTCGTGCCCACTGGTACTGACGAAGGCGAATCATCCCCAGCAAGCCGAGGCCGCCCGGTCACCCCGGGCGGTCTCTGCGCGTCCGGCGACGGCGATGGCGTGGTGTTCCATCGCCAGCGGTCTCCGCGAGATCATTCTCGGGCGGTCTCGGCGCGACCGACCGCGTCGTGATCGAGATCCTGGTCGTCGTCCAGATCGACCATCACTCGACGGATCCGTCCGGTGAACGCGAACGGCGCGTCGTAGTCGGACACCGGAGAGACGCGGTCACGTCCCACGTCGAGACCACTCCAGGAGATCGTGACCACGAAGATCCGGTCGGTCTCGAACATGCCGCAGGGCTCGCCGTTGATCGTCAGCGTGCCGGTGCCTTTCGCGGCGCCGCCGTAGGACGACTCGCGTGCGAGTGAAAATCCGAGCGTGCACGGTCCCTCCGGCACCGGACGATCAGACCGGACGATCTGGTGGTGACCCCCGACGGACAGGTCGTGTACCAACCGTCCGTTCTTCACGTACAGCGAGTATCCCGACGTCTCGTCCCCGTGTGCCATCAACACGCCTTCGCCACCCTCGAGGACCTCCGCGGTGATCGTGTAGGACCGGCTGCGCAGGTCGGGGGCAGCATCGCTCGGCACGTGTCCCATGCCGGCCCAGAACTCGTAGTGCGTCCGGCCGCCTCGATGCCGCTCCGCGTTCTCTGCGAATCGTTCAGCGAACCGGTCATCGAGCGGGAGTACCTGGTTCTCCCTGGCTGCATCCCACCATCGCTCCTGGAGAGCGGCCAGCTTCTCGGGCTCTGACTCCGCCAGGTCACGGACCTCAGAGAAATCGCGATCCAGGTGGTAGAGCTCCCACCGGTCGTCGGCGAACGGCGTGTAGGGCGGGTGGTACGCCACCGCTTTCCAGCCTTCATGCCACACCCCTCGATGACCGAACATCTCGAAGTACTGCGTCTGTTTGGGCGGCGGCGCGTCGGGCTCGTCGAACGAAGGGCGGAACGACGCTCCGTCGAGTGGCTGTTGCTCGACGCCGGCGATGGAAGCAGGGACGTCGAGCCCGAACACATCCAGCAGCGTCGGCACGACGTCGTTGGCATGGCAGAACTGGTCGCGGACCTCGCCCCTGGCACTGATCCCTGCTGGCCAGGAGACCACGAGCGGGTCACGGATCCCGCCGCCATGGGTGTTCTGCTTGTACCGCTTGAGCGGCGTGTTCGCCGCCATCGACCAGCCCCAGGGAAAGTTGGCGTGTGTTCCCGGCATGCCGATGTCGTCGAGACGTGCGACCTTGTCCGTCATCGACTCGGGCTGAGCGTTGAACGGCCCCATGGCGTTGACGAACCCCGCAGGGCCGCCCTCCTGGCTCGCCCCGTTGTCCGACAGGACGAGGACGAGCGTGTCGTCGGCCATCTCTGACTCGTCGAGGAAGCCCATGAGGCGAACGATCTGGCGGTCGGCGTGGTCGAGCATCGCGGCGTAGGCCGCTTGGAGGCGGACGAAGACCCGTTGCTCCTCAGCGCTGTGCTCATCCCACGCCTTCACATGATCGTTCCGAGGGGGGAGTTCGGTTCCCGGAGGCACGACTCCCATGTCGATCTGGCGTGCCAATCGCTCCTCTCGTGTGACGTCCCAGCCCTTCTCGAAGATCGACACGTAGTGGTCGATGATGTCTCTCGGCGCCTGGTGCGGTGCGTGACATGCGCCGAACGCAACCCAGGTGAGCCACGGCGCGTCGGGAGCGCCGGCTCGGTGATCTTTCAGGAACTCGATCGCCTTGTCGACGACGTCGATCGAGAGGTGGTAGCCGTCCTCGAAGGTGCCCGGCGGATCGACGTGGTGGTTGTCGTACACCAACTCGGGCGCGTACTGATCGGTTTCCGCGTCGAGGAAGCCGTAGTAGCGATCGAATCCCCGCTGCAGCGGCCACCCGTCGTATGGCCCCGTCGGGCCCGTCTCGGTGAGCGGTGTGACGTGCCACTTGCCCGTGAGATACGACCGGAACCCATAGGGCGTGAGCATCTCGGCGATCGTGCCGGCCGAGCGGGCGATCTTGCCCCGATATCCCGGGAAGCCGCTGTCGAAGTTCGCGAGGCACCCCACGCCCACGTTGTGGTGATTCCGGCCGGTCAGCAGTGCCGCTCGCGTCGTCGAGCACATCGCCGTGGTGTGGAAGCCGGAGTAGCGGAGGCCATGTGCGGCGATGGCGTCGATCGCCGGCGTGGAGATCTCGCTGCCGTAGCAACCGAAGTCCGAGAACCCCACGTCATCGAAGAGAACGACGAGGACGTTGGGTGATGCACCCGGCACCGGCCTGACGGTCGACGGCCAGTGCGGCCTCGAGTCCTCGACCGTTGTCCCGATGACAGACGCCTCAGCGTTCGCTGCGGTCACCCACATCACCGGCATCCTCGGCGCCGTCATTCGACCCTCGTTGCGGCGCGGGGGCTCCGTCCGGGAGGTAGTGCGACGGAGCCACCCCGATCTCGAGTTCGATGCGACGGACTCGCTCGTTGATCCGCTGCGACACCTGCCGGTGCCCGCCGATGAGGTCGGCGATGACGCCCAGTGCCAGAACCTGCACGGCCGCCATGAAGAAGACGCTGCCCAAGATGATCGACTGCAGGTGGCCAGAGCGATCGCCGTTCAGGATCCAATCGGCGAGGAACGGGCTCCAGACGGCGAGCGCCCCCGCCATGAGGGCCGCGGCGAACACCGCGAAGACTCGCAGCGGCTCGTATGACGCGTAGATGCGGAGGATGAGCGGCGCGTTGCGGCGGACGTAGGTTCCCATCGAGGGGAACAGCCGCGACTCCCGAGTCTTGGGGTTCGTCCTGACAGGAACGTGATCGATCGCCGACAGACTCCGACCTGCCTGGATGATCGACTCGAGCGTGTAGGTGTACTTGTTCACCACCATCAGACCGATCGCGGCATCGCGGTTGTACGCACGGAATCCCGACGTCGCGTCTGGTACGTCGGTGTCCGACGCCTGGCGGACGACCCAACTCCCGAGCTTCTGCAGGCGCTTCTTCACCGCGGAGAACTCACTGATCGTCATCACCTGGCGATCGCCGACGACCATGTCGGCGCGACCAGCGACGATCGGCGCGACGAGGTCTGGGATGGAGTCGGCGCTGTACTGGTTGTCGGCGTCGGTGTTCACGACCACGTCGGCGCCGAGCTTCAACGACGCGTCGAGTCCGGCCTGGAACGCGTAGGCGAGGCCCTTGTTGTTGGTCAGGGAGACGACATGGTCCACCCCGCACGCCCGGGCGACCTCCACCGTCCTGTCAGTCGAGCCGTCGTCGATGATCAACCACTCGACCTCGTCGAACCCGGCCACCTCGCGGGGGAGGTCGGCAATCGTGGCCGGTAGCTGATCCTCCTCGTCGAGGCAGGGGATCTGGATGATGAGTTTCATGTCTTCTCCGATCCCCGGGCCACTGCGACGTCGACCAGCTCATGCAGGTTGCGCCGGAAGGTCTCGAACCCGAAATCACGAGCACGAAGCGCAGCGCCATCCGAGAGCCGATCCCGTTCGTCAGGCGAGCAGACGAGACGGCGGGTGTGCGCCACGAGTTCGTCGAGCGTGCGGAAATGGAAGCCGGACACCCCATCCCGAACGATCTCGAGCTGACCGCCACCTGCGAACACGATCGGAATCGCGCCAGTCGACATCGCCTCGACGGTCGATATGCCGAAGTGTTCCATTCGATCCGGATGCAGTTCCGCATCCTCACCGAAGCCTGCGGCGTGCCAGAAGATCGACGCCCTTCCGATGGCCTGATCGCGCTCAGCGCCAGACGCGTCGATCAGGAACTCGACCGGCAGTTCATCGGCTTCACGTCGAACCGAGTCCAGGTACCCAGCTGCCTGGGCATCGCAGCCGCCCACGAAGGTCAAGGACCAGTCGTCGATGCCCTGGGCGCGCAATCGGCGGAAGGCCTGCAGCAGTTCGATCTGCTTCTTGGAGTGACCAGACGAACTGTCGAAGAACCGGCCCACGGCCACGATCGACTGTTGCTTGGCGGTACTGCGCGGACGGAGCTGCACCGGTGGATGGAGCACTGGGGACTCGTCGATGCTCCACCAGTCCTCCACGAATCCCCGGGTGAACTCCGAGTTCGACGCGACGACGTCGTAGCTGGAGACCACCGCTGGTGTCGAGGGAGCAATCATCCGGTGGTAGAGGTTGGGTGCGATCGACGCGAAGATCCGAGTCGACCGAGACCCTGCGGTCACGCCGCGGAGCGGCACACCGAGGGGTCGAACATCTGAACCGAGACCGAGCTCGGCTGGCACGAACGTGTCTGCCTCGAGTTCGAGGCACCGCCGCCCTGCGCCAGCGAACGGCACCGTGATCTCCGTTCCGAAACGACCGCGCGCTCGGCCCATCGGCCCCGGCTGCGCAGCCGGAATCACACCTTCCGCAAGAACTTCGCCGTCGATCGCAATCGTGACGTTCGCGGGTCCGGCCGCGGGCGGTCGGAGGTGGCCGAACAGGAGACGGAGTCTGAGCGGAACCGACTCCTTCACGTCGAGGTCGAGCTGCGCCCGACCGGAGGTCCACACCGCGCCAGCGGCGCCCGGGTCCGGAGCGTGGAAGCCATCCCCCCAGGTGAACTGCACCGGTTGCGCGATCCCCTCCGCAGGGATGAACCGCGCCAGGGACCCGACCCAGGAGCTGGGTGGACGACTCCCGGGGAAGTGCACGACGTAGATCCCGGTCGTCGCCCGGTTCCGAACTGACGACAGGTAGGACCCGTTGACGAACAGATCGAATCGACCCGACGCCTCAGCGACCTCCATCGGACCGCCATCGACGACCTCGAGCCGACAGCCGGTGAGATCGAGCGACAGGCGTTCGGAGAGTTGTTCCACGTCGAAATCTGCGCTCGCGAGCAGCGTCACGTCGAAACCATCGAGATCCAAGGACTCGGCGATTCCTCCGCAGAAGGTCTCGCCACCGCCGCCGGTGGCCCAGTACTCGTTGTAGACCGCCGCCGTCTTCATGGCTGCGGCACCTGCCAGCGGAGGATCGATTCATCATCGACTCGCATTCGGCGCCTGATCTCCACCCGTTTTCGGATGGTCCTCGGCGCGGCCCGTGCGGCGGCCGCGAATGCCCGAAGACGAAGCCAGACGGTGTGGAAATCCGGCCTGGCGCCTCGGGTCAGAGGACCGACGACTTGGAGTCGGGCGATGCCGAGAGTGGACCGGAGGAAGCCGAGATGAGCTCGCAGCACGAACCCGACAGGAGCGTTCTTGAGAAGCATCAGCAAACGATTGCGTTCCACGTTGAGGACGAAGAGCGGTGACCCGACGACGGTGGACGCACCGTGCAGGTGTCGCATTCTTGCCGACGGAACGTAGCGATACCGCCATCCCAGGCCCTGCCCCCGCCACGACAGATCGGTGTCCTCGTAGTAGAGGAAGAAATCCTCGTCGAAGAGCCCCACGTCACGCAGGTACTCCGTCCGGAGCAGCACGCCACCCCCGCACCATGCGAACACCTCCGTCGGGTCGTCGAAGCCGACACCATCGCGTTCTCCGAGCCCACGATCGGCGCCCCAGCCACCTTCGACGAGGATCGACCCAGCATTGTTGATGACGTCGTAGGCGGAGCCGTCGAGCTGGACCCGGTGCCAGCGGGGAATCTCGTCGATCTCGATGGACGTCGATCCGACGACTGCCGTCTTGGCGACCGACGAGTCGACTCGTATCTCCACGAGCGGCGCGGTCGTGGCATCCGGGTCGAGCGGTACGCCGACGGTCGCATGAGCTGATGTCCAGTGATAGTGCGAGTCGGACAGGTTGCTCTCCGGTCCGGAGACCCCCTGGACCGTCAACAGCTCGGCGATTCGCTCCTCGCCATCGACACGAAGTCCCGAGATTCGAATGCCGAGATCGCGACCGTCTCTCGGCACTCGGTGGCCATCGGTCACGATCGAGAGGTCGGCGAACCTCGGGTGAAGCAACATCCTGGGACAGGCGGCCCCGAGGCCATCGTCCGCTTCGAGTTCCTCGACGAGGGGAGCGAGCCACCCGGGCTCGACGAAGGCGTCCGGGTTGACCAACGCGACGTACGCGAGGTCATCAAGGTCGCGCATCGCCAAGTTGTTGGCCGGGAACCCGGTGTTCACCGCGTTGTACAGCACGCGGACGTCGTCGAAGCGACGGTCGACGCGCATCGCCGACCCGTCGGTGGATGCATTGTCCACGACGACGATGTCGAGTCGATCCGCCGGCCACTCGAGTGCCAGCGCGTGCTCGACCGACTCGAGGACGTCATCACCGCCGTTGTAGTTGAGGATGACGACACGAACGGCCGGAACCATGGCCACTTCGTAGCAGACGACCTGGAGGTTCCTCGTCTCGAACGCGAGTCGGGCGCGACCGACACCCAATCGGCGCCGACCACGTTGTGCCCGTGGTGCCGGAGGTCAGTAGCGTCAGCATCGTGTCTGTCCGCCAGCGTCTCGTTGCCGAGATACCGACCGAGCTGCTGACGAATCTCACGCTGCGTGAGCTACGCGGCAAGTACAAGCGTTCGGTCCTCGGGTACACGTGGTCGATCATCAACCCGATCATGAACCTCGCCGTCTACGGCGTCGTGTTCGGCATCTACCTCCGCGTCGACCCGCCGGTCGGCGACCCGTCCGGGCTGAAGAACTACGCGTTCTTCCTCGTGAGCGGACTGTTGTGCTGGTCGTTCCTCACCAACTCCCTCGGGGGCGCGGTCGGGTCGTTGGTTGCCAACGAGAACCTGATCACCAAGGTCTACTTCCCGAGAGCGGTTCTCCCGACGGCGGTGACGGTTTCGCACCTCATCGGGTTCCTGATCGAATTGGGTGTCCTGGCGGTTGCGTTGCTCCTGCTGACCGACAACATGATCCTTCCGTGGCTCCCGATTCTTCTCCCCTTGCTCGTGATCCAGTTCTTCTTCGTCCTCGGGATGGGACTGTTCCTCTCGGTCGCGAACGCCTACTTCCGTGACGTGAATCACTTCGTCGCGATCTTCCTCAACGCCTGGTTCTACGCGACTCCGATCCTGTATCCACCCAGCCTCGTCCCGAGCTGGGCAGAGCTACCGACCCGCCTGAACCCGATGAGCCATTTCGTCGAGGGCTACCGCGACGTGTTCTACGACCTGAAAGCGCCCAGCATCCGCGAGTGGCTGTTGATGATCGCTCTCGCCTCTGTGTCCATGCTCATCGGCGCCACGTTCTTCAAGCGGCACGAGAGTCGATTGGCGGAGGAGCTGTGACCGCCGCGGTGACCGTCGACGCGGTGAGCAAGAAATTCCGTCTCGTCCATGAACGCAACGCGACATTGAAGGCAATGGTCATGCGTGGGATGAAGCGCGTCATCTACGAGGAGTTCTGGGCGCTCGACGACGTCAGCTTCGAGATCCCCGAGGGCAAGACCTTCGGTCTCATCGGCCAGAACGGCAGTGGGAAATCGACCCTCCTGAAGTGCATGGCGCGGATCTACCAACCGAACAGCGGATCCATCGACATCAACGGAAAGATGTCGGCCCTGTTGGAGTTGGGCGCCGGGTTCCACCCGGAACTGTCCGGGAGAGAGAACGTCTACCTCAACGGATCGATTCTCGGACTTTCGCGCAGGGACATCGATGCGAAGTTCGACGAGATCGTCGAGTTCGCTGGACTGGAACGATTCATCGATCACCCGGTGAAGAACTACTCGTCCGGGATGTTCGTCCGCCTCGGCTTCTCGGTTGCGATCAACGTCGAACCCGACGTCCTGCTCGTCGACGAGGTCCTCGCGGTCGGCGACGAGATATTCCAACGAAAGTGCATGGAGCGCTTCGCCACGCTCCGACGCGAGGGGCGAACGATCGTCGTCGTCACGCACAGTCTCGACACGGTGCGGAACATCTGCGATGAGGCGGCCTGGCTCGACCACGGAGCGCTGCAGTCCGTCGGCCCTGCCGGCAGAGTGGTCGGGGACTACCTCGAGCACCTGGACGGCCAGCGAGCAGGCCCTGACTCCCGACGGCACGAAACCAACCGAGCGAGCGTCGAATCCGTGTCGATGTCCCTCGACGACATCGGCGAGACCGGCACTGCGCTCTCCGGAGCACCGGCGACCTTCTCGGTCCACATCGATCGACGCTCGTCCGAACCGATGCGGCTGTCGCTCGACATCCACCGCACCGATGGAATCCACATCGCTGGCGCGCGCCTCTCGATGCCGCCCGGCGACGTCGGGCCCGAGGTCGTGCGCTACCGGGTCGCGGAGATGGACCTCCGCGTCGGCGACTACACCGTGGACATCACGATCCAGGATGATCACAGCACGGAACAGTTGGCGAAGCTCGCCGACGCCGCGCGGTTCACCGTTGCCGGTGACGTCGACGGGTCCGGACTGGTCTCACTCGGTGGTCAGTGGGACGCCACCTAGGTATGGGTTCGCTCACCGACCTGCAGCGATGGGCCAACACACCGGACGATCGCCAGTCACTCGACGTCCTCGAACTGTTTGCCCTGGTCGCCGTCATCGGCCTGGCGGCGCTGGGAACCTCCGCGCTCGCCCTTGCGCAACTCGATGAGTTCACGACCTCTCGCTCGTTGATCCTCACGCTCGTCCTCACGGGACTCGTCGTCGGTGCCGCAGTGGCGGTTGGCGGGAGGCCGCATATCCACGTCGACAAGAAATCCGTTCTCGGACTGGCTGCGATCGCACTCGTCGCAGCGGTGTTCTTCGTTCCGGGTTTCCCGTATGCGTTCGGCGACAAGGACCCTGGCGTCTACGTGATCCACGGTTTCGGGATCGAGCGGACTGGTTCGGTCGACGTGCCGGACGAGGCTGCGACCGTGGCGTTCAACGACGAACGGGCGACGCTCGGCGAGTTCGGCACCGGCGGCCGCTATCCCGGTCTTCGCATCGAGGAGCAGGGCGGCGATGTCGTCACGACATCGTCGGACTTCTTCCACTTCGTCCCGTCGACTTTCGCTGTCGCGATCGGCATCGCAGGAACGGCCGGCGTGTTCAACGTGACGCCGGTCATCGCGATCCTCGGTGTCCTGCTCCTCGCACTCGCCGTCAACCGGGCGCTCGGACCCGGCACTGCTCTGGTGACTGCAACTCTCCTCACCACGAACGTCATGCAGGTGTGGCAGGCCAAGACCCCGAGCACCGAGATCCCCATGCAGGCGATGGTCACCGGCGCGCTCTTGTGCGCTGTGCTCGCGGTGAGCACTCGGTGGGCTGGTGCATCCTTCCTCGCTGGCGTCCTGGTCGGCACGTCGTTCCTCGTGCGACCCGACGGATTCCTCGTGGTCGCGTTGGGCATCGCACTCGTGGCCATCACGATCGTCGTCGCTGGAGCCGATCGTCGCGTCGTCGCCGGTGTCACAGGAGCCGCCGTCACGCTGCCGTACGCGCTCTACAACGCGTACGCCCTGGAAGCCAACTACGTCCGGGTCAACGGCGTGCCACCGATCGAGATACTCCTCGCTTTCTCGCTTCTCGCCCTCGGCGGCGGCGTCGCGCTGCGATGGCTCATCCTCCGAGAGTCGGGTGGACGAATCGTCGACGACCTCCGCCGTCGACTCGACGGTCGGGTCCTCGGCGGCGTCATCATCGGTTGCCTCGCGATCGGCGGCATCGTGTCTTGGAACCGACAGGCCTGGTTCGGGCGAACGTTCGGCGAGTTCGCTGGGCGCCCGACCCCGACTTACAACGAGCGCAATCTCCACTGGATGTCGTACTTCATCACGCGACCCGGGTTGATCCTCGTGGTCTGCGGGGTCGCCGTGCTGGCGTTCAGCAAGCACTGGAACCCGAAAGCGTGGATCCTCCTCGGGCCTGGTCTCCTCTTGCTGCCGATCTACATCTACGAGGCGAAGATCTCCGCCCGATTGATGTGGTGGGTCCGTCGCTTCATCCCTGTGGTGGTCCCTGCGCTGATGGTCACGTTGGCGGTGGTGGTGGTGTTCCTGCTCACACGTCGATCGCGAGCAGTCGTCGCCGTCGGAGTGTTGACGTGTGCAGCGCTGCTGCTCGAGTTCGTCACGACTTCGCTCCCGATCAGGACGCACCGAGAGTTCGCCGGCTCCTACTCGCTCGCCGAGGACATCTCCGAGGCGACCGCGGGCGCCGGCATCGTGCTGGTGACGGGCGGGGGCGGCATCGTCGGGTCGACCAGGAACCTTCCATCGGTGTCCTGGATGATCGCCGGCACCCCGAGCACGTACCTCCCGAACGACGTCAGCGAGTACGACACGTTCGTCTCTGGTTGGGATGCCGCCACAGACGGCCCGGTGTTCTTGTTCAGCGAGGACCTCGAGTCATTGCCCGAAGGCCTCGATCCGCTCGACTGGGAGCCGGACCTCACGATCGAGCGCCAGTTCCCTCTCTGGCACGAGACATCTGGTCAACGGCCTCGCTTCACCACGCCAGCGTCGCAGCACGTGGCCCTGTGGCGCTATCTGCCGAGCATGTGAGCGTCACCGGAACCAACGTCCGGTGATCGGGTCGTCGCCAGAAGTCCCGTACTGGAACGCCACGACATCCGAGCCGTTGGTCGGTGTCGCCAGGATTCGCCACGCACCGCTGACAACGACACCGACGGTGTCACGCGAGCCAGCCGCCAGACGGACCACCACTGGGGTTCCGGCCTGGGGGGCGGTCACGGCGCCGAGCGACCCCAAGTGGAAGGTGTTTCCACGGAGCCAGCCGACCTCGTCTGCCCCGTCGTTGTTCCAATCGCCCATGATCACCTGATCGGCGGCTTCCAGCGCGCCGACGGTGAACGTGGTCGTCGCACCATTGCTCGGCAGGTTCGTCTCGAAGAAGAAGTCATCGCCTCGTCGTACGCCGATGTCGTCGTCACCGTCGCCGTCGACGTCGCCCACCACCGGCGTGTCGGACGTGCGACCGAATGAGACGTCGTAGGCGTCTGCCCCAGCGCTGTTGGAGTTCCGCAGGTGGAAGCGCTGCCCAGATCGGTACCCGATCGTGTCGACGCCGTCGCCGTTCCAGTCACCCGCGAGCGGTGTCGCGTCCGCAGGTCCGTAGGTCACCGTCGCATGTGCGGCTCCCGAGTCGTTCGTCTCTCGCAGGTGGAACTGTCCGGCTCGATGGATCCCAGGTCCTGTTGCGGCGGCCTCGTCCTGACCATCGAGGTAGAACCAGGTCGAGTACAGACCCAGACCGAATCGGAACTGGTCGCCGGTGACGTCCCTGGCACCGGTCTGGCAGCCGACCCGCACCGTCTTCGCTCGGTTGTACCCGTCTTCGGGCAGACGAGCGATGACCGAGACAGCACTCACCGATCCGCCGCTGCAGAAAGCGTCGCCCACCGCGTCGTACGTGACCTCCACGTTCCAACGGTGACGTGCATTCGATGGCGTCGCATCGCCTTCGTCGACGACACCGGTGAATGGGCTCACCGGCGTCCCGATCGTTCTCCCACCCGTCGAGGACGAGAACTCGGTCCGCGCCACGGCGTTGTTGCTGACGAATCGTCGAACGACTCCTCGAGTGTTCGAGATGGCCTGATCGGTCAACGCGTGCTCGACCGACTCGCCGCGATACACCTGACACGACGTCGTGTCGCAGGACTTGGCATAGGAGTACCGGTTCTCCGAGGCGGCGAACGAGCGGGCAGCCACCGCCTGCGCCTCCAATGCCGCCATGCCGGTCCCCCCGTTGGCACTCCCCCAGGAGGGCGGGCTCTCGGCCGGCACGACTCCACGGAGGAAGTCCTCCATCGGGAGAGCGCTCACGGTCCGCTGGGTGCCGGAGACGTTGGCTGCTCTGATCTCACCCCGGTAGCGGGACACGCCGGACCACGTGCAGAGATCGATGAGCGAGGCCGTCCCTGCCGGACTGCCTTGGACCAGGAGACGGAATTCCTGGCCCGACCGATTGCCGATCGATGCCCTCCCCGAGCCGATCCAGTCGCCCGCGAGCGGCGACCCGTCCGCGGTCATGGTGGTCGTGCTGTCGGCCGCACCGCTCGAGTTCGAGTTGCGCAGGTAGAAGGTCTTGCCTCGTGACACGCCTGCCGTCTCGACGCCGTCGCCGTCCCAGTCGCCGGTCACGGGTCGGTCGCTCGCGGTGCCGTAGGAGAACGCGATCTGTGTGGATCCGCTCGAGTTCGCGTTCCGCAGGTAATAGGCGTTCCCGCGTCTGACCCCGACGGTGGTGCGTCCGTCGCCGTTCCAGTCCCCCACGATCGGCGTGTCAGACGAGGATCCGAAGCTGAAATCGAGGTCTGCCGCCCCGGAGGTGTTCGAGTTGCGAAGGTAGAACCGATTGCCGCGCCGCACCCCGAGCGTGTCGCGTCCGTCGCCGTTCCAGTCACCCACGATCGGCGTGTCGCCAGCGCGCCCGAATGACGGTCCGAGCTCTGCTGCGCCACCCGAGTTCGAGTTGCGGAGGTACCAGCGACCGGAGCGGAACACGCCCGCGGTGTCGGTCCCATCGCCGTTCCAGTCACCGACCACGCCCACGTCCGAGCTCGTGCCGAACGAGAAGACCTGCTCGCCCGACGCCTCGGCAACCAACCGGGCTTCCGTGCCGCTGAATGTTCCGACCGTGGTCCACGGACCGGCACAGGAGGTGCCCTCGTACAGTTTGAAGGCATCGGTCCCCGAGACGTCGAGACGCACGTAGGGCTTCGACGAACGAAGCCTCGTTCCGTTCTCGAGCACCGTCTCGATGTCGGCGGTCGGCGACGTCACGACCGTCGGCGCTCCGTCACGCCCGACGAGCCGAACGGTCATCTCGGAGTCGGCGGAGATCGTCGACGCACGGGTTCCGCCGTAGAAATGGTCGAGGATCTGTGCGCTCGTCCACGGAGTACCGGTGATCCCGGTCGCATACCCGAGCGCGCCGTACTGACCGAGGCCACGTCCATGGCCGTACCCGCGCCCGGTGATGACGATCGGGTCGGATCCTCCAGCGAGCGCTGCGTCGGCGCGCACGACGACCAAGCTGGACACCAGTGCGAGCGTCATCCCGACGATTCCGACCACGCGGACGAGGTGGCCGGGACGTCGCATCGTCATCGAACGTCCGTCTCGTTCTGTCGCCAACGCCTGTTCCTCCGAGTCCGACAGTCAACCCGCCAGGGGCGATCACCGTACCGAACGGCGCCGTGCCCGACGGGGCAGCTCAGCACCTCGACGAGCGGCTCCGCGAGGATGGGCACCGCCAGGGCCAGCGCTACGATCGCCGAATGCCCAGCGTCAGATCTCGTTCGCGCATCGCCATCCTTCTTGGATCAGTGGTGGGAGTGATCCTCCTCGCGTCGTGCGGGGAATCGACCGACTCGGTCGGCTCGATCGGGCCGACCACGTCCCGCGCACCCGTGACCACGAACGCAGAAGGACAGCTGCCCCCGGGCGCCGGCATCTTCGACCCGGTCGAGCTGGCCACGCTCGAATGGCCGACCGCACTCACGACAAGAGCGGGAGACGACCGCCTGTTCGTGTCCGAGCAACTCGGCCGGGTGCGCACGCTGCTCCCCGACGGCACTGGCAGCTATCAACTCGCCGACGAGGTCTTCCTCGACGTCACCGAGGAGATGGGTGGGCCCGAGCCGGGCAGTGAAGCGGGACTCCACGGCATCACGTTCTCTCCTGACGGTTCCACGATGTTCCTCAGCGACACGCAGTTCTTCCCCGACGACCCGGGACCGCAACAGTTCCTGAAGCGGGTGCTGAGCTTCGACGTGTCGAGCGGATCCGTCGACATGGATTCGCGCAAGACGCTGATCGCTCTCGAGAAGGAGAAGTCCCACCACAACGGCGGCGATCTGCGTTTCGGCCCCGATGGCTACCTCTACATCAGCATCGGCGATGGCTCGGACGCCGGTGCACGCGATCTGCGGAACACCGGACAGGACCCGAGCGACCTGTTCGCGAACATCCTCCGCATCGATCCTGATGCGACGCCGCTCCCCGGCAAGGAGTACGGCATCCCCGACGACAATCCGTTCGTCGGCACCGACAACGCTCCCGAGATCTTCGTCTACGGACTGCGCAATCCGTACCGATTCTCCTTCGACCGTGCGAACGGCGACCTGTGGATCGCCGACGTCGGCGAGCTGACGTACGAGGAGATCAACCGCCTCGAGCCCGACGAGGCTCCCGGGGCAAAC
>JBBSLH010000054.1:0-15292 GCA_038255425.1 Acidimicrobiales bacterium
AAGGCGTGAAAAGTTCGACCCTGGCGCCCTCCGTCGGGGTGCACGATGCGGACAGGGGTCCGCATCTCGAGGTACGCGAGGTCACGGTGCGGTTCGGTGGTGTGATCGCCAACGACGCGGTCGACCTCACGGTGCGCCGCGGCGGGATCGCCGGCCTCATCGGTCCGAACGGAGCGGGGAAGACGACGCTCTTCAACGTGATCACCGGAGCACAGGCCCCGACGTCGGGCCGGGTCATTCTCGATGGCGTCGACATCACCGGCGCGAAGCGCCAGGAGCGAGCACGACGGGGAATGGCACGGACGTTCCAGAATCTGTCGCTCGTTCCATCACTCAGCGTTCTCGACAACGCAACCCTTGGTTTCGGTCGGTTCCGATCGGCGGGTCTCGGGTCGGCAGTGCTCCGACTCCCCGGCACGCGCCGGCAAGATCGACAGATCCGAGAACTCGCAATCGACGCGCTGGACTTCGTCGGTCTCGGGGCATTCATCAATGCGGAAACCGATGATCTGTCGTATGGAGATCGTCGTCGATTGGAGATCGCCCGGGCTCTGGCGTGCGACCCGAAGCTGCTGCTGCTCGACGAGCCCTCAGCCGGCATGTCTCCCGGTGAGACTGCCGACCTGGCCGACGTGATCCTGCGCGCCCATGACCGATTCGGTATCACGGTGTTCCTCGTCGAGCATGACATGTCGTTCGTACGCGCCCTTGCACAGGAATGCACGGTGATCGAGTTCGGTCGGGTCATCGCGTCCGGTGAGACAGCGCACGTCCTCGCTGACCCGAGGGTCGCTGAGGCATATCTCGGATCAGGAGCGACGGGATGATCTCCGCCCAGGCGTTGTCGGTGAGCTATGGACCCGTGCGGGCGGTGCGGGGCGTGGATCTGCACGTCGACGCTGGTGAGGTCCTCGCCATTCTGGGTCGCAACGGCGCGGGGAAGACGACGACGATGAAGGCGCTCGCGGGGTTGCTACCGGCATCGGGTGGGGTCATCGAACACGACGGCATCGACATAACCGAGCTCCCGGCTGAGGAGCGGGTCAGTCGGGGTCTGGCACTGGTCCCGGAGGGGCGGGGGATGTTCAGCGATCTCACCGTTCGCGACAACCTGCTCATGGGCGCCTACCACCGGAAGGTGGCTCCCCGGGCGCTCTCCGACGACATCGACCGGGTGACCGTGCAGTTCCCGAAGCTCGCGGAGCGCCTCGGGCAGCGTGCGGGATCCTTGAGCGGCGGTGAGCAACAGATGCTCGCCATCGCGCGCGCCATGATGTCGGAGCCCAAGGTGCTCATGATCGACGAACCGTCGCTCGGACTGGCGCCGGTCATCGTCGATCAGCTGTACGAGTTCCTCGCAAGCCTGAGCGAGACGGGCATCACCCTGGTCATCGTCGAGCAGTACGTCGCCGTCGCCCTCGGCATCGCAGATCGCGCCTACGTACTCGACAAGGGCGAGATCGCGCTCGAGGGCAGCGCCAGCGAACTCCGGGCATCCCCAGATCTCATCGACACCTATCTCGCCAACGAATCTGTCGTGGTGTGAACCACGGATAGAAGGAGCACATGCCGATGTCTTCCAGCCATGAGCAACTACACCGATCCCGACGCGCTCGGACCGTCGTTGTCGGCCTTGCCTTCGCGCTCGTCGTCGCGGCATGCGGGACCCGGGTCACCGATGGGCAGGTGGCGGCCGGACCAGCGAGTCAAACGCGGGACGCAGGAAGTGTCGAGAACAGCGACATCGGCGGGCTGCTGGACGATCCGGCGGCGACCGACGACTCAGGCGATTCCGGCGCCGCGGTCGATGGCCCAGGGGAATCCGGAGGCTCCGTCGAGTCCGGCGAGGGCGACGGCCCTGCGGAGGCTGGCGGTGCCGCTGCCGTCGCGAGCGGGTTCGTGCCGCCGGACGGACCGCTGTCGCCCGGGGTCACCGACACCGAGATCCGCTTCGGAGCCAGCGGACCGCTTTCCGGGATCACCGGCTTCCTTGGCGAAGAGGCGTTCGGCGCCATCGACTCCTACTTCCAGCTGATCAACTCCCAAGGCGGTGTCAATGGCCGAAAGCTGCGCCTGATCACCTATGACGATCGCTTCGATTCGTCCCAGACCTTGGCGAATGTCCGTCGACTCTGGGAGCAGGACAAGGTGGCGGGCATCTTCCTCACCTTCGGCGATCCGGTCGCTGACTACGTGACGCGCAACAAGATCCCCACTGTCGTCTTCGGTGTGACTCCGAAGTCGTTCGCCTCGAAGTATCCAACCGTGTACCCAATCGTGGGAAACGCGCTGATCTGGACTCAGGAGGTGATCCGTGGCCTCAAGGAACAAGGGGCATTCAAGCCGGGCATGCGCGTTGGGATGATGTACGACACCCAGATCCTCGACGTGGGCCCGTACGTTCCGTTCCTCAAGGAGGCGTGGGAGAACGCCGGCGCAAAGGTCGTGTCGACCGATCCGTTCAACCTGACCGACGGTGACTGCACGAATCTTGTCCTGAAGATGAAGGACCTCAAGATCGACTACTGGGACTTCCAAGGCCTCGGCTGGGTCCTGTGCGCATCGGCGGCGCAGCGCCAGCAGTACCGGCCGCCCGTCGGGTGGGGGAACTGGCCGACCAGCGTCGGCGGACTTGCATCGCAGGTCGGACCGTGGGTCGAGGGCATCTGGGGCGGAGCGCAGGGCGATCAGCCCACGGGCGCGCCGCGGCAGAAGACGGCAGCCCACGACGAATACGTAAACGCGATCAAGCGCTATCACCCGGAGATCGCAAGCTTCATCCACTATGAATCGCCAGCGACTCTGGGCTACTGGGTCGGGGCCAAACTGATGGTGGCGGCGACGAAGGCGCAGAGCAAGAACATCACCACTCAGGGCATCCTCGACTGGATAGCCCAGGTCGAGAACTTCGACACCGGTATCACCCCGCCGATCATCTCGATGGCGCCGAACTGCAAGACCGGGTCGGAGTTGGTGTGGATCGCCCAGTGGAAGTGGGATGCCGACAAGAAGGAGGCGACCCGCGTGCCGGCCACCGGCTACTTCACCAGTGACCAGAAGGAGAAGTACGGCGGAAAGTGCTTCCTCACCAAGATCTCCGACGAGCTCGGCTGATCGGGCGTGCGGCGCGGCGGAGATCGTTCGCGACCGTTGCGATTGGCCTGGGCTCATCTCGCGACCGTGATGTCGAATCGCCCGAAGGCGACGTCGGCGGAGGTGACCCATCACCATCACCATCACCGCCGACTGACTCCCGAACGTGCCCACCCGCGCCGCCGCAGGTTCCGCGGGGCGTGGCGAGCCCGGGACATGGCTCGTCAACACGACACGATACGAATCCTGTCTTATGCCGCCCGGAGGGGGTAGAGTGGTCGCGTAAGGACCATCTTCGAAGGGATGCTCGATATGACCGATACGGCTGACGCCCATCTACACGTCAGAGAAAACGACGAGGCCGCATTCGGCCCGGTGGGCGACTGGGCGACGGATTTCGACATGTTCGAGCCGGAATACGTCGCTGACCCCGCGTCGCGGTGGGCTGAGCAGCGTGAGCAGTGCCCCATCGCGTTCACCGATCGCCGTCAGCGCACGTGGCTGCCGGTGCGGTACGAGGACCTGTCGGCAATTGCCCATGACGTGGAGCGCTTCTCGTCGCGCGACATCGCCGTGGTCTCGCCGCTCGACGTGCCCTTGAACGACGTGATCCCGGTGCCGCCGATCAGCTCCGACCCGCCGTTCCACACCTGGGCCCGCCGGTTGCTGCTTCCAGCGTTCGGGCCGTCGGCCATCGACAAGATGACTCCAATCACCCGAGCCCTGGCCCACAGCCTGATCGACGAGCACTTCACCGATGGCCGCGGCGATGCGGCGGCTGACTACGCCCAGCACATCCCGGTGCGAGTCATCGCCCAGATGATCGGCATCCCGCTCGAGGACGAGCCCAAGTTCACCGGCTGGGCGGTGCGCACGTTGCAGGAGGGCCTGCAGAACCTGGCCAACCTGCCGGAAGTGTTCGACGAGATGACGACCTACTTCGTGCAACACGTCGCCGAACGACGTGCGTTGGATTCCGGTGCGCGCCCGGACGACATCCTCACCATGCTCCTCGAGGCCGAGACTGACCAGCCGATGACCGACGAGCACCTGCTCGGCACCTGCTTCCTGCTGCTCATCGCCGGCATCGACACCACGTGGAGCAACATCGGCTCCGCCCTGTTGCACCTCGCCACCCATCCCGAGGACCAGCAGCGTTTGCGCGACGAGCCCGAGCTCATGCCCATGGCGGTGGAGGAGTTCCTGCGCTTCTACAGCCCGGTGACCATGGCGCGGTACGTCACGGAGGACACGGAGTTCAACGGCTGCCCCATGCAGGAGGGCGACAAGGTTCTTATGGCGTTCCCGGCCGGCAATCACGACCCGGCCATGTTCGAAGACGCCGATCGGTTCATCATCGACCGGGCGAAGAACCGGCACTTCGCCTTCGGGTCCGGTATCCACCGTTGCCTGGGCTCGAACCTCGCGCGCATGGAGGTCAGAGTTGCGGTCGAGGTGTTCCTCGAGCGCATCCCCACCTTCGAGCTCGCCGATCCCGATGCCGTGTTCTGGAACGGCGGTCAGGTCCGTGGTCCCCGCCGGGTGCCGATCCGCTCCTGAGCGACCTCGGTTTCTGTCCAGAACGTGACCGAGCAGGTCTTTCGATTGGCTACCCGTTTCGGACAGATTGACCCTTGTGAGACGAACAACGCGTGATGTAGCATGCGTTGCATGGCCCGGGAGTTCAAACGCCGTTCGGGGGCCCCGTACGTGATCATCGACGGGTGCATCGAGTGCGGCATCTGCGAACGGGTGTGCCCGTACGACGCCATCTTCATGAGCGACGAGTTCGAGTTCGTCGTGGAGGGTGAAAAGTGCCCCGGCTGCCATCGATGCCTCGACCCGTGCCCGGTCGACGTGATCATCCCGATGGACGACCCGCGCGCCGTGAAGATTCGCGACTCGAACAGGCCGTTCGTGTTCCACGACTGGTCGGTCCCGACCTGAGCCTTTGAGGAGGCACAAGTGAAGAAGTTCATGAAGCCCGACGACCTCGAGCGAGACTCCCGATTCTCCCGCACGCCGGTCCCGCTCGATTTTCTCATGGCGGAGGAGGTCACCGTCGAGCAGGTCGAGGAGACCATGAAAATGCTCATGGCCAATGACGAGATGCGAGAGATGATGGAGTCGGGAGACTCCGGTGCGGCGCAGTTCTTCAAGCGGGTCCGTCCCACGGACGACGATGCGCCGATGTTCATCAAGGCCCAGATGCACGGCATCTTCATGGGGGAGATGCAGGCTCTTGAGGCGGCCGGTCGGTCGGCGTGGGACTTCTGCGATGATGACGAGCTGCCGTGGAAGTTCCAGCTGGACATGGCTCGCCAGTGTTGGGACGAGACCCGCCACGTGGAGACGTACTCAGCCCTCCTCGAACACGTCGATTGCGAGATCGGCGAATTCCCCGAGAACCTCTTCCTCTTCGAGTTCGGCTGCTCCGACGACCCCGCCGAGCGGGTGGTCGGCGTCAACCGATGCCTCGAAGGTCTGGCGCTGGACGTCTTCGACGACACCATCCGGTTCGGCAAGCAGGCGGAAGACGAGGCGATCTGGCGCAGTGTCGACTATGTCGCAGCCGACGAGGTGACGCACGTCCGCTTCGGCCAGGTGTGGTCGAAGGCGCTCACGGAGGACGACCCGATCCGGCGGAAGAAGGTGGTCGCGTTCCAACGAAAGGTCGACCGAGCCTTCAGCCTCGGCGGCCTCCGCGGCTCCTACGACGGTGCGAACCAGGCGGCATTCCTGCCGATCGCCGCCGAGTTGCGCAAGCTCGCCGGTTTCTCCGACACCGACATCGCCGAGGTCGCCGGCGCCGGACCGAAGGTCACCGGCCGATGAGCGCGTCGGACGGGAACGGCAACGGAATAGTCACCGGCTACGGCCCTGACCGTCATGCCAGCCCCTTCCCGTACTGGGACCGCCGTCGACTCATCGGCGAATGGTCCGTCGAGGAGTCGGTCGACCGAATCGTCAACTACCGCTGGGCCCAGCAGCAGCTCTCCGCGGCGCTCGGGGGATGGGTCGCCACCATCCCGGAGCTCGATGTCAAGGCGATCCTCGGCCCCCACTGCTACCAGCACGCCTGGCACGCAGATCTGTGGCGTCTGCGCCTCCCCGAGCTGAAGGAGCCCGATGAGAACCGAGCCGAGCCGGCGAACGAAGCGTTCTCCGCCTTCATGAAGGAGTTCACCTCACCGGAGGACGGTGACCAGACCATCGAGAAGCTGGTCGGGATCTACCGCGTCGTGGTACCGCATCTGCTCGCGGTGTACACGTTCCACCAGAAGGTGACATCGGACATCGTCGATGCTCCCACGGTGCGGATCCTCGGGTTCATGCTCGACGATCTGCACTCCCAGATCGCGGAAGGCGAGATGATGATCCAGGATCTCGCTCGGTCTCCGGCGGTGAGGCAGCGTGCCGGCGACTGGCAGACGCATCTCGACGTGATGCTCGCTGGGTCAGGAGGCGTCGCCGGCGACAAGTCGCTCGGGGGCCGACCGCGCATCCAAGCTCCGCCGAAGGCCGTGCTGGGGCCCGCCCTCCGCGCCAAATGGGATGCCGAGGGACGAGATCCCGCATCCAGGGCGAAGGCGGCCACGACGTGAGCGGGGCTCCCGAGCCGCCGTCTGACGTGTTCGTCGACGACCCGGTCATCCGTGAGACGCTCGAGATCGAGCACCGGCTTCGGGACAACGGCTACTCGAGCCTGCCTCACGTGCTCGACCTCAGCGGCGACTTCGAGTTCGAAGGCGAGACCGTGGATGCGATCCTCCTCGAAGCCCGCCAGTATCTCGCCCACCAGCATTCCGTTGAGCTCTCCGGGGCCCGAATCCTGGCATCCATCGGTGAGATGGCAGTGCGGGCGTCGGCCTTTGATGCCATCGCACGGCTCCACGAAAGTCGCACGTCACCGACCCCACGGTGACGGCGTGCCGCGGCTCTGGCCGCGGCCTCAGCGAGCACTGGACGATCGGCGGTACCCCCAACCGATCGTCCAGCGCTCGCCATTCCGAGGCCACGCAGGTCAACGGGGGTCGACGATGGTGAGCGTCGCCTGCGCAGCGGCCAGGACCCGCCGATCCGCCTGTCGGTACAACTCGCATCGGACGACGGCCGACCGCTTGGTCATGGCCACCACCGATGCCTCCGCGTCGACTGTCTCCGCCTTCAGTGGCGCGAGGTAGTTCACCTTGATCTCGGTCGTCGCTGCCCACTGACCGCGCTGCATGAGCGGGTACACGACCACGCCGGTGACATGGTCGACGATGGCCGCGGTCGCGCCACCGTGTGCGTTTCCGAACGGTGTCAGGATCGATGGATCGATGGTGGCTGTACAGAACAGTCGGCCGGGTTCGAATCGAACGTGCTCGATCCCTAGGTAGCCCGGAAGGCCTCCGGCCGCGTCGGTCGCCGTCAACATGGCGTCGGCGACTGTCTGATCGTAGCGCTCCGCAAAACTCGACATGAAACGCAAGCTAGCTCACGTCTCACCATGTGGGGAACAAGATCTCGTACAATGTTTCTATGTCTCGAATGACGCGGGAATCATGGCGGAGCGACGCACCGGCATCCATCGGCGGTGCCCGTGACCGACTCGTCGATGCTGCAGAGCGCTGCTTCGCCAAGTTCGGCGTCGCCAAGACGACGTTGGAGGACGTCGCCAATGAGGCCGGTGTGTCCCGAGCCACCGTCTACCGGTACTTCGAGGGCGGTCGGGACGAGATCATCCTTGGTGTGGTGCTGCGGGAGGCGAGGTCGTTCCTGGAAGGGTTGCAGCGGCGCTTGCAACGTGAGTCGACTCTCGCCGACTCAATCGTCGAAGGTGTGCTCTACACGGTGGCTTCCGTGCGCAAGAACGACCACCTCGCACTCCTGTTCGCTCCTGAGGTCGCGGGTGAGACCACTGCGATCGCCGGAGCGTCGACCGCGCTCTTCGAGATCACCACCGATTTCCTCCGACCGATCTTCGAGCAGGCTCGCGTCGACGACCAGATGCGGCCTGGCGTCGAGGCCGAGGACGCAGCCGAGTTTGTCCTGCGGATGATCTTGTCGATGCTGTCCGTGAGCGGTCCGAGGGTCCGGTCGGCGGCGAAGGAACGAGAGTTCGTTCTTCGGTTTGTTGCGGGAGCGATCCTCGACGACTGACGACGAGCTCGTCAGTCAGTCAGGTCCCGGAGTTTGACCTGGAACGCTTCCTGCTCCGCGGAGGGAGCCCCGGCCGTCTGGAGCGCCATCACCTTGGTCATGTCGCCGTCGACCTTGATTTTGCCGCCCATGAACGCCTGCATTGCAGCGGACTGATCGCCATCGATGAACAGCTTCTTGGCGGTCTCGAAGGGGACCGTGAGTTTGGTCGGCGCCCCCTCGGCGTGACCTCGCTCGAACTGGCCTGCGGCGAGATGGACGTCGACGTCGTCGCCATCGGTTCCGGTCACCGTGATGTTGATCTTGAGGTCGATGAGAGCGGCGGGCGGTTCGGGTTGTTCGTCCCTGAGGGCCTCGACGGCATCGAACCAAGGCTCGGACAGGAAGGTATGGCTCATTGGTGGAGGATGAAGCCCCGGTAGTCCGCATCGGCCGCGGCCTGGCAGGCGAGCCGGTAGAGCTGCAGGCCTCCCGGCCAATTGAGCATCTCGCGTCGCTTGCCGGGCACGTTGGCGCCCATGTACCAGGAGTCCGCCCGAGGGAAGAGGGTCATCGCCGCGATCTCGTGCACCTGGTCACGCCATTCCTGTTCGGCGTCGGGACTGGCCTCGATGCGCGTGATGTCGTTGTCGCGGAGGTGAGTGACGAGGTCCACGACCCAATCGCCCTGGACCTCCGCACAGGTCGGGCCGTTGCAGAATCCTGACGGGCTCTGGGGGCCGTAGATGAACAGGAGATTCGGGAAACCGGCGCTCGCGACGCCCAGGTGGGTTCGGACACCGTCTCGCCAGTGCATCTCGAGGGTGTTCCCATCGGTGCCCCGGATGTCGATGCTGGTGAGCCCGCCGGTCACGGCATCGAAGCCGGTGGCCAGCACGAGGAGGTCGAGTTGGTGGTCGCCGTCTGTTGTTCGCACACCAGAATGGATGATCCGTTCGATCGGCGTGGATCGCAGGTCGACCAACGTGACGTTCTCTTGATTGAACGACTCGTAGTAGGTCTGTTCCAAGGATGGTCGTTTGACGCCGAATGGATGCGGTGGTTCCACGGGCGCGAGCATCTCGGCAACGGCCGGGTCGTCGATACGGGCGTGGACCTTTTTCCGCCAGAAGTCGTACGCCGTTCGATTGGCCGCCTCGTCGATGAGGATGTCGGCGTAGTTGCCCGCCCAGAAGCTGAATCCGCCCGCCGACCAGAGCTTCTCGTACGTGGCCTGGCGTTCGTCGTCGGATACGGCCAAGGCAGAGTCGGGGGACTCGATGTAGTCGAACCCGCTGTTCGTCCGGGTTCGTTGAACGAAGATCGCTGGGTAGCCGGCCTTTGCTTCGTCCTGCTCCGTGCGGGTCAGTCGACGTTGCTGCATGGCCAGCGCGAGGATCGGTGTCCGCTGGAACACCGTCACCTCGTCGGCGACCTTCGCCGCCTCCTGGGTGACCTGGACGCCGCTGGCCCCGGTTCCGATGATCCCGACTCGGCGTCCGGTCATGTCGAGCCCGTCCTGGGGCCAGTGCGCGGTGTGGTGGCACGGTCCGGCGAAGTCGGTCAGGCCCGGGAAGTCGGGGACGTGGGCCTTGGCGGCGAATCCCGTGCACAGAACGAAGAATCGGGTGGTGAGTGTGTCGCCGGCATCGGTCGCCACGGCCCAGGTGTGCGTCGCTTCGTTCCACGTCGCTGCGGTCACTCGGGTGCGGAAGCGGATGTCACGACGTAGATCCCACTTCGAGTCCACGTGGTCGAAGTACCGGCGCAACGCCCGCCAGTCGGGGAATCGTTCCTCCCAGTACCACTCGCGCCACACCGCCTCGTCGGAGTACTCGTACACGGGGACGTGTGAGTCGACCCGGGCGCCGGGATAACAGTTCCAGTGCCAGATCCCACCGAGGTCGGTGCCGGCATCGAGGAGCAGCACCGACATGCCGGCGGCTCGGAGTCGGTGTAGCTGATACAGACCGGCGAACCCGGCACCCACGACGACGACGTCGAAGTCCGGTGGGCGTCCGAGGCTCATATGGCCAATGTCTCGAGCGGTACCGCCCCGGCGAGGATGCCGGTGATGACCGGGCCGAGCTCGGCCGGTTCCCAACGGTCTGCCTTGTCCCGCTCCTCGCCCCGCCGCCAGCCGTCCGCGAGCGAGATCTTGCCTCCGACGACGTTGAACACCCGCCCGGAGACCTCGGCTGACTCTGGGCTTCCCAGCCAGACCACGAGCGGTGAGATGTTCTCGGGAGCCAGAGCATCGAACGCTCCGGGCTTGAGGTCGTCCGTCGCCTGCCCCAGGCCGAGATTCTCGGTCATCCGGGTGAGAGCGGCGGGAGCGATGGCATTGACGGTCACCCCGTAGCGCCCGAGTTCCTTGGACGCGATGATGGTCATCGATGCAATGCCTGCCTTCGCTGCGCCGTAGTTGAGCTGGCCCGGGTTGCCGTAGAGGCCCGAACCCGACGACGTGTTGATGACGCGGGCGTCGTTGGACTCGCCGGCCTTGACCCGCTCGCGCCAGTAGCTGGCCGCCCAGCGCAGCGGGGCGAAGGTGCCCTTCATGTGCACGGTGACGACGGCATCCCATTCCTCCTCGCTCATGTTGACAAGCATCCGGTCGCGGAGGATCCCCGCGTTGTTGACCAGGACGTCCAGTCCACCGAAGGTCTCGATCGCGGTGTCGATCAACCGCTTGGCCCCGTCCCAGTCGGAGACGTCGTCGCCGTTGGCGACGGCTTCGCCACCCATGGCGCGGATGGTATCCACCACCTCTCCGGCCGGCCCCGTCGAACCACCGCTCCCGTCGACCTCCGCCCCGAGGTCGTTCACGACGACTCTCGCGCCTTCGGATGCGAAGGCCAAGGCGTGGGCGCGCCCGATCCCTCGGGCCGCTCCAGTGATGACGACGACGCGCCCATCGCAGATTCCGGTCATGGTGATCTCTCCTCGAGGTTGCGCTCAGGGCGCTCGGGGCGCTCGGGGCGTTCGTCCATGAGTTCATGCATGAGACGAACAACGGTACTGTCTCATCAAGTTGTTTGTCACTCGAGCTCAGCTGCGCTCAGGCCGAGACGATGAAACCTTCGTAGTCGTTGGCGGCGACCTCGTCGCATCGCTGGCGGTACCCGGCCATACCCCCGACGTACGGGAGGATGGCTCGTTGTTTTCCGGGGATGTTGGCGCCGAAGTACCAGCTGTTCGCCTTGGAGAACAGGGTGGCATCGGCGATCTCGTTCACGTGGTCGACCCATGCCCGCTCGGCGTCGAGGGTTGGTTCGATGCACGTCGATCCAGTGGAGTCGACGTGGGCGATGCACCTCGCGATCCATTCGACGTGCTGTTCGATGGCGACCGGCATGTTGACCAGAACCGACGGGCTTTGCGGGCCGGTGATCATGAACAGGTTCGGGAAGCCGGCCGTCTGGAGTCCCAGGTAGGTCGCCGGTACATCAGCCCACTTGTCTTGCAGGGACAGGGCGTCACGACCGCGGATGTCGATGTGGCGCAGCGCTCCGGTCACCGCGTCGAAGCCTGTGGCGAACACGATGACGTCCAGATCGTGGTGACCGCACGCGGTCTGGATTCCGTGAGGCGTGATTTCGGCGATCGGTGACTCTCGGATATCGATCAGCGTGACGTCGTCACGATTGAACGTCTCGTAGTAGTCGGTGTCGATCGGTGGGCGCTTCGAGCCGTACGGATGGTCGGTCGGGACGAGCATCTCGGCGATCTCTGGGTCGTCGACCGTGGCGCGGATCTTGCCCGCGATGAAGTCGGCCGCGGTCTGGTTGGCGGCCTCGTCGAGGAGGATGTCGTAGAACGAGCCCCACAGGAACTTGAAACCGCCCTCGCGCCACAGTCCCTCGTACACGGCTCGCCGCTCGTCGTCGTCGAGCTCGAGGGCCGACCGCTCGCTCGGATGGTAAGGGAACCCGGCGTAGGAGGATCGGGCTCGTTCCCAGATGGCCGGGTACTCCCGACGGATGCGATCGATCTGTTCCGGCGTCAGGGGCTCGTTCCGAGCGGGGACGGTGAAGTTGGGAGTGCGCTGGAACACGGTGAGGTGGTCGGCCTCGGCAGCGAGGACCGGCGTCGCTTGGATCCCGGTCGAGCCGGTACCGATGAGGCCGACCCGCTTGCCGGCGAAGTCGACGCCATCGTGGGGCCACCGAGCGGAGTGGTACCAGTCTCCTTCGAAGGAGTCGAGACCGTCGATGTCGGGCACGTTGCTCGCGGACAGGCAGCCGACAGCGGAGATCACGAAGCGGGCCGAGACTCGTTGCCCGGAGTTGGTGGTGACGATCCACCGAGCACTGGATTCGTTGTAGTCGGCTGCTTCGACCCGGGTGCCGAGACGGATGTCGCGGTGCAGGTCGAAACGTTCGGCGACGTGTTCGAGGTAGCGCAGGATCTCGGGCTGCGTGGGGTACCGGCTGGACCACGTCCACTCGGCGAGGAGTTCGTCCGAGAACGAGTAGCAGTAATACCAGCTCTCGGAGTCGCAGCGGGCACCTGGATAACGATTCCAGTACCAGGTACCACCCACGCCATCGCCGGACTCGTAGACCACGACGTCGAGGCCGAGGACGTCCCGCACTTGATGGAGCATGTACAGCCCGGAGAAGCCGGCGCCGATGATCACCACGTCATGGTGTTCCATCGGCGGTTCGGGGTTCGGGGTCACAGATCTGGTCACGGGGTCCTCGGTGGTCGGGCGCGTCGGCCATGTGACATAATACTCACGGTGTCTCACCTCCAGCACGTCCGATAGGAGATTCTTCGATGGCCGTCGCAGTCCATGACGAGGCATACGACTGGTTCGAGCGCTCCTGGGACCCGGAGCTGACGCTACGCGACTGGTGGGTGCGCCTCGCTGACTCCGGCTGGGGGTTCCCGACGTGGCCCCTCGATTGGTACGGCAGGGGCCTTCCGCCAGACTCGGTGCGGGAGGTCGCCGACGCTCGTCGTGCCGTTGGTGCCGTTTCGGCGCCGGCGGGGATCGCACAGAACCTGGCGGGACCGACGATCGTCGCTCACGGCACCGACGAACAGCGAGGTCGGTTCCTTCCGGGGATCGTTGCGGGGGAGATCTGGTGTCAGCTCTTCTCCGAGCCGGGAGCGGGCTCGGACCTCGCCTCGGTACAGACGAGAGCCGAACGAGACGGTGACGAGTGGGTGGTCAACGGTCAGAAGGTGTGGACCTCGGGCGCCCACATCGCCCGGTACGGGATCCTCATCGCCCGCACCGATCCGTCGGTGCCCAAGCACAGCGGGCTCACCTATTTCGTGATCAACATGGACCAGCCCGGTATCGACGTCCGTCCCATCCGCGAGATGACCGGTCGAGCGATCTTCAACGAGGTCTACCTCACCGATGCGCGCATTCCGGCCGAGAACCAGATCGGAGGTCTGGGTGAGGGCTGGGGTGTCGCGTTGACGACCCTGGCCAACGAGCGGACCATGTTGGGAGCAGGTTCGTTCGGCAGCTCAGGGTCGAGCGCGTCGATCCGGGAGGTCGATCTTGATGCCCGCGTCGGGGACCTGGTCCGTGATATGGCTCCGGCATCCGGGTCGAAACGCTCCGGGGCCGCCGACCTGGTCTTCTCAGTACTCGAGGACTACGGACTGTCCGAAGACCCGATCGCCCGTCAGGAGGTGGCCAGAATACACAGTCTCATCGAGATCGCCCGCTACACCGACTTGCGGGTGCGAGCGACCATCGAGTCCGGAGGACGGCCCGGGCCCGAGGTGTCGATCGGAAAGTTGGCCGCATCGCAGCTGCTCGAGACGATGCGCGAGACATTGTTCCGCCTCTGCGGCCCGGATGCGACCTTGTGGGGCGCCGACGCGCCTCGCGGTGGCCGCATCCACGAGGTCGGGTTCTCGAGTTACCTGATCTCGATCGGTGGGGGCACCGACCAGATCCAGCGCAACATCATCGGAGAGCGCGTCCTCGGCCTGCCGCGCGAACCCCGACCGGACAAGGGCGTGCCCTTCAGCGACCTGAAAGTGGGCACGCAGGCCAACACCGACTGATACCGCGGGATGACAAGGAGCCGAATGCCGTGCGGAGCCAAGAGCTGGACGATGTGATCGCGACGCTGGCGGACACTGTGTCTATCGGTGGGCTGTCGAGTCGGGGATCGATCCATCCACGCTCGTCGTGGCCGGGGAGTCAGCCGGGGGTGGCCTCACCCTTGCGGTCCTCGTCGCGCTGCGAGATGGTGGAGATCCGTTGCCGGCGGCTGGAGTCTGTCTGCCCCCGTGGGCCGATCTCACCCAGAGCGGAGCGACGATCGTGTCGAACGCAGGCGTCGACCCGATGGTTCGGGCCGAGGACCTCGATCATTGGGCACGGGCCTATGCCGGTTCGACCGATGCTGCGCACCCTGGGGTCAGTCCGCTGTTCGCCGACTTGTCCGGTTTGGCTCCATTGTTGATCGAGGTGGGTACGGCGGAGGTGCTGCTCGACGATGCCCGCCGCGTTGTCGAACGGGCGCGAGCATCCGGCGTCGACGTGACCTCGTTCGAGGGGGAGGACCTGATCCACGTCTTCCACTTCTTCGCGGGCGCGGTCCCCGAGGCCGACGAGGGCATGGCCCGAGTCGCGTCCTTCATCCGCCAGCACACGCACTGAGCCACGGCCGTTGCCAGCCCCACGGCACGCCTCAGCGGCGCCGCCCCCGGTGACCGAGGACCGAGGGAGCGTCGGCCAGGTACCCGAGCGCAATGTCGAGCGAGCCGGGAAGCTCACCAGGGTGATGCCCGGGCTTGAAGTAGAGGCGCATGTCCCACAGCGCCCGTGGGAGTGAGAACACCTCGCCTCGTCGCACACTGGCACGGTGCCGTCGCCAGCTCCACATGCCGCGGGACGCAGGGTCGCGACGCATGACCTCGGAGGTCAGCAGCGGCCAGACCACGAGGACGGCCAAGCCCAACGGGGCCATGACGAGGGCACGCCGCACGTAACCGCCGCCGATGTGTTGGTAGACGTCGAAGGCGACGTGGCGGTGTTCGATCTCCTCAGATGCATGCCAGAGGAACAGGTGAGCCATGTCCGGATCGACGTCGCCAT
>JBBSLH010000055.1:0-15289 GCA_038255425.1 Acidimicrobiales bacterium
CGAGTCCATCGCCGAGCAGGCCAACGAGATCGACGACAAGAGCGAGATCGCTCAGGTCGCCGCCATCTCGGCCACCGACCCGACCATCGGCGAGATCCTCGCCGACGCCATCGACAAGGTCGGCAAGGACGGCGTGGTCACCGTCGAAGAGTCGAACACCTTCGGCATGGACCTCGAGTTCACCGAGGGCATGCAGTTCGACAAGGGCTACCTCTCGCCCTACTTCGTCACCGACCCCGAGCGTCAGGAAGCGGTTCTCGAAGACCCGTACATCCTGCTCTTCGGTTCGAAGATCTCGACGATCCAGGACGTGCTCCCGGTCCTCGAGAAGGTCATGCAGGCGGGCAAGCCGCTCGTCATCATCGCCGAGGACGTCGAGGGCGAAGCCCTCGCCACCCTGGTCGTGAACAAGATCCGTGGCACGTTCAACGCCGCAGCGGTGAAGGCTCCCGGCTTCGGTGAGCGTCGCAAGTCGATGCTCCAGGACATGGCCGTCCTCACCGGTGGCCAGGTCATCGCCGAGGAGATCGGGCTCAAGCTCGAGAACACGACCCTCGACCTGTTGGGCACGGCCCGCAAGGTGATCATCACCAAGGACGACACCACTGTCGTCGACGGTGGCGGTACGGCCGCAGACGTCGACGGTCGCGTCGAGCAGATCAAGCGCGAGATCGAGGACACCGACTCCGACTGGGACCGCGAGAAGCTCCAAGAGCGTCTCGCCAAGCTCAGCGGTGGCGTTGCCGTCGTCCGTGTGGGAGCGGCCACCGAGGTCGAGCTCAAGGAGAAGAAGCACCGCATCGAGGACGCCCTCTCGGCAACTCGCGCGGCAATCGAGGAAGGCGTGGTCGCCGGTGGCGGCACCGCCCTCCTCCGGGCCCGCGCTGCGGTCTCTGCCGTGGTCGACAGCCTCGCCGACGATCAGGCCACCGGCGCTCGCGCCGTGTACACGGCGCTCGCCGCACCTGCCCGTCAGATCGCCCAGAACGCCGGCCTCGAAGGGGCCGTCGTGGTGGAAGCGATCGAGCGTGAGACCGGTTCCATCGGCCTCAACGCGGCGACCGGCGAGTTCGAGGACCTGGTCAAGGCCGGCGTCATCGATCCTGCCAAGGTGACCCGCGCGGCGCTGCAGAACGCAGCGTCGATCGCAGCGATGGTGCTCACGACCGAGTGCCTCGTGGCCGACAAGCCCGAGCCCGAGCCCGCGATGCCGATGGGTGATCCCAGCGGTGGCATGGGTGGCATGGGTGGTATGGGCGGCATGGGATTCTGATCCCGAGCCACTCATCGAAGAGTCGTGAAGGTGCCGGGCCGCGAGGCCCGGCACCTTCCGTTTTGCCCGGTAGCCTTGGCCGTCGTATGGAGACTCCCCCGCCGAACCCCGAGAAGCTGCTGGAACACTGGATGGAGTGGGAACGTGGCGAGACCTCGCCTGGCGATCTCATGAAACAGTTGAAGATGGGTGGGATGCGTCAGATCCTCGACACCCTGGTCGAAGGCGGCGATGCGTCGACCGGCGAGACCGTGGGCGACCTGCTCGACCCTTGACCGCTCGAGGCGGCCCGCAACACATCCCGCGACCACCGGGCGCCACACCCGGCGCGGCACCGCCGTGGACAGCACTCCCCGAGGAGCGGCGTCGTCCGTCGATCGCCGACATCCGTGACGTGCTCGCGTCCGGCCCGCCGCCGAATCCTTCACCGTTCGAAGCGACCAGCCGGTCGGCCTCCGCCGTGCTGGTTCCGCTGTACGAGGTCGACGGCGACGTCTGGGTCGTCCTGACCCGCCGCTCGTGGCAACTCCGATCGCACACGGGCGAGGTCAGCTTCCCCGGTGGTCGTCGCGATGCCGGAGACGTCGATCTGTGGGACACCGCGACCCGCGAGGCCATGGAGGAGATCGATCTCGATCCGACCTCCGTCGAGCAGATCGGCGAGTTGCACCATCTCGCGACCGTCACCAGTCAGAGCTTCATCGTGCCCTACGTCGGTGTGCTCCAGGGACTCCCCGAGCTCGATGCCAACGACGACGAGGTCGACGCCATCCTCCACGTCCGGCTCACCGAACTCCTCGACCCAGGCGTCTATCGGGCCGAACAGTGGTCGTGGGAGGGGTTCGATCGTGCCATCCACTTCTTCGAACTCGTGGGCGACACGATCTGGGGTGCCACCGGCTCGATGCTCGTCGACCTGTTGACCCGCGTCACCGGTGCCGACACGGATCTAGAGTCGACGGGATGATCACCGCGTTCGTCCTGATCGAAGCCCGTGCCGATGCCATCGCCACGCTCGGAGCAGCGTTGGCCGACGTCGAAGGAGTCCGGGAAGCGCACTCGGTGGCGGGGTCCGACGTCGATCTGGTTGCGACGCTCGCCGTGCGAGATCACGAAGCGATCGCGACTGCAGTGACCGAGCGCATCGCCGTGCTGGACGGCGTCGTCAACACGACGACGATGATCGCCTTCCGTCGCTACTCCACCACGGAACTCGACGCGGCCTACGGCGACTTCGCCTGATCTACACGTAGAGGAACATGTCGTCGATCGACACATGGTCGATCCCGGCGACGGCCTCGGACCAGTCGTCGGTGAGGTCGTTCGTCGCCTGCATGCCGTGATCGGCCACGAGGACGATCGCGGTCTGGTCGAGCACCCCCCGCCGCTCGATGGCGCCGAGCAGGCGGCCCAACCGCTCGTCACAATCGCGGATCGCCGCACGGCACTCCTCGGAATCGGGTCCGCCTTCGTGGCCGGCCTCGTCGGTGAGCGCGAAGCTGCAGAACGCGAGCCGGGGGAGTGGATGGTCTTCTGACCAGAAGTCGAGCGCACAACGCAGCGCGGTCTCGTCGACCCTCGTCATGAACTGGTAGCGAGCCGATTCCTCCCACCAGTGCCCATCGCGCGGGAATGCATCGTCCGATCGGGCGAACGGCAGACGTTCTCTCTGCGCCATCGACCGGAAGCTGGAGAAGTCGGCGCCTCGATCACAGAACTCGTGTGTCGAACCGGTCCACGCATCGGGATACGTGCGCTTCACGGCCTCGTGGAGTGTCTCGATGCCATCGGCGAGATGCGTACATGCATCGAACATCTGCCCGAGGTCGAGCAGGTTGCGGTGCTCGCCAGTGACGCCACATCGCCATTCGTTGTGGAGCACGCCTGAGTGCCCGGGCATCGCTCCGGTGCCGATGGTCGTGTGATTGGCCAGCGTCGCCGACGGGAACGACGCCAGCAGACCGCCCTCGAACCCGGTGCCACGCGCCACGAGCCCGGCGGCGTTGGGGGCCTCGCCCGCGTCGATCGTCGACCGCAGCGCGTCGGCGTTGCAGCCATCCCACAGGACGAGGACCACGTGGTCGGCGCTGCCGTCGACCGGGTCGAGGACCTCGCCGTCCTGGCGAGCCAGATGGCGGTCGTCCTCCGGTTGTCCGAACCGTCCGATGCCTCGGATCGGCTCGACACCGGCCAGCGCCGCCACCGTGGGGGCGACGTCGACCGTGCGCCCGTGACCGTCGATCCATCCCTCGGCGTGGATGCCTGCGCCCGCGGCGATGAACGGAGCGCGGCGCTGGGTGATGTTCAGGGCGCCGTGTTCACCGATGTTCCCGTGGAACCGGTGCGCCGCCGTGTGGACGACGGCGAGGTCCGGCGCATGCGGGCTGTCGAAGAACTGCGCGACCTCGTCGTGGGCGTGGGGCGCTCCGTCGAGCGGGTCGACACCGGTGGCCTCGAGTAGCCGAGTCCCGTCGGCGTCGTGTTCGAAGCGGACCGAACCGCTCGACGAGCGCGCTTCGTACTGTGGGCCTTCGCGTAGCAGCACCATCTCGACCATGTGGTCGAGTGCCGGGTCGGTCAATGCCGCTGCCAGTCGATCTACCCGTTTGTCGTCTTCCCCCCTGAGAGGAACCTAGGACGATCGGTAGTTCGGCGCTTCCTTGGTGATGGTGATGTCATGCGGGTGCGATTCGCGGAGGCCTGCGCCGGAGATGCGGATGAACTGCGCCTTGGTGCGCAGCGCATCGATTGTCGGCGCGCCGCAGTAGCCCATCGCTGCTCGGAGGCCGCCGGTGAACTGGTGGAGGAGCGGCGCTATGGGGCCCTTGTAGGCGACCCGTCCCTCGATGCCCTCGGGCACCAGCTTCTCGACGTCGTCGACATCGCCCTGGAAGTAGCGGTCCTTCGAGAAGCTGTGCGCCTTCCCGGACCGGTCGCCGACCGACGAGCGGTCACCCATGGCGCCCATCGAGCCCATGCCGCGGTACTCCTTGTACCGCTCGCCCTGGTGGACGATGACCTCGCCGGGGGCTTCGTCGACGCCGGCCAACATCGAACCCACCATCACGGTGTTTGCGCCCGCCGCGAGTGCCTTGGCGATGTCGCCGGTGTGCTGGATCCCGCCGTCGGCGATGACGGTCACACCGAGTTCGGTTGCCGCCTCGACACAATCGACGATGGCGGTGATCTGGGGGACCCCCACGCCGGCCACGACCCGGGTCGTGCAGATTGAACCCGGTCCCACCCCGACCTTGACGGCATCCGCGCCGTTGGCCACGAGTGAGCGGACGGCCTCAGCGGTCACCACCTGTCCGGCGATGACCTCGACGTCCCAGCGCGACTTGATCTCCTTGACGGTGTCCGGAATCGCACGGTGGTGTCCGTGGGCCGTGTCGACGACCAAGACGTCGACACCGGCGCGGACCAAGGCCTCGCACCGGTCGAGCACGTCGGGCCCGACGCCGACGGCCGCGCCCACTCGGAGGCGGCCTCGTTCGTCCTGCGTCGCGTTGGGGAAGTCGTCGCGCTTGGTGATGTCCTTGATGGTGATGAGCCCGCAGAGCTTGTTGTCGTCGTCGACGATCGGGAGCTTCTCGATCCGGCCCTGCCACAGGATCTGCTTCGCCTCGTCGAGCGTGGTGCCGACCTTGCCGGTGATGAGGGGCGGCTTGCGCATCACGGCTTCGATGGGCTGATCGTGGTCGTCGACGAAGCGGAGGTCACGGTTCGTGAGCAGACCGACGAGGTGTCCGGCGGCGTCGACGATCGGGACGCCGGACACCTTGTACTTGGCCATGAGTTCGAGGGCGTCGTACACGCGGGCATCGGCGGTGAGGGTGACCGGGTCCTCGATCATCCCGGACTGCGAACGCTTGACTCGGTCGACTTCGACCGCCTGGTCCTCGATCGACAGATTGCGGTGGATGATGCCCATGCCGCCATGGCGGGCCAACGCGATCGCGAGCCTGGCCTCGGTGACGGTGTCCATCGCCGCTGACAGGATCGGGACCGCAAGCCTGATGTTCGGCGTCAGCTGTGTCGAGATGTCGACCTCATGGGGGAGGACATCGGACTCACCTGGGACCAGCAGGACGTCATCGAACGTCAGCCCCAGCTTGGCGAATCGTGGGTGGACGGCCTGTTCTTGCGCGAATGGCTCTTCCATGGAAGGAGCCTAGTGTCCGAGATCGTGAACGGCGACCACATGACTCCAGACGAATTCCGTGTCCTCGGCCATCAGTATGTCGACTGGGTCGCGTCGTACTGGGAACGAGTCGGCGATCTCCCGGTGCAGTCACCCGTGGAGCCGGGCGAGACGCTCGGTGCGCTTCCCGCGTCACCGCCGACCGTCGGAGAGGATCTCGAGGCGGTGCTTGCCGACCTGGACGACATCGTCTTGCCCGGTGTGACCCACTGGCAGCACCCCTCGTTCTTCGCGTTCTTCCCGGCCAACACGTCGGGTCCGGGGGTGCTGGCCGACATCATCTCGTCCGGGCTCGGTGTCAACGGGATGAACTGGTCGACCAGTCCCGCGTGCACTGAGGTCGAGATGGCGATGCTCGACTGGTTCGTCGAACTGCTCGGACTTCCCGACCGCTTCCGTCACTCGGCGGACGGTCCGGGTGGTGGTGTGCTCCAGGACTCGGCGTCGTCGTCGACGCTGTGCACGATCCTCGCTGCCCGGAACCGGGTGACGCCCGGCGGCGACCTGTCGAAGCTGCGGGCGTATGCGTCAGATCAAGCGCACTCGTCGATCGTCAAGGGCGCCCGTGTCGCTGGGCTCGCCGACGACCAGGTCCGGTCGATCCCGACAGACGCGTCGTTCGGGATGGACGTCGCCGCGCTGTCTGAAGCGATCGAGACCGACAGACGCGCCGGACTCGTGCCGTTCTGGTGCTGTGCCACGGTCGGCACGACGTCTTCGATGGGTGTCGATCCGGTCGACGCGGTCGCCGAGGTGTGCCGAGAAGCCGACGTCTGGTGTCACGTCGACGCGGCGATGGCCGGATCCGCTGCCGTGTGCGAGGAGTTGCGATGGGTCACTGATGGAGCGGACGCGGTCGACTCGTGGTCCTTCAACCCGCACAAGTGGCTGTTCACGACGTTCGACTGCACGTGTCTCTGGCTTGCTGATGCACGGCCGCTGATCGACGCGCTGTCGATCGCGCCGGTCTACCTCCGCAACGACGCAAGCGACGCCGGCGCCGTCGTCGACTTCCGCGACTGGCAGATCCCGCTCGGCCGGCGGTTCCGTGCGCTCAAGCCGTGGCTGGTGATGCGCCACTACGGCGCCGACGGCCTCGCCCGCCACATCCGAGAACACGTGCGTCTCGGGCGTCTGGTGGCAGATCGGGTCCTCGACGATCCCCGCTACGAGCTCGCCGCTCCGCCGGCGCTGAACCTGGTGTGCTTTCGACTCACCGGCGACGATGCGGACTCTCGGACCTCAGCGCTGTGCGAAGCGGTCAACCGATCCGGCCGGGCGCTGCTGACGCCGACGGTGCTCGACGACCGCCCGGCCATCCGGGTCTGTGTCGGTCAGACCTGGACGACCGAAGCGGAGGTCGACGCGCTGTGGGCACTCCTCGTCGCCACCGCCGCATGACGGACGAGGCGCACATCAGCCGGCCAGGAGACGTCGGTCAGCTTCGTCAGCAAAGGTGCGCAATGCTGCGGCGCTCACGTCGAGGCCGACCGTCTCGATGAACACGGTGTCGTCGCCCTCGACGAAGAAGTAGCCGTACGGGAAACCGTCGCTCCCGAGGTCGTCGAACGCCTTGTCGATCAGAAGTACCGCCTTCTCGCCAGGACCGTCCTGCGGCTCGACCGTCGGCTCCTCGTCGATGTTGTAGGCGCGGCCGCTGTGGTCGTCGGTCTCGGCCTCCGCCGTCGGCTCGATGGTGAGCTGAACCGAGAGCCCGCTGCTGTCCTTCCACGAACAGGTCGCCGCGGGCTCGGTTCCGAGCGGCGCCTGGAACTGGAAGGGGTCGCCGAAGTTCGTGGTCTGACCGTCGAGCGTCTCGTTGAGGAAGTCCTCGTCGAGGAGCGAGCATGCGTCTGTGCCGCCGTACGTGCTGGCAGCGCCGTCGTCGTCGTCGCCGGCCGGGTCCGACTCGTCGGCGCTGCTACCGGTGTCGTCGCTGGTGTCGTCGAGAGGCGTAGCGACGTCGGTGTCGTCGTCACCACCACAGGCGGCCATGGCCAGCGTGAGGGTCACGAGAACGATGAAGGCAACGCGGAGTCGACGCACGCGTCCACCGTCGTTGAAGGGAGGTGCCATCGGCAATGGGCCATAGGGGGTAGCCGCGGGTCTCGGTACGCTCGCCACGTGGAAGTGGCGGACCTCTCCCTGGACGATGTCGACGCACTGTTGGCCGCCGCGCTCGTGCTTGGTGATGCGCACGATCGTGAGGACCTGTTGCAGCGGATCCTGGAGCAGACCTCGACGCTGATTCCTGCCGACCTGTGCACCTTCAACTGGCTGTCGAGCTCGCACGTCGACTACGTGGTGCGTCTCGCCACGCCCGAGGCCCACCGCTACGACGACCTGCGTCCGATCTTCGACCGGCTCTGGAACGACAATCCCCTGATCGACCACTTCGAACGGACCGGCGACACCCGGGCGCTGACGTGGGCCGATGTCGAGGGAGATGGAGCGTGGCGGTCCGGGCCGCTGTTCCGCGAGTACTACGAGGTCCTCGGTGTCCGTCACCAACTGGCGTTGCGAGTTCCGAGTCCCCCCGGCACCGTCGCCGGACTCGCATGCAGCCGTGCTGCCGTCGACTTCAACGATCGCGAGCGAGCGTTGCTGACTGCGTTCGGTCGCCACGTCATCGCCCGCAACGGCCAGCTCGCTGAGCACGCCGGGCTGCGTGCGGCGATGGGCCGCCGCGGATGGCGTACGCATCTCGTCGGCGCCGACGGCACCCTGGCCGACGAGTCAGAGGATGCCGTGGTCGCCGACGCGTCGGGCATCCTGTATCCGTCGGTGGCCGACCTGGTGGAGCGGCAGCGGGCGACCACGGGCGACGGCCGATCGGTACCGGGTGATCCTGAGGAAGTCGAGTTGCCGGACGGGCCGTTCGTCGCCTTCCTGGTCCCCAGCGCGATGCCCCCATACCTGTTGTTCGAGCGTCCGCTCGCCTCCGAGGACCATTCTGATTTCGACTCGGCGATGCTCCGAGCACTCGGACTGAGCGCGCGTGAGTCCGAGGTGGTGAGTCGGCTGGCGACCGGAGCGACCAACCGTCAGATCGCCGACTCGCTCGGCATCGCCGTGGGAACGGTCAAGAAACATCTTCAGCGCGTGTTCGCGGTCCTCGGGGTGGAGACCCGCGCCGCGGCCGCCGCCAAAGCGGTCCGACTGCTCCGCTGATGGCCGGCGTCGGGTGTGGCGCTCACTACACTCGCCTCTTTCCCAGACCGCTCCCGTCGACGCCGACGGGGAAGGGGCACAACCGTGGCTGAGATCGAGATCGGGCTCGGAAAGACCGCCCGCCGGGGCTTCGGGCTGGACGAGCTGACCATCGTGCCGAGCCGACGCACCCGCGACCCCGAGCTGGTCGACCTGTCGTGGGAGCTCCAGGGCTTCCGCTTCGAGCTCCCCGTCCTCGCTGCCCCCTGCGACTCGGTCGTCAGCCCGGACAACGCGAGCGCCATCGACGAGATGGGCGGCGTCGCCGTTCTCGACCTCGAAGGACTCTGGACGCGCTACGACGATCCGACACCGGTCCTGGCCGAGATCGCCGAACTCGACGACGACGTCGCTGCGGCTCGCCTCCGTGAGATCTACAAGCAGCCGGTCGATCCCGACCTCATCGTTTCTCGGGTGCACGCCATCCGGGAGACCGGTGCAGTCGCTGCGGGGTCGGTGACGCCGCACCGCATCGAGGAGCTGCTCCCGAAGGTCCTCGAGTCCGAGCTCGACCTGTTGGTCATCCGCTCGACCGTCGTGTCGGCCGAGCACGTCACCAAGACGTCGGAAGACTCGGTCGAGCCGCTCAACCTCAAGACGTTCATCCGCCAACTCGACATCCCGGTGCTGGTCGGCTCGTGCACCAGCTACCAAGCAGCGCTGCATCTCATGCGGACCGGCGCTGCCGGCATCCTGGTCGGTGTCGGCACGACGACCGGCGCGACGACGGCCGACACGTTCGGCGTCGGTGTGCCCCTCGCGACCGCGATCGCCGATGCCCGCGCCGCGCGTATGCGTCACCTCGACGAGACCGGCGTGTACGTCCATCTGATCGCGGACGGTGGCATGGACACCGGCGGCGATGTGGCGAAGGCGCTCGCCTGTGGCGCAGATGCCGTGATGCTCGGCTCTCCGCTCGCCGGTGCCACCGATGCGCCAGGCCATGGCTGTCACTGGGCGCCGGTGGCTGCTCGTGCCGACGTTCCCCATTCCGCTCGTATCCGTGTGCCCCAGCGTGGAACCCAGCGTGAGGTTCTCGTCGGCCCCTCCGACTCGTCCGACGGTCGTCTCGATCTCATGGGAGCGTTGCGTGCGGCGATGGCGAGCAGCGGCTATGAATCGCTCAAGGACTTCCAGAAGGCCGAGCTGATGGTCGTTCCACGCGGGGACTCGAACCAGTGAGCGTCACGCCCGAGAAGCTCTCGGACGATTTCGACACCGTCCTCGTCGTCGATTTCGGGGCGCAGTACGCACAGCTGATCGCTCGCCGCGTCCGCGAGGCGCACGTTCATTCCGAGATCGTCCCCCACGACATCACTGCCGAGGAGATCGCACGGCGCAATCCCAAGGGCGTGATCTTCTCGGGTGGCCCCGCATCGGTCCATGCCGAGGGCGCCCCGAACGTCGACACCGAGATCTACGACACCGGCGTCCCGATCCTGGGGATCTGTTACGGCGGCCAGCTCATCGCCCGCGACCTCGGCGGCGAGGTGGCCAAGACCGGTCGCGGCGAGTACGGCCGCGCCGACCTCCGCCGGGTCGCCTCCGGCGTGTTGTTCGGTGACGACGCTCCCGAGGACCAAGTCGTGTGGATGAGCCACTTCGACACCATCACCCGGGCGCCCGATGGGTTCAACGTGCTCGGCTCCACGCCGGACACCCCCGCTGCGGTGTTCGAGAAGCCCGAGGCCGGGATCTACGGCGTGCAGTTCCATCCCGAGGTCGTGCACACGCCCTACGGCCAGGAACTCCTGAAGCGTTTCCTCTACGACGGTTGTGGCTGTCGCCCCAACTGGACCATGTCGTCGGTCATCGAGACCGAGGTCGCCGCCGTCAAGGCGCAGGTCGGATCGGGCCGTGCCATCTGCGGACTGTCCGGAGGCGTCGACTCTGCGGTCGCCGCGGCGTTGGTCCACAAGGCCATCGGCTCCCAGCTCACCTGCGTGTTCGTCGACACCGGCCTCATGAGGAAGGACGAGGGCGACCAGGTGGTCGAGACGTTCAAGCGGAACTTCGGGATCGAGCTGATCCATGTGCGCGCCGGCGATCGGTTCTTCGAAGCCCTTGCCGGCATCACCGAGCCAGAGGCCAAGCGTAAGGTCATCGGTGAGCTGTTCATCCGGATCTTCGAGGACGCCAAGGGCGGACTCACCGACGCCGACTACCTGGTGCAGGGGACGCTGTACCCCGACATCGTCGAGTCGGGCGGTGGCGCGAAGTCGGCCACGATCAAGTCGCACCACAACGTGGGCGGCCTGCCCGACGACATGGACTTCGAGCTCATCGAGCCCCTGCGTGACCTGTTCAAGGACGAGGTGCGTCGTGTCGGTGAGGAACTGGGGCTGCCGGAGGAGATCGTCTGGCGCCAGCCGTTCCCCGGTCCGGGTCTCGGCGTCCGCATCATCGGCGAGGTCACGCCCGACAAGGTCGCGTTGTTGCAGGAAGCCGACGCGATCGTGCGGGCCGAGCTCCACAAGGCCGGCCTCGACCGTGAGATCTGGCAGGCCTTCGCGGTGTTGCCCGACATCCGTGCCGTCGGTGTCATGGGCGACGAGCGGACCTACGGCTACCCGTGCATCATCCGGGCCGTCACCTCCGACGACGCCATGACCGCCGACTGGGCCCGCCTTCCCTACGACCTGCTCGAGAAGATGTCGTCGCGGATCATCAACGAGGTCCCCGGGATCAATCGCGTGGCCTACGACATCACATCCAAGCCGCCGGGCACCATCGAGTGGGAATGAGCGGTGGCCACGGTCGTCGCCGTGGACTTCCTGTCACCAACCTCTGAGCAGTCGGTTCCGTCGATGTCTGTGCCGACCTCGCCGGACCTGACGTCGCCGGATCCAGAAGTGCCGCAGTAGGAGACGAGCCACTGCTTCGCCAGACCCCCAAGGGGGTATGCGCGAACTCCTACGATCCGGCCATGGATCCTGTGATCGACGAGTCGAACGAGGCGCCGATCTTCCGCGCCCTGAACCTGTCCGTGATACCGGTGTGGGCGGCGATGATCATCGCTCCCAGGTCCAAGCTCACGGCCCGACTCGTGCGGTGGTCTGACGCGATGATGGCAGCGCTGGCCGCGGCCTACGCGCTCCAATTCGCGCACATGGCCCTCACCTCGGATCAGAAGTTCGACGTGAGTGATCTGGTCGGGCTGCGGGAGGGCATGGGCAAGCCGGCCGGCTTCCTCATCGGTTGGACGCACTTCATCGCGTTCGATCTGTTCGTCGGTCGGTGGATCTGGCGCACGGCGCTCGAAGAGCAGCGCAATGCCCGACTCGCTCTCGCACTCACGCTGATGGCCGGTCCCGCTGGACTCGGAGTCTTCGGGCTCCAGCGTCGCTCGATGCGATCGGACTGAAGTTCAGATCCGTTCGAGCACGCCTCCGTCGAAGATGGGCTCGATCCCGGCTGCATGGATGTCGGCGGCCAGTTCGGCTGCGGTGGGTGCGACCACCGAGTCGCCCAGCCGGCCGGCGATGTCCAACACGGTCGGCAGCAGCGTCGCATCGCTCGACGTGTTGAGGAAGAGGTCGTCCTCGGCGAGCACGAATCGCATCGCACGTTCGATCACGTCGGCATCGCGCACGGGTTCGTACCAGGCGAACTTCTTCGAGTCGTCATCATCACGCCAGCGACGCCGAGCGATCGCCTTGATCGTCTGCATTGCGACGCCACGCGCGCGGCATGTCGCACGCAACGAAGCGACGTCGTCGGCGTAGCCGGGGTCGCGCAGCAGCACCGGACTGAACGGCAACAGCACCGACGCGAAGTCGAACTCGGCCAGCGATCGAGCGTGCATCGACGCGATCCGCAGCCCGTGGCCGGTGACGCCGATGTGTCGCACGAGGCCCTCCTCGCGAGCATCGGCCATCGCCGACACGACGCCGCCGGGGGAGAAGGCGGTCTGCCACTCGTCGTCCTCGACGAGATTGTGCAGTTGGATCAGGTCGACGTGGTCGACCTCCATCCGGGCGAGCGACGCTTCGAGCTGCGACCGCGCCGCCGGACCGGACCGTTCACCCGTCTTGGTCGCGAGGAAGACCGACGACCGGTGGTCGGCCAACCACGGCGCCAGCCGCAGCTCCGACTCGCCGTAGCTGGCCGCGGTGTCGATGTGGTTGACGCCAGCTTCCGTCACGAGCGAGAGCGTGGCGTCCGCACGCGGCTGCGACATCGCACCCAGCGCCGCCGCCCCGAAAATGACCCTCGTGCTCGTGTGGCCGGTGGTGCCGAACGAACAGGTCGGGATCATGGACCCACCGTACGACCTACGCTCCGACCATGGCCGACCAGAGTCCAGAGACCGTCGTCCGAGCATTTCTCGAGGCGTTGGAGCGGCTCGACACCGCTGCTGCGACCGCGATGGTGAGCGACGACATCGTCTACGTGAACAAGGGCCTTCCCGCCGTTCGGGGCCGGTCCCAGTTCGAGCGAGCGATGGGATTCCTCGGCAGGTACTGCGACGACTTCGAGGCTCGGATCAACCACCTGGCCGTCGACGGCGACATCGTCCTCACCGAACGAGTCGACCTCATCGGCAAGGGCGACTTCCGCCCCGAGTTCTGGGTGTGCGGGACGTTCGAGGTCTGCGACGGCCGGATCGTGCTCTGGAGTGACCACTTCGACTTCGTGAACGTCACGATCGCGTGTCTGCGCAGCGCCGCGACGATGGGCCTGCGTCGTCTGGCTCCCTAGTCCACTCCCGGCGGGTTCTCGGCCACCTCGGCCCAGAAGTCGGCCGCCGTGCGGTCCCATCGCACACCGAGTTCGAGCGTCGCCATCTGGGCCGGGCCGGCATCGTCCGACACCTGCTCACGCAATCGGGTCAACGACTCGATGCGCTCCTCGTGCACCTCGACCTGTGCCCGTGCGAGCTCGACGATCGCATCGCGGTCGCCCGAGTCGGAGAAGAACAACTTCAGCAATCCCTCGTCGCGCAACTCGCCGATCTCCTGCGCCGGCAGTCGCACCCACTCGCGGAACGTCGCCTCGCCTGCGTCCGTCAAACGGTAGAGCCGCCGACGCCGACCGGTCTCCTCCTGCTCCTCCACGAGGAGACCGTCGTCCACGAGCCGGGCAGGCTCGGCGTAGAGCTGGCTGTGGGGAAACGGCCAGAAGTTGCCGATCGACACCTTGACCAGCTGCTTCATGTCGTACGACGTGCACGGCTGCAGGGTGTGGACCAACCCGAGGACGACATATGACGTCGGGGTCAGCGCCCTGATCTCGTCCTCGGAGCCCATGGACCCACTGTACGGTTCGCCGGATGCGGAGGAAGATGGCGCTGCTCGCGTTCGCCGGGCTCGCGGTGATGGCGTGCGGTGACGGTGACGATGTCGCTTCGCCGTCGACCGGGTCCAACGACGAGACACCCACGCCTGCAGTCACGCTCGGCGGTGTTCCGGACATCGGTGCGGTGCCCGGCACAGCGCTGGTCTTCCTTCCCGACGATGCCGGCCAGATCGCCCAGCTGAGCCTCGACGTGGTGACGTGCGCCATCAGTCCCGACGCAACCCCCGATGGGGAGGTGCCGGCCGAGCTCCTCGCCGCAACAATCGCGGGGGCAACCGAGGACGGCACGGAACTCAACGTCGACGTCCGCCGATTCCGTAGTCAGGGCGCTTCACCCACGATCACCGACACGATCACCATCGTGTTCGGGGATCCCGACGCGCCGGACCGGGCACTGGTCGCTCAGCGATTCGAGGTGGACGGCGTCGTGAGTGACCTTCGGGACCCGGGCGCAACCGATCCACTGTTGGTGGTCGGCCCGGGCGGGTTCGAGGGCCGTGGTCTCTTCGCCCCGCCGGGCGCTGGAGTCGATGCGTCGGAGATCGTCGAGGGTGTGGTTCGGGCAGGCTGCGAGTGAGCCCGGTCAGGCGAGGGGGCGACCGAAGGGCAGTTCGTCCTGCCACGTCGAGAGGAATGTTTCGGCCTTCCCGACTGCTGCCATCCAGAGGCCGGTTCCTTCGCTGGCCACCGCGCTGACCGCAGCCTCCACCCGCTCGACCGGGTCACCTGAGTCGGCGTCGTGGGCCCGCAGCAACGGCGCAGCGATCGACAGGAAATCGGGGACATGGATCCGACCGGCTTGCGTCAACACAGCGTGCGCTCGAGCCGTCATCGGCACGGGCGTGAGTGGGACGATGACCTTTGCTCGCACGGTGTCGGCGGCCTCGTGATCGAGTGCTCCGGTCTTTCCCGCCACGAACAACACGTCGCATTCCGATTCGACGCCACCGGCACCAGGAGCCGCGACGGCGCCTTCGCGGGTCATGGCGACCTTCGCTGCCTCGACGAGCGGCCCCTTGCCCTCGGCCGCCCACGTCGCTCCCGTCAGATCGGATCCGAGCGCGGCGCGGGCCGCAGCGACAGCGCCATCGGCGGCCAGCGTGATCGCGAGATCGCTCGTCCAGAGCTCGGGTGGGCGGGGGTCGGCGATACGCAGCTCGCCGAGGTCGGACTCGGTGAGTCCGAGCCCCGGGTCGGTGGCCCAGCGCCCGCTCGACACCAGTTCCTTGGTCTCGTCGACGAAGCTCGCCACCGCTGGGTCGACGTCGTCGCCCTCAGCGTTGATGCCTGCCGACGCACCGCCC
>JBBSLH010000056.1:0-15185 GCA_038255425.1 Acidimicrobiales bacterium
CTCAACTCTCTCGGCCCCATCGAGGTCTTCGTAAAGCTCGAACTCGGCAGCGCGGCTGGCCGTCCACTGCGCGGCTTCGGATGGGGCCACCAGCCCGAACAACCGACAGATCTCCATCGCTACGTCAACTTCGTAAGGTGAGCGCGATTCAACGGCATGCAGCAGACCGCCGTTGAATCGCAAGGCTGTGAATGGAGAGCATGTCCGCCAGCGCAGCACCACAGGGCGACGGCGCCCGACCACCACATTCCATCGCAGGCCCGATTCCATACAGCATCGAGGTCCCTGCGCGTCCGCCGAAGATTGCCATATATGCCTGTAATCCTCGTGGCGTTTCGGGACCATTCACAGGACGTGTTCTCGAGCTGTGAGGAGAGCGACCGATGAGCTGGTTGCCGTGTCTTGTTCATGCCGCTGATCGCGGTGATCGACCGGTCCTTCGCCTGGGCCATCGCGAGGTCGATCGCTACTTGGAGTTCGTGGCGGCGCGAGCTCGGCCGAACACGGTGTGGGCGACCGCGTATGACTTGAAGGTGTTCTTCTCCGTCGTCGACGTCGACCCGCTCGACGTGTCCACCGCGGACGTCCTCGGGTTCATCACTGCGCAGCGCGGCGACCGTTCAGTCGTGCGTCTCGGCGATGGCGAGTCGGGCATGTCGGCGCGCACGATCCAACGGCGACTGTCATCGATCTCCGGGTTGTACGCGTTCTTGCTGGCGTGTGGCGAGGTCGATGCGAACCCGGTGCCGCGGGGTTTGTCGAACCGGAAGCGGTCGCGCACCGATCGGGGCACGCCGTTGATCCGGACCCCGACAACCTTGCCGACGATTCTCGAACCCGATGAGGTCACTGGCCTGTTGGGGGCGTGTCGGAAGTGGCGGGATCGGGCCATGGTCGAAGCGATGGTGTTGGGCGGGCTGCGTCGCTGCGAAGTCCTCGGCCTCCGCATGACGGATCTGAAGTTCGGGGACCGGCGGGTGTTCATCGTTGACGGCAAGGGCGGCCATCAACGCCAGGTCCCGGTGTCGAAACGGTTCTTCGATTCGGTCGCCAACTACCTCCACGACGAACGCCCCGACCACGCGTTGACGGATCGGGTGTTCGTGGTGTTGAAGGGCCCGAACACGGGCAAGCCGTTGTCGCCGAAGGGGCTGGATCAGATCGTGTTGTCGGCCCGCGAACGCGCCGGCCTCTCGCATTGCACATGCCACGAGTTGCGGCACACATGTCTGACCCGACTCCGCGAGGCCGGCATGTCGTTGGAAGCGGTCCAGGCCCAGGCCGGGCACCGGTCGATCGAGTCGACGCGCATCTACTTGCATCTGTCAAACGACTGGCTCGCCGACGAATATCTCCGCGCCGTCGACACCCTCGACGCCGATGCGAAACGGTTCGCTGACGAGGTCCTCGCGCTCGGAGCGGACCGATGACCGCCGCCCCCGCCACCGCGCGCAACGAGTCGTTGCAGCAGTGGTCGACGCTGGCGGCGCGTTGTCCCCGGTTGGCGTCGACCATGCGCTCCTACCTGGAACAACAGGCCCTCACCCTCGCCCCGCGCACGATCTACGCGGCCGACGGAGCACTGCGTGGTTTCGGGTTGTGGCTCGCCGATCACGACCCCGCCGTGGTCGGCGCAGCCGACATCGGCCGCAGTCACATCGAGGCGTTCAAGATCCACTGCCACACGACAACCACGAGCACCGGGAAGTCGTTGGCGACGAACTCGATCCGTCAACGGCTGCGGCTGTTGAAAGTGTTCTTCGATCGGATCATCGAATGGGACTGGACCGACGCGCCCCCGAGGAATCCGATCATTCACGGCGACGTCCCAGCCCGCCCGGAGCCGATGCCCAAGTTCCTCGACGACGACGCCATGGCCGCGTTCCTCCACCACGCCACCACCGAACAAGATCCGCTCCGACGCCTCGTCGTGTTGTTGTTGGCCCGGACCGGGATGCGTGTCTCCGAGCTCTGCAACCTGCCGCCCGATCCGGTCGCCGTCATGAGCGGCCACCACTGGCTCCACGTCCCGGTCGGCAAGCTCCGCACCGACCGACTCGTTCCCCTCCAACCCGAACTCGTCGAACAGATCACGGCCTGGCAGACCGACCAGGCGGTATTCATCGCCCGCCACCAACGACTCTTCGCTGACCAGGTCGGCGCGTTGAACCGGGACCGGGCATCGCGCATGGTCCGGCGGATCGCGAAGGCCGCCGGGGTCGGTCACGTCCACCCGCACCAGCTGCGCCACACGCTCGCAACGCAGGCCATCAACCAGGGCATGCGCCTCGAGAACATCGCCGCCATGCTCGGCCACAAGAGCCTCGAGATGACATTGGTCTACGCCCGCATCGCCAACCGCACCGTCGCCGACGAGTACTTCGCCGTGACCGCGAAAGTCGACGGCCTCTACCAAGCCCGACAGCCCGCCACCGTCGAGGGACCCAACATGCGACGGCTCCACGACGAGCACCGCCGCATGCTCGCCAACGGCTGGTGTGACCGGCCCGCCAACACCGACTGCCACTACGAAACCATCTGCGAAACCTGCAGCTTCTACGCCACCGACCCGACCCACGTGCCGGTCCTGATCCGGCAACGAGACCACGCCACCGAGCACGGCCAAACCGGACGCGCCGAGATCTACAACCAGCTCATCGAGGAGCAACAACCATGACCCCACCACCGACCCCGCCGGGCCCGATTACCGGCATAATGCCGGTTCTTCGGCGGCCTCGCAACAGTGTCGGGCGAGCGCTACCACTACCTATCGCGGGCGGCTGTTTTCTCGCCGTCGATTGTCCAACTCCGATGCCGGAGTCACCTCGTCTGGGCAGCAGACCGCTGTGACCGAATGCTCAGGCTCGACGCCCTGGCACCCTCGGTGGAGTCAGCTCTCTAGCGTCCGTCGGTAGACGTTCGTCTCGCGGACTTCGAAGCCCTCACGGACGTAGAGCCGGTTGGCGGCTTCTCGTGAGGGACGAGACGTGAGGTCGACAGTGGTGCACCCGAGTTCTCCGGCCCGGTCGACCATGGCCCGGGTCAGCATGCCGCCTATCCCCTTGCCTCGTCCGGCGTCGTCCACGACGACGTCCTCGATCCACGCCCGACGTCCGGTCGGGATGCGGAAGACGGCCAACGTCGAGGTACCGAGGATCGTGCCGTCTTCGTCGGTGGCGATGAACACGTCGGTCGCCGGTGCACCGACGATGTCCTCGAGTGCCTCGCGGTCGGGAGGCGGGTTCGACTTGGACAGCTGCGGCGTCAGGCGCTCGTAGGCCTCGACCAACTCGTCGGTGACCTCGGCGACGATCTCGATGAACATGCCCGGCACGCTACCGACCACCCCCGCTCGTTCTGGTCACCAGATCGTGCACTCCAACCGCCGATTCGGTGACCAGAAGCGTTCGGGGGGCGGACGTGGCGGCGTCGGCAGGAGTCCGTCGATGCGCCGGTAGCCTCATGATGTGGAGCACCTCCGTTGGACTCATCGCCCCACGCTCGAGCGTCCTGTCGTCATCGCTGCGTTCGAGGGTTGGAACGACGCCGGCGACGCTGCATCGTCCGCCATCCGCTGGTTCACCGACCGATGGGACGCCGAGCCCTTCGCCGACATCGATCCGGAGGAGTTCTTCGACTTCACATCGACCCGCCCGGAAGTCCGGGTCGAAGACGGCTTGCGGGTGATCGACTGGCCGAGCAACACCTTCGCCGCCGGCCGCCTCCCCGACAAGGGCCGCGACGTCGTCCTGGTGCAGGGCGTCGAGCCACAACTCCGATGGCGGACCTTCTGCGACGCGGTCATCGAGGTCGCTCAGACCTACGACGCCGCCATGATCGTCACGCTCGGCGCCCTGCTCGCCGAGGTGCCGCACACTCGTCCCGTCAACATCGCAGGTACGGCGTACGACGAGGAGGTCGTCGACCGACTCGGCCTGCTCCGATCGACCTACGAAGGGCCCACCGGGATCGTCGGAGTGCTGCACTCCCGCTGTCGCGACGCGGGCATGACGTCGGCCTCGCTCTGGGCCACGGTGCCGACGTACGTGCCGGGATCGCCCTCCCCGAAGGCCACGCTCGCACTCGTCGAGAAGACCGCTGCGCTCCTCGACGTCGGCGTCATCACCACCGACCTCGAGATCGCGACCGCCTCGTACGAACGCCAGATCAACGAGTTGGTCGAGGACGACGACGAGACGCAGGCCTACGTGGCAGCGCTCGAGCAACGGCACGACGAGGGCGACGACGAACCGGCCGACCTCATCGACGAGGTCGAACGCTTTCTCCGCGACCAGGACTGAGGCGCTACTCGCCGCGCCAGATGTCGAGGCGTGGCTCATCGAACCAGACGCCGACATCCTCGCCGTCGATGGCCCGGAAGACGTGATCGCCCCAGTGGTCGTAGCCGGCCATGGGCGCCGGCAAGGCATCGCGGGCGAAGAAGCCGACGTCGGTCGTCTCGAGTTCGTGGCGCTGCAGCGTCCCGCCGATCGCTCGACACAGGAACACCAGTGAGTAGAGCGGAACAGCGGTGAACCCGAGGCGCATCCCGTCGAGGACCATGAGGACGCGCTCGACGACGCACTCGATGCCGGTCTCCTCCCCCACCTCCTTCACGGCCACCTCGGCCGGCGAGTAGCCGATGTCGGCCCAGCCGGTCGGGTAGAGCCAGACGCCGGAGTCGGCACGCTGCACCAGCAGGATCTCGCGCTCGTCGTTGTAGACCGCGGCTCCGATCGCGACCTTCGGGGTCTGGTAGCCCGGGACACCCTCGCCCACACCCTTCATCCACTCGTCGACGAAGTGGTCTGGGTCGAACGGCGATCCGCCAGCGACACGGATGTCCGCAGCCACGGCGAGGATCTCCTCGTACCGCTCCTTCTCATACAGGCTGTCGGTGAATCCGAGGCCCGTCTTGGCGATGCCCGCCAACGCTTCCGACCACCGCCGGAGGTCCTGGCGGGTGGGTCCTCCATCGGTAGCAGCCATGACCGGGACGCTAGCGACAGCGATGTGGCACGGTGGACCCATGACCATCACCGTGCTCGACGACAGCGAGACCACGGTCGACGCGCGCGTCGACGGCGATGCCGTCTGGATCTCGCCCTCCGATCTCGAGGCAGCCATCGGCTGGATCAGGAAGCCGGAGGGCCTGTGCCGTGGACCGGTGTGCGTCCCGGTTCGCGACACCATCGATCACGACGATGGCTCACTCGATCTCCGAGCCGTCGCCGCGGCGTTGGGGAAGCAGACGGTGCTCGATCCGACGGGACCGGTGCTGGCACTCGCGGACGATCCGATGGGTCGTGGCGAGGTGCGGAACCTGCACGAGCTCTCGCTTCCCGACGTCAATGGCCGAATGGTCGACCTGTCCGGGACCGCGGGCAAGAAGGTCGTGCTCATCGCCTGGGCGTCGTGGTGAGGGTGTCGCCACGAGCTCCCGGTCTGGGAGCAACTGATCAATGACCTCTCCGGCAACGGCGTGACCGCCGTTGCCGTGAGTCTCGACGACGACGCCGAGTCGGCCCGGCCCTGGCTCGACGAGGCCAGACTCACGTTCCCATCGGTGCTCGACGTGAACCACGTCGTGGCCGACTGGTTCGGAATCGTCAACGTCCCGACCGCAGTGTGGTTCGACGAACAGGGAGACATGGTCCGTCCGCCGACCATCGCCCCAGGCGACGATCGGTTCCGCGAGTTCTCTGGCGTCGACTCAGCCGTGCACCACGATGCACTGCGCAAGTGGGCCGTCGAGGGAGAGATCGAGAGTGGCCTGGTCGCTCGCTGGTCCCAGCCGCCGGCCGACCAGCCATCCCTCGCTCGAGCGCACCGTCGGGTCGCCGCATGGCTTCACCGCGCTGGCGACGACGATGCAGCCACTCCGCACTTCGAGAAGGCGGCCGAGCTGGCACCGGACGACTGGACCATCCGCCGCGGCTCCATGCCACTCCAGGGTGCAGACCCGTTCGGCGACGAGTTCTTCGCCTTCGCGGTCGACTGGCACGAACGCGGGCGTCACAGCTACGTCGAGTAGCGCCCGTCAGCCCAGGGCGTGGAGGATCGCTCGCCGGAGTTCGTCCCGCATCGTCTGCTCGACCTTTCCACCACCGGGTCCCTGCACGTAGAACGAGTCGACGACCTGGTCGGTCAACGTCTGGACGCGGGCACGGCTGATGTTGAGGTCGAAGTCGGCGATGGCGTCGGTGATCCGGTAGAGCACGCCGACCGAGTCGGACGTGTGGACCTCGACGACGGTGGCGGTCGACGACTCGTCGAGGTGGAACTCGACCTTCGCCTCGACTTCGAGCGTGCTGCGGGGACGGCGATACGTCGCCTCTCGTTCGGCGAGGCGCGCTCGGAGGGCGAGACGCCCGTCGAGCGCCAGCGCGATGTCAGTCTCGACCCGCTCCCACGAGAACGTCGGCCCGAAACTCGATTCGACGCTGAGGACCTCGAGCGCTCGCCCGTCGACCGTGGTGATGTTGGCATCGAGCACGGCGAGGCCGTGCAGCGACAACACCCCCGACACTCGGCTGAAGAGACCTGGACGGTCGACGTCGATGACCGTGAGCGTCTGACCGTCGCCTTCGACGATCCGAACACCCTCGGCGGCCCGAGCCAACAGCGCTTCTGACGGGAAGTCGACGGTCACCTCGTCGACCTCACCGCCACCGAGTACGTGCGCCGTCCGGGCGACGAGCGCGTCCACCAGTTCGGCCTTCCATGGACTCCATGCCGCCGGCCCCGTGGCCATCGAGTCGGCTTCGGTGAGCGCGTGGAGGAGCTCGAGTCGTTCGAGCGATCCGACGTCGGCCGCGACTCGATCGATGACCTCGTGGTCGTCGAGATCGCGGCGCGTGGCAACGTCGGGGAGCAACAGGTGGTGCTCGACCATGGCGACCAACGTGGCGACGTCGGCATCGCCGAACCCCATCCGATGGCCGATGTCGTCGACCAACGCCATCCCCACGACCGTGTGATCGCCTGGGAACCCCTTGCCGATGTCGTGCAGGAGCGCGCCGATCAGGAGCAGGTCGGGCCGATCGACGCGCTCTGCCAAGCCCGCGGCGTTGGACGCTGCCTCGCACAGATGACGGTCGACGGTGAACCGGTGATAGGCGTTCCGCTGCGGCTTCGACCGCACGGACGACCACTCCGGCAGCACCTTGGTGAACAAGCCGTGTTGGTCGAACGACTCGAGGTGTCCGATGGCTGCCCGTCCCGTCGCCAGGACAGCGACGAGCGCATCTCGCGCATCGTCGGGCCAGGGAACCGGGAGGTCGGGGATGACGGCGAGCCGGTCGAGCGCCGAGCGATGCACCGGGAGATCCTCCACCGCGGCAACAGCGAGCACGCGGAGGCCGAGCACGGGATCGTCGAGATCAGCGTCAGCGTCGAGGTGCACCTCGCCCTCACGGACCGTGATCGACTTGGAGATCATCCGCACGCGTCGGCTGCGTCCGAACTGGCCACCGAAGGTCGCCTCGACGCGCCGCCACGCGTCGTCCGAGCGGAAGGCGATCGTGCGGGCTGCCGAGGCCACCCGGTGCATCAGGTCGTCGGCGCTGGCATCACCGAGCGCCGCGGCCACCGCGTCCTGCTCCTGGAGCACGAGGACGTCGCCGGGTCGGCCGGTTCGCCGGTGGAGCTCGACACGGGTCGTGAGCAACACGTCGTAGGCATCGTCGAGCGTCACGTCGTCGCCCTCCCAGAGCATGGCCCGAGCCTTCGCCGCCCAATGCAGCGACTGCACATCGCGGAGTCCACCTCGTCCGTCCTTGAGGTCGGGCTCGAGCAGGAATGCGACCTCGCCGGACCGAGCGTGCCGTTCACGGACTCGCTCGGCGAGCTCGGGCAGGAAACGTGTCGCGCGCTTGTGCCACAGATCTTCACCCTTGCCGATCAGTGCGTCGGTGAGCGCAGAGTCGCCGGCGAGATGACGCGCCTGGAGCAGCGCTGTGGCTGAGTCGAGGTCTTCGCCGGCGAGTGCCAACGCCTCCTTCGTGGTCCGCACCGCGTGGCCGAGCTTCACGCCCGTGTCCCACACCGGGTACCAGATGGCGTCGGCGATCGGTCCGATGTCGCGCTTTGCATCGTGCAACAGCAAGACGTCGAGGTCCGACTGGAGACTCAGCTCACGTCGGCCGTACCCACCCAGGGCAACCAGCGAGACACCGGACGGCGCGTCGATCGCAGCATCGAACAGCGCTCGTAGATACGCGTCCGCGCGGTCTGCGTACGCCTCGCACAGCGGTCGGCCGACGAGCGTCGTGTCGGCGCTGAGCTCGTCGCGGGCGAGGTCCATGGTGTGGCGAGCCTACGGATCAGCCGCGTTGCATCGATCCGAGGTCGGCGAAGGAGTAGCCCGACTCGGCATGTTCGGATTGGTCGAGTCCGCCTGCTTCGCCGGACTCGTCGACACGGAGGCCGATGACGGCATCGAGCACCTTGGCGATGATGAACGTGGCGACGAAGGAGAACGCCAGGACGACGGCGATCGAGAAGACCTGCTCCACGAGCAGGTCGGCGCCGCCGCCGAAGAACAGTCCTTCTTCCTCCGGGCCGCCCCCCAGGATGTTCGAGTCGGCGAAGAAGCCGATGAGCACGCCGCCGACGATGCCGCCGACCATGTGGACACCGACGACGTCGAGGCTGTCGTCGTAGCGGAACCGGTACTTGAGTTGGATGGCCAGGTAACAGCAGATGCCGGCGACGGCACCGAACGCCATGCCGGCGAGGCCACCGACGTATGCCGCTGCCGGTGTGATGGCGACGAGCCCGGCGACGACGCCAGAGCAGGCGCCGAGCACGGTGAAGTGGCCGTCCTTCACCCGCTCGACGATCAGCCAGGCGATCATGCCGGTCGACGCAGCGAGGAACGTGTTCATCAGCGCCGTCGCGGTCAGCGCGGTGTTGCCGGCAGCGCCGCCGGTGTTGAAGCCGAACCAGCCGAACCACAAGATGCCGGTGCCGAGGAGCACGAAGGGGAGGTTGTGCGGCGGCATGGCTTCACGGGGCCAGCCCTTACGGCGGCCGAGGACGAGCACCATGGCGAGCGCGGCGACGCCAGCGTTGATGTGGATCGCCGTGCCGCCGGCGAAGTCGAGGGACCCGCGGGCACCGAGCCAGCCGATGAGATCTCCGGTCTCGTTGTCGACGCCGTAGATCCAATACACGACCGGCACGTAGACGAGCAGGCTCCAGACAGGGACGAAGACGGCCCAGGCCGAGAACTTCATGCGGTCGGCGACGGCCCCGCTGATGAGCGCCGGTGTGATGGCAGCGAACGTCATCAAGAACGCGGTGAGCAACAACCCGTTGCCGTCGAGGTCGCGGAGGAAGGCGAAGTCGAGGTTGCCGATCACGCTGGACGACCCACCGCCGGAGAGGCTCGCTCCGACCGTGACCCACACCAGCGGCACGATGCCGAGACAGAAGAGGTTCATCAGGAGCATGTTGAGCACGTTCTTCGAACGCACCATGCCGCCGTAGAACAGGGCCAGACCGGGCACCATGAACAGCACCAAGACGGTCGAGACCAACAGCCAGACGTCACCGGGTTCCACGGACAACTCCTCCACGCATCAGCCCGCGGCTGTACGCCGCAGGTGTGGAGTCACATTCGCGTCAGCGTGTGACGAGCGAGGGTCCTGATTGTTTCCGCTCTGTGAACGGGTGGCTCGAGCGCCGATCGGCGCCGTGATCGCTCAGGCGGAGGCCATCTCGCGCTCGATCTCTCGGTCGCGGCGGGCGGCCATCTTCTTGGCCGCGGAGTCGACGCGGTCGAGGTACTTCAGCACCGTCTCGCGAGACTGCTCGGCCTCGGGCGACAGACCCTCGAGCTCGGGGAGCTTCCAGTGATCGACGACCATGGGCCGAAGGATCTGCTCGAGATGGATCTGCATGTCGTAGATCTGGGCGCGAGCGATGCGCTTGGCATGCGTGGCGAACCCGGGGATGCCGGTACCCGGCATGGCGAACGTGCGGACCTGGCGGTCGATCGCCATGACCATGCCGTCGGGATCCGCCTCGAGTGCAGCCGTGGCGGCGTCGCGATAGAAGACGTGGTGGAGCTGCTCGTCGCCGGCGACCTGCGCCATCACCTGGTAGCCGACCTTGTCGTCGAGGAGACGACCGGTGTTGCGATGGCTGATCTTGGTCGCCAACTCCTGCATCGTGACGTAGGCGAGGCCGTCGTGGACGGTCTCGGGATGCGGGACCTCCCCGAGCGAGACCTGCGCCATCCGACCACGCTCGAGCTCGTCGAGGTCGACGGCGCGGGTCACGTGGAGATAGTCGCGGATCACGATCGCATGGCGGCCCTCCTCGGCCGTCCAACGCCGGGCCCACACGCCCCATGGCTCGTGCTTGCCGAAGAGGTTGTAGATCGTCTCGAAGTAGTAGGGGAGGTTGTCCTCGGTGAGGAGGTCGACGATCATCGCCGACTGCACCTCGGGAGACAGCACGGTGTCGGCAGGGTCCCACTCGTAGTCGGCACCGATGTCTTCGCCCCGGCTCCACGGCACCAGACGGTGCGGGAACCACTCCTTGGTGTTGGTCAGGTGGCGGTCGACGAGTTTCGCGACGACGGGCGCGAGCTCCTCGGTGAGCGCGGCATCAGACAGCATGAAGCAAGCCTACCGACCGGTCGGTCGGGCCGCTACGTCACTCCCTGACGGGAGTCCATCGCTACACGGCATCAGTATCGCGTTCGCCGGTCCGGATGCGGATGAGGGCGTCGAGGTCCGTGACCCAGATCTTGCCATCGCCGATCTTGCCGGTCTTGGCGGCGTCGGCGATCGCATCGACCACGCCGACCTCCTGGCCTGGCGCCACGATCACTTCGACCTTCACCTTGGGAACGAACTCGACCGTATACTCCGCGCCCCGGTACACCTCGGTGTGACCGGACTGGCGACCGAAGCCCTGTACCTCGGACACCGTCATCCCCTGGATGCCGATCCCCTTCAGAGCTTCCTTCACGTCGTCGAGCTTGAAGGGCTTGATGATGGCGGTGATCTGCTTCACGTTGACTCCCGTGCGTCGAGGACTGCGTCGTCGAGTGCCTGCGCTCCCTTGCGTGCCGCGATGTGGACAGCGTCCCACACGCCGGAGAACGGCGGGGCGTACGCGAGGTCGAGGTCGATCACGTCGTCCACGGTCATCTCGGCCGTGATCGCGGTGGCGATGATGTCGATGCGCTTGGCTGCGCCCTCCTCGCCCACGATCTGCGCACCCAACACCCGGCGCGATCCGTGCTCGGCCAACAGCTTGATGGAGATCGGCTTGTTCCCGGGGAAGTAGCCGGCGCGCGTGGTCGACGAGATCGTCACCGACTCGTAGCGGAAGCCGTTGCGGTCGGCTTCCTGCTCGTTCAGGCCGGTGCGGGCCATCTCGGTCGAACAGACCTTGGTGATCGCGGTACCGACGACACCCGGGAAGGTCGCGTAGCCGCCACCGAGGTTGATGCCGGCGACTCGACCCTGTTTGTTGGCGACAGTTCCGAGGGCGACGTGGACCTGCCGCTTGCTCACCCGATGGAACGACTCGGCGCAGTCGCCGGCGGCGTAGACGCCGTCGGCCGAGGTCTGCTGGCGACGGTCGACCCGGATCGCGTTCCGTACGCCGAGCTTCACCCCGGCATCGCCAGCGAGCTCGGAGTTCGGTCGCACGCCGAGACCGAGCACGACCAGGTCTGCTGCGACCTCTCCCTGATCGGTGATCACATGCTTCTCGTCGAAGGCCTGCGCCCGGACACCGAGACGGACGTCGACACCCTGCTTGCGCATCGCAGTTGCGATCGGCGCCGCCATGTCGGCATCGAAGGTCCGCATCACCTGATCGTTGCCCTCGATGAGCGTCACCTCCGCACCCCAACGGATGAAGGCCTCGGCCATCTCGATCCCGATGTAGCCACCGCCGATCACGGCGACTTTGCGGCAGTGGGACTGGCGAGCACGTTCGAGCAACGCCACCCCATCGTCGACGGTCTGGACGCCGTAGATGTGCGGCAGGTCGATGCCCGGGACGTCGGGGCGGATGGGGCGTGCACCCGTACCGATCTGGAGGAGATCGAAACCGAGATGGAAGGTGCGGTTCCGCTCGTGGTCGTGGACCTCGACTTTGCCGGCCTCGAGGTCGATGCCCATCACCTCGTGGTGCATGCGCACGTCGATGCGGTACTTGTCGCGGAACTCCTCCGGACTCCGGGCGACGAGCTCGTCCGGCGACTCGACATCGCCGGCGACCAGGTAGGGGATGCCGCAGGCCGAGTAGCTGGTGCGATTCCCCTTCTCGAGCGCGACGATCTCCATGTAGGGCTGGCGGCGACGAGCCTGCGACGCCGCAGCCATGCCTCCCGCGTCGCCCCCGATGACCAACAGACGCTCACTCATGCGCGGACCCTACCGGTCGGGTCTGAGGGCAGTCCTGCGCGACACTGTCGGCGTGGCTGTGCGTGAAGACTGTCGGCACTACTCGACCCGATCGACACCGGCGGGCGACGTGCTCCAACGATGCCGGCTCGGCGTCGCCGAGGAGATGCCGTTCGCCTGCCCGGAGGACTGCTTGTTCTTCGAGCCGCGGGCGATCACCGACACCGGCTGGCAGCGACTCGACCGTCCCGACGACTAGGACCCCACCCGATCTGGCGTGAGTTGTGGCGACCCCTGCACAAGAACTCACGCAAGAAACGGTTTGGTGGGCTACCCGATCGTTCCGTCGCGGAGTCGTCGGAAGAACACGGACCGGGGCAGGGCTTCCGCACCAGCAACGATGGCTGCGGCCAGCGCCTCCTCGTCGACGTGACTGCCGTAGGCGATGACGCGTGCACCGGTCGCGAGCGCTGCCTCGAGCGCGCCGGTGACCCGCAGATCGACGGTGACCATCGTCGCATCCTCGAGCTCGAGCCCAGATCGGACGACCACGACGTCGGCCAGTCCGGCACGGAGCTTCGAGCCGTCCATCAGATCGTTGCTGACCGCGTACACGGTCATGTCCGACCCTCCGCTCGCCGTCTCGCCTTGAACAAGAAGGCCTTCGCCGCGCCCCACGTCAGACCGATCTCGTGCAGCGAAGGATCGACCTGCTCCCACGAGGCGGGCACGAGGCCGTAGTCGTCATCAGGAAATGAGCGGGTCGAGAACTGGTCTCGCAGCACGGGAGGGACGCCGGCCCCGGCGAGAACTTCGTGCGCGAACCGCGTGCTGTCGCGGAGCAAGGAAAGCGGGTTGGTGCGCTGCGAGTCGAGGTCGGTGTCCACCAGCGCACGCAGGCGCGGCACGACGTCTGCTGCAGCGGCTGCCCCCGCCGTGGCGGCACGACCCCGCAACTCTGGGGTGAGATCACCGCCCGAAGCAACGACCCGGTCGGTGATGATCCGATCGATCCAGCCCGGCACGACTGCACCGACGGCGTCGACGAGCTGGGACGAGATCTCTGCGAAACGCTGCACGTCGCCTGGGTCGACGGGGGGCGGGTTGTCGGGGAGCGACATCGACGTCAAGCTTCGGGCATGCGACCCCGCCGCGTCGAACCCGGTCCCGGTCAGGAGTCGGTCTGGGACTATCCGCGCCCACCGGCCGTCGAGCCGTGCGACCACCGCGTGACCGTCGACTTCGGCGGTGTGCGGATCGCCGACACCACGCGCTCCGTGCGCGTGCTCGAGACCAGTCAACCCCCGGCGTACTACCTGCCCGCAGACGACGTTCGAACCGATCTCTTCGTCCCGGGAACCAACCGGACGTTCTGTGAGTGGAAGGGCGCGGCGACGTACTGGTCGGTCCACGCCGGTGGCCAGATGGCGGAGGACGCGGTGTGGACGTATCCCGCACCGACGGAGCGGTTCGCTGGCATCGTCGATCACTTCGGCTTCTACGCGCAGTCGATGGACCAGTGCGCGGTTGACGGCGAGATCGTCGACCCCAACGAAGGGTCGTTCTACGGCGGCTGGATCACGTCGAAGGTCGTGGGGCCGTTCAAGGGCGCACCCGGAACGCTCGGCTGGTGACCATCCCCTCATGAAGATCCCCTCGTGAAGATTCGGGCGATGTCGGTGTTCGAGGGGATCGTGTACCACTCGGTCTGTCTCGATCCGTCACACCCGGAGCGGCCCACGCTCGAGGTGGAAGCGGTGCTGCGCGACGGCGACGTCGACGACGGCCCCGTGCTGTTGCCATGGGGCGACTTCGTGTTCATGGTCGGCATCGATGTCGCGAAGCGGTGCTTCACGACCTTCGCCGACCAAGGCCGCATCGTCGACCACCTCGGGGTGAAGCACCTGGCCTTCCCCCTCTGGACCGCCGGCGACATCACGCGTCGCTAGAAGCGTCTACAAACTCCTGCCGGTGCCTTCCCAGTAGGGGTCGCGGAGGAGTCGCTTGTAGAGCTTGCCGGGGGGGTGCCGAGGGAACTCGTCCTCGAAGTCGACCGACTTGGGCGCTTTGTACCCGGCCAGGTGGTCGCGCACGTGACGGATCAGGTCCTTCTCGAGGTCCTCGGAGGCGACGTGGCCCTCGGCGAGTTCGACCGAGGCCTTGACCTCCTCGCCCATCTCGTCGTGCGGGATCCCGAACACGGCGGCGTCACGCACTGCTGGGTGCGTCACGAGTACGCCTTCGATCTCGGCCGGATAGATGTTCACGCCGCCGCTGATGATCATGTCGATCTTGCGATCGGAGAGGAAGAGGTACCCCTCGTCGTCGAGGTACCCGATGTCGCCGAGCGTCCCGAACCCGCCCTCTCGGTGCGCCGCGGCTGTCTTCTCGGGGGCGTTGTGGTACTCGAAGTCGGTGCCCAGCAGATTCTTGAACCAGATCTGGCCCGACTCCCCGGTCGGCATCTCGTTGCCGTCGTCGTCGAGGATCTGGACCTCGTAGCTGGCACCGAGCGTCCCCACGCTTCCGGGGCGCTCGAGCCACTCCGAGGCAGAGATCACCGACATGATCCCGCCCTCCGTCCCTCCGTAGTACTCCCACACCTTGGGGCCGAGCCAGTCGATCGTGTCTCGTTTCACCTGCGGCGAGCAGGGCGCCGCGCCGTGCCACACGCAGACGAGCGAACCGCCGTCGAAGGCGTCCTTGGTCTCGTCCGGCAGTTTGAGGAGACTAATGAACTGCGTCGGCACGAAGTGGACGTTGGTGACGTCGTATTCGTAGATGAGCGACAGCAACTCCGCTGGGTCGAAC
>JBBSLH010000057.1:0-14894 GCA_038255425.1 Acidimicrobiales bacterium
CCCGCGAGCGGACGGCGGCTGGGTCGCAAGGCGTGGACGCCGGCGACGAGCCCGGTCAGTGCGAGCGCGCCACTCGCCGCGTCGAGCGACCGGGTCGCCAGCACTGCGAGGACGAGGACCGCCCCGACGACGATGTCGGCGCACACCGCGGCACCACTGTCGTCCTGCCGGCGCCACCGTTCGATGGCTGGTCCCGTCGCAGAGGCCAGCGCTGCCGCTCCCGCGACGAGCAACGCCGGGCCACTCCTGACCGAGCCGAACCGGAGCGCGTCGATGGTGAGGCCACCGAGTCCACTCACCAGCGCCGCCGAGACCCACAGCGAGGCAGTGGTCCTCCGACCGTCGAGCGAACGGTACGCCAACATGGCCAACGCGCCGGTCACGAGGGTCGTTGCGACGATGGTCAGCGGCGCCGATGCGAGCGCCACTCCAGCGAGCAGCGGGATCGCCAGCGCACCTGACGCAACCGTGGCCGGTTCGTCGGGTCGCACGACGAGGCGCCACGTGAACCCGAGGATCGCCAGTGCGTACACCGCCGCGGTCGCGACGATGGAGAGCCCGATGACCACTGGCAGCGTGACCATCGAGAGGAGTCCAGCGACGGTGAGGACCCAACTGCCCCACCGGCGACCGAGCATCGCTCCGGCGAGGCCGACAGCGGCGATCGCGGCCAATTGCCCGACTGTCGCTCCCGTCGGGAGATCGGCCTCGATCAGGGAGGGAGCCGTTGCAAGATGATCGACGATCGAACTCGCTGCTGCGGCCTCGACCGGAGGAAACGAGACCTCGGCCAAGGCGCCGACGATGGCGACGGCCGCAGCGAGAGGAACGACGGCCAGTGCCGCGACGCCGAGGGCTGCCGCCCCCATCGGCGCAGTCCAAGGACGGTCGGCGTCGAGGCGGACGAGAACCGCGGTCAACATCGTGAGGACTGCGCCGGTCAGGGCCAGCACCATGATCGACGCCGCGCCGTCCTCGGTGACTCCGGAGAACCCTGCGGCGGCGAACACCGACATGACGCCAGCGACGAGCACCACCGACGTGGTCGCCCGCTTCCACCCGGCCAGTAGGGAGCCGCCGACTGCCACCGCTGCCAAGGCGAGGAACGTCGCCACCGAGACCTGCGAGACCGATGCCGGATCGAGCCAAAGGTCGGCGACACCGATCACGGTGGCGACGGTGACGGCTCCCGCGGCAGACACCGCGGCGCCGACGTCGAGGACGCTGCGCGCGACCTCGACCTCATCGTCCAGCGCCGCACGACCCCGGAGCAAGGTCACCGCGACCACGGCCAGCGCACACTCGGCAACGAGCGTCGCCGCCACGGCCGACGTCGAGCCAGCGCCGGCAGCGATCAGCACGGCGGGGACGAAGACGAGCCCCAGTCCGGCGCACAGCACATTGCGGACTCGCCGCGTGAACCCGACCACGACCGAGGACACGGCGAGCGAGGCGAGAAGCCCGACGGTGGCCACCGGGACCTGGTCGACGTCAGTCGCGAGGACGTCCACCGCCGTGCCGATCCCGAACAGTGCAGCAAGAACCCACGACACGGTCGCACCGATGGCGAGAACCGGCCGGTCGAGCGTTGCATCGGACACTCGACGAAACAGGCTCACTGCCACCAGCGCCTGGATGGCCAACGCCCACCAGGCCCCAGACTCGACGTCGAACCCAGCGGCCAAGAGCGGAAGCGGCACGAATGCGACCGCCGCACCTGCAGCGGCCATCCCGCGAAGACCGAATCGACGACCGACGACGAGCGCGGCCGCGGCGACTGCGGCCAGTCCGAATCCCCAGATCGTCCGATCGACGAACGCACCATCGAGCACGGTGCGAGCCACTTCCACGTCGGCGACTGCCAGCGCCATCGAGACCATGCCCAGCGACTCGGCGGTGGCGGTCAGGTCACGGCGCCTGCTGGCGATCGCCGCACCCACCATCGCACCGGTCGCGCCGACGAGGAGCCCTCCCTGCGCCCACGCGGCGAGGTCGGACCACGCCACCGCAGCGAACACGACGACCGCGGCGACCAGGCTCAGTCCGCCGAGCCCCACGAGGATCTCGGCGACCGACCAGCTCGCCGCCACTCGACCTCCGCCCGCCGCCGACGATGCTGCGGGCGGAGGTGGGGGCGGGGGCACGACGAGGTGGGCGACCGGCGCAGGCGCTGGCTCGAGGAGACGCTGTACGAGAACGCCTCGCAGGACAGACAGTCGGTGCAGCTCGTGGTCGATCTGGAGGAGTTCTGCGCTCTCGGGGCGCTCCAGATCGGCGCCGCACGACGGGCACGGGAGCGCAGTCAGGCGGTCGTCGCACACCGGGCAGACATCTGTCGACGGGCTCGGGAAGGTCAGGGTCCTCGGCATGACCCCACCATCCGCCAGATGACTGCTTCATTCGACCGGGTAGATCCCCCAAGACTCCCTGGGGGTCCCTCCCACCCGAACATCCCTGTGAAAAAGGTCCGGATTCCGCACGTTTTTCACAGCGATTTTCAGGGGAGGGACGAACGGACGGCGGGCCAGTCGGGGTGGTGACGGGTGGGTTCGAGATCGGGTTCGCCGTCGAGGAGCTTCGGGGCGGCGAAGCCGGCGGCGACGGCCCGCCGGATCCACTCGATCGAGCGATCGGCGTCGCCGGCACGAGCCCACGAACACGCGGTGTCGTAGGCGACCTGCGCGTTCGTCCCCGCCACTGCGAAGACGACCTCGCCGACTGCGGCCGCGTGGTCGAACCGCTCGGCGTAGTGCAGGTGCGTCTGGAGGCTGCCTGCGGCTTCGAGGCCGGCGCTGCCCTGGCCTGCCAACTGGCGGGCCAGCAGCACGGCGGTGCCGGATTCGGACGCGACCGTTGCCGGGACGAGGTTCGACGGACCCGACGGATTCGTCAGGTACGCCTGCGCCAGCGCATCGAGGCCCTCACCCGAGGCGAGGGCGATCGTCGGCCCGACGAACGGACCGACCGGGCCGGTCGCTCGCTGGAGGACCCTGCGGGCGCCGGGTGCGTCGTTGCGGCGCAGGAGATTCCAGGCGAAGGACTCGGCGGCGGCGGGATCGACGCCACCAGCGAGCTGCGACACCGGCGGCCCTTCACCGCGGGCGGGTGGGGCGGTCGGCCGTCCGCCACTTCGAGACGCACTGCGACCCCGACGAGGGGTCGAACCCCCGCGACCGACGTCTCCCGACGGCGCGCTGATGTCGAAGGCCGAGGGGGCGGCGGTGCCCTGCGATGCCCGCCGGTACTCCGAGAAGTTGATGAAGGCGAGGAAGGCCGCGAAGAGCGCCGCATACCGAAGCCCCTCGTCACTGTAGAAGTAGGCCCAGACGGCAGCGCCGCCACCCACGACGATCGACAGGATCCGTGCCTTCTGGATGCCGATCAACTCGGTCATCACGTTGCCCCCGTCGAGCGGTCGGATCGGGAGCAGGTTGGCGATCGACCACCAGATGTTGACGTAGACGGCGAAGTAGACGACCGGCCACAGCCCGAATCCTCGGCCGCTGGTGAAGTAGTCGAGTTGCAGTCCGAACCCGTAGTCACTGTCGCGGATCAGCATCGCGGGGATGCCGAGGAGCACGAGCGCGGTGACGGGGCCGGCCAGCGAGACGATGATGCTCTGGGTCTTGGACAGTCGCCGCTGTGAGATGGTGACGCCACCGAACCCGTGCAGCACGATCGAGGACTGCTGGCCGTAGACCTTCAGCGCGATCGCGTGTCCGAGTTCGTGCACGAGGATCGACACCAGCACGACGGCGACCCAGGTGATGATGAGCCTCGCGTCCTGCAGGTTGAAGGCGAAGAAGATCGTCACGATCCAGAAGACCGGTTCGATCCGCACAGGGATTCCCGCGATGCGGAAGTGGGACTTCGCCGACATGCGACGACTCTATGGTCCGTCCGTCGACCCGACGGATCGCCGATCGCTCCGTAGGATCGATGTGGTGAGCACGCCCACTGCGCTACCCGATGCCGATCACCTGCCCGAAGGCGACGAGAAGGCCGCTGCGGTCCGGGCCATGTTCGACACGATCGCCCCTCGCTACGACCTCGTCAACCGGATCATGACGTTCCGACTCGACGTCGGGTGGCGGCGCACGGCGATCCGCTCCCTCGACCTCGGCTCCCGCGCCGTGGTGCTCGACCTCGCCTGTGGGACGGGCGACATGTGCAGGGATCTCACCGACGCCGGGCTCCGACCGATCGGCGCCGACCTCTCGTTCGGCATGCTCGCAGCGGCACGGACCAAGGCCCCGCTGGTGCACGGCGACGGATTGGTGCTCCCCTTCCCCGACGACTCGATCGACGGCGTGACCTGTGGATTCGCGCTTCGCAACTTCGTCGCACTCGAGCCGCTGTTCACCGAACTGGCGCGCATCCTGCGTCCCGGCGGACGGATCTCGCTGCTCGACGTCGCCGAGCCGCCGAACAAGATCCTCCAGTGGGGGCACTCGATCTACTTCGGCAAGGTCGTCCCGCTGATCGGTGGCCTGCTGTCGAACAAGGAGGCATACCGCTACCTCCCGAAGTCGGTCGCCTATCTCCCCGAGCCCCTCGTCGTGCGCCAGATGATCATCGATGCCGGATTCATCGACGTGGAACGGACGTTGCTCACACAGGGCATCAGTCAGCTGTACACCGGAACCCGCGTCGGATGACGGTCGCACGGACTCGACGTCTCGACGCCGATGTCGATCTCTTCGACGTCGCAGGCGCTGACGGGGTCGTGTTCGAGAAGGGTGCGGACGGACTGGCTGGTCGAGGTGAGGCCCTCCGCATCGACGTGCCGTCGACCGACCGCGACGCGCTCGCCACGGTCTCTGAGGCATTGGCTTCGCTCGACGTGGACGACGAAGTCGGACGACCCGGCACCGGTCCAGTGGCGTTCGCGGCGATCCCATTCGACCCGACCTCACCCACGACGTTCGTCGTCCCCGAGATCATCGTCGGCCACGGATCCGACGGCACCCGGTGGGTCACGCGCATCGACGATTCGCAGAGCGACGTGCTCGCCGCGGCGACCGACGAGCCGAGAGCGCGTCGCTTCGAGGTCGAGGCAGTCCAGGACCCGGACTGGTGGAAGGAGACCGTCCGGTACGCGACCAAGTCGATCGCCGACGGCGAATTCGAGAAGGTCGTGCTCGCCCGAGAGTTGCGGGTCACCGCCGACGCGCCCATCTCGCGCATCGGTCTCCTGCGCCGACTGCGCCGCACCTTCCCCGGGTGTTTCAGCTTCGCAGTGGGTTCCATGGTCGGCGCATCTCCCGAGCTCCTGGTGTCGCGTGCCGGCGAGATGGTGCACGCCCACCCCATGGCCGGCACCGCACCCCGGGGCGGCGACCCGACCACCGACGCCCGGCTGGCTGCGTCGCTCCTCGCGTCGACGAAGGACCGAGCCGAGCATCAGATCACGATCGACATGGTGTGGGAGACGCTGCTCCCCTACTGCTCCTACGTCGACTCGGAGCCAGAGCCTTCGGTCGTCGCTGTCGCCAACGTGCAGCACTTGGCCTCTCTCGTCGAAGGACGCCTCTCGCAACCGGCGGCCTCGATCCTCGAACTCGTCAGCGCGCTCCACCCCACCCCTGCCGTGTCCGGTTGGCCACTCGCTCCGGCGCTCGCTCATCTCGCAGCCCACGAGGGCCTCGACCGCGACCGCTACGCCGGCGCTGTCGGATGGGTCGACGCGGCGGGCAACGGCACCTGGTCGGTCGGCATCCGGTCGGCCATCATCGATGGTGCGACCGCCCGGCTCTTCGCCGGCGTCGGCGTCGTCTCCGACTCGGATCCCGACGCCGAGTTGGCCGAGACCGACGCCAAGTTCCAAGCGGTTCTCGCCTCCATCATCCGCCCCTGAGGTCCCGCAGACGCGTGAAAGGCGTCACTCCGCTATCCAAACGGGAGCTTCTGTGCGATCCTTTGCGCACGGAGTGATTCCGCGGCGTGGGAAGGGACGGGAACCTCTCGTGGCGATCGACCAAGAAGTTCTACGCATCGCGGACGCGATGCCAGATTACGAAATCGAGCGGGAGCTCGGCCGCGGCGGCATGGGCGTCGTCTTCCTCGGACGGCACCGTCGGCTTCGACGCGGCGCTGCCATCAAGGAGCTGCCTCCCTCGTTCGCGGCCGAGGCCGAGGTCCGCGAACGCTTCGCCACGGAGGCACAGACACTCGCCGGACTGGCCCATCCACACATCGTCCCGATCTTCGACTACGTGGAGCGAGAGGGACTCTGCCTGATCGTGATGCAGGAGCTGCCCGGTGGCTCGGTGTGGGACCGGTTCACGACCGACGGCCTGACCCCGCCGACCGCGTGTGCCGTGGTGATGGCATGTTGCGCCGCCCTCCAACACGCGCACGACAAGGGGGTTCTGCACCTCGACGTCAAGCCCGACAACTTGATGTTCGACGCCGAGTCCGCCGTGAAGGTCACCGACTTCGGCATCGCCCGCGTCATCACCGGCGGTCGCACGATGGGCACGGTCGACGGGCAGGTGCTGGGCACCCCGGCATACATGTCGCCCGAGCAGGCTCGCGGCGACGAGTTGAGCGCGGCATCCGACGTCTACGCCTCGGGCGTGATGCTGTACGAGCTGCTGTCGGGCCAACTGCCATGGCAGGGCGCTTCCACCGCCAGCGAGCTGCTGAATCAACGACTGACCGAGGATCCGATTCCGCTACGGGAAGCTGCGCAAGGCACCCCGCAGCCGCTCGCCGATGTCGTGATGAAGTCGCTCGCTCGCGAGGTCGAGGATCGCTTCGCCCGTGCAGAGGACTTCGGCGTCGCCATCGGGCAGGCGTGTGCCGAATCGTGGGGACCGAGTTGGATCGATCACTCCGGCGTCGCCATCGTCGGGTCGGAGCGGCTCTCGATGGCCGCTCGCACGACCGGGAACCACCGAATCGGCGAGCCCGCGCCAGCCACCGCGCAGGTCGACGCCGAGGTGCTCGACATCACCGATGCCCGAGTGACCGGCGGCGGATTGGTGCACGGCGCCAGCGAGACATCGGCGCGAGATGCTGCCCCTGGCGGTCGCCCTGCCGCTCCGGCGACCGGCGCTCGTGCACCGATCGCTCCGTCGACCAGCGCGCAGCGGCCGGCAGCGCCGGCAGCGCACGCGACGGGGGCGTCGACGCCCGCCGCTCCAGCGACCGGGTCCGTGAAGCCCGCGGGTGCGCCCGCTCCGGCCACGGGAGCGCGGCCGCCTGCGGCACCGGCGACGGGTGCAGTACCTCCCACCCAGGCACCAGACGGGGACGAGCCCGCCACGATCGAGGGTGATGATCGTCCCGCAGCCGAGGTCTCACCATCGTCCGCCCCGGCGTTCGAGGTCGTGCGCTCGGCGTCAGCCTCGCCCCGGATCCAGGGTGCCGATCTGTACGAGCTCGAGCTCGCCGACCTCATCAACGTCGAGGACGTGCTCGACCCGCCCCGCAATCCCTGGCGCACCATCCTCCTGACCGCGACGCTCTTCGCCGCCGGACTCCTCATCGCCATCGTGGGTCTGGGTGGGCCCGACCGCGAGGGAGGTCTGGCGGCAGGACAGGTCGAGATCGCTGGCATCGACGTCACCGATGGCACCCGGATCGAGGTCGACCTGTCCCAAGACGTGCTCGTCAGGGTCGGAGACCGTGCGCTGGCGGCCGAGGCCGACGAGGTCGAGTTGCGCTTCTCGTACCTCGGGGTCCCGATCGGCGCCGCTTCCGGTCCCCTGCGCGACGGGCAGGCACTCATCGAACCCGGTCTGACCCAGCGCACCATCGGCGGCTCGAGCACCGCCACGGTGCGGGTCCTGTCCCGGGACGACCTCCTGGCCGAACAGGACTTCCCCGTCGAAACCACGCAGACGTGGTGGCTCACCGCACCGTTCGTGATCGGGCTGCTGTTGATCCTGCTGGCCTATGCCGACCTCGAGGTCAGCTTCAAGCCCCTTCGCACCGGGCACCGGCGCTTCCGATCGTCGGTGGGCGCCATGATCTGGACACCGGTGGCGGCGATCGGGGTACTCATGCTCACCACCGCCGTCGGTTTCGCCGAACCCACGTGGACCACGGTCGCTGCGGTCGTCGGCATCGCGATGGTTGGCGGGCTGACCGCCGTTCGCGCACGGATCGGCATGGCAAAACGCCGACGCGTGCGAACCGCCGTCAAACGAGCAGAGCGGAAACTGGGAGCGCGACTCAATGACGACGCTCCGTGCGAAATCGCACAGACATGACATACGGATGCGCCATACCTTCGCCTCAGTAGGGCGAGCCGTCGTCATCTGACGGTCTCGCGGGCAAGGGAGCATCGATCCCCGGACGTGATTGGTCGCGTTGTCCGGGAGGAGCCAGAGCGAACCCCACCTTGTCGAGAATGAGTCGGTGCTGCGGGCAGTGCCGTCTCCATCGTGGCCCGGAGCGAGATTCGCCCGGACCAGCCAAGGAGGCATGTCATGCGCAAGGCATTGATCGCAATCATCACCGCTGCGGTGCTGTTCACCGTCGGAGCGTTCGCCGCAAACCTCTCGGTGACCACGGAGAACGTGGCTTCGGGTGAGGTCGGCGTCGGAAGCTGCGCCGAGTTCGTCAAGGTGGTCGACTGGAATGTCCCCGGGGGAATCTCTGGCGCCCCCGACAACGCGGACTGGTCGACCACGGAGGCCAAGGTCGAAGTGACGCCGTACATCGGCGCTTCCTGCGCCGGTGCGAGTGTCACGCTCGCCATCTACTCCAACGACGACTCGCCCGGCTGGTCGGAATATGTGTGCACGGGTACCGGCCCCACGTATACATGCGCGATCACCGGTGGACTTGATGTCAGTCCGATCGAACAGGTCGCGGTGCTCGTCAACGGTGACACGTTCGACATCGACGCCTAGTCCTTGCCGGGTGTTCCGCCTCGGTGTCAGCAGTTGACCGGGAGCGCGGAATGACCGGATCTCCATGCGACGTCTCCTCGGCCTCCTTGGCCTCCTGCTGGTCGCAGCCACGTGGTTCACGTGGCTGCGACCGGCGACGTTGGGTGGAGACGTCTCGTACGTCATGGTCGACGGCTCGAGCATGGAGCCGACCTATGAGGACGGCGATCTCGTCCTCGCTCGTCAGGAGAACCGTTATGACGAAGGCGACATCATCACGTTCCGAGTCGGTGGTCGTTTCGACGATCCGGCTCGGGTCATCCACCGGATCATCGGCACCACGGGCGATGGCGCCTTCGTCACCCAGGGCGACAACCGCGACCACATCGACCCGTGGCACCCCACACCCGACGACATCATCGGTCGGGCCTGGTTGCACATCCCGTTCATGGGCAAGGCCGCAGGGGTGGTCGCACGTCCAGAGACTCTGGCTGCGCTGGCCGGCTCGGCAGCGTTGGTCGGGGGCACCCGCCGACGGCGCCGCCGACGAGCCATGCCCACGCCTGATCCGCGGCCTGCGATGACGCGCGTCCAGCGGGTCACGCCGTCGCCGGAGCCGGCAACGGTCCGTGGACCGATCCCCCGCACCTTCGGTTTCACCGAGCCGAGATGGGCCTTCATCGGACTCGTCGCCAGCGCGCTCGTCCTGGTCCCGACCTTGGCGCTCACCTGGTCGGCGCTCCGGGCCCCCGACTCGATCGAGCGGACCCAGACCACCGGCTCGGTCGACCACGCCATCGGGATCGACTACCGCTTCACCGGCGCGCCCTCGGCGGTGTACCCCGACGGCGAGGTCGCAGGATTTCGCGACGCTGACGGAGCGATCGAGCCCGACGGCCCGCTCTACATCCGGCTCCTCGACACCTTCGAGGCGACCATCGGATTCCGGGCCACCGCCATCGGAACCAACCGGTTGACCGCGAGCGCCACGATCGACGTCGACGTCGAGACACCCGGCGGTTGGGACGAGACGCTCGATTCGATCGCGCTCGACGACATCGACCGCACGGCGAGCGAGACCGTCACACTCGACCTGCGGGAGATCGCTTCGAAGGTCCGGGAGGTCGCCGACCTGACCGGCGTCGGTGGGGACTCGTACACGCTGACGATCACACCTCGTCTCACGGTCGCCGCCAGCAACGATTCGGACTCCGTCGACGAGGAACTCGATGCGCCGCTGACCGTTTCGGTCGACGGCAACCTCGCGACGGTCGAAGCGTCGGAGGCAGCGCAGACCCGCACCCTGACCGAGACGGTGCGGGTACGCGCCGACTTCGACGTCGGACCGTTCGCACTCCGCACCCAGATGGCGCGGGCGGTCCTGAGCGGACTTGCGCTCGTGCTCGTCGCGGGCGTCGCATGGTTCGCCTCGGTGCTCTTCGGCGGCGTCGGCCTCGGCGAACCGGATCGGATCGCCGCCCGCTACCGGACGCAGATCGTCGACGTGGCGACCGCCGCGGCTCCGCCGGGACCCGTGGTCATGGTCGGCGGCATCGACGAACTGTCACGTATCGCCAAGCTCGAACAGACCGTGATCCTCCACGAGGAGACCGGCGACGGCGCCCACCGATACCGGGTCTTCCTCGGTTCGGTCACCTACGAATACGAGGCCGCGCCCGAACATGCAGGCGCGGCGATCGACGAGGTCGCTGAAGACGCAGCCGAAGACGGCGGCGGCTGACCATGAAGCGACTCGCCGCCCTCGTCGTCACACTGTTCCTGCTCACAGTGACGAGCGCATTCGCGGCCGGACTCGACGTGCAGTCGGAGAACGTCGAGTCGTTCACGACGCCCGTGTCGATCACCACGCCAGCCCAGAAGCGAATCTTCTACCTGCGTAGCCGACCGAACGCGCCGCTCACCCCGCCCGGGGTCTTGGCGACGGAACCCGAGGGCGACGCCGGGAAGACTCACAGCAAGCGCCTCGATCCCGGCGGATCCCTGACCGCTCCCTATGGCTCGAACGTGAATCAGTACCACTTCTGGGACAGCCTCCCGTTCTCGGCGGATCTGCACGTGAAGAGCCCGACCGCCGAGCTCACCATCACCCAAGTCGGCGGGGCCGGCGAGATCAGCGGCGGCCTCTTCGACTGCGCCGCGAACCCTGCTCCGAATCCACCCTCCTGCACGCTGCTGGGAGCGTCGACCACTGCGGTGCGAGACAGCGGCGGCGCGGTGAACAACATCACGACGATCACGTTCGAGAACTTCGATCACGTCATCCCCGCGCAGCATTGGTTGCGACTGGTCGTCTACTCGAAGTCCGGTTCCTACAACATCCAGTGGGGCTACAAGCCGAACCGTCCCGCATCGCTGGAGCTGACGATCCTGTGAAGCGATCGCTCGCGCTCGGCATCGTGTTCCTCGTCGTGTTCCTCGGATCGCCGGCGGGCGCGCAGACGGACGCGGAGCGACAAGTCGACGTGACGTACGACATCGGCGACTTCGATGCCGAGCACGAGGACTGGCCGGTCACCGTGGTCTACGTCAGCGGCGATCTGGACGATGGCGAAGCGTTCACCGTGTTCCTGGGTGACGACGTCGACGAACTGTGGTCATCCACGCAGGTCTTTCACGCGCCGGTCACCGCGGTGACGGTCGTGCCGTTCGTTCCGGTCGGTGCCGTCACGAGGACTGCCGTCGCCCAAGACCTCCCCGTCCCACCCGGATCCACCGGCCCTGACGCCGCCGAATTCGTGAGTCCACCCCCGGCGGTCCTCGACGACATCGTGGTCGACCCTCTCGACCCCACGCCCAGCGCACTCGATGCGCCGGGACGGGTCAGCGGACCGATCGCCGAGGTCCTGTCGCAGGGAGCCGGCGGCGGAGGCGGCGGGCTGCTCGCCCTCTCCATGGTCCTGTCAGTGGTCCTCGTCGCCATCTTGTTCCGGACGCCGCTGCCGTCGCAGGCCACGCAACGGTGGACCAAGTGAGGCGCCTCGTCACCCTGGTGGTGCTCGTCGCCACCGTCGTCCTGCTTGCCGGGCCCGCGGCCGCCGCCGAATCGCTCGACATCGAGGCGACCATCGGGGGACGCTCCGCAGCCGATGCTGACAGCACGGACCCGATCCCGATCGACCCCAGTGACGAGATCCCGCTCCAGCTCACGATCACGAACGTCGGGAACCGAACCGAGCAGATCCGCTACGTGCGTCTCGAGGGACGTGCACTCGGCGTCACGTTCCTGACCTACGACGTCGGCGTCCGGGCGACGTTGCGACCCGGAGAGTCCACCACGGTCGACACCGCGCTCGACTTCTTCGATCTCGACGACCAGGCCACCGGGTACCTCGGCACATCGATGCGCGTCTACGACAGCGACCGCCGACTGCTCGGCGAACAGACCTTCGTCGTCGACGTCCGGGGCAAGGCGACCTCGACCATGGGTCTCTTCGCAGTCGTCGTCCTCGCCATCGCCATCTTCAGCGTGTCGGTGCTGGTGATGAACACGGTTCGTCGCCGTCTGCCCGTGAACCGATTCGTACGCGGACTCCAGTTCGCCGTGGCCGGTGGCGCCATCGGCGTGACCCTGTCGCTCGGCGTCTCCATCCTCCGGATCGGGTTCGCCGACGTCGAGGCATGGGTGCCCTTGGTGTTCCTGCCGACCGTCATCGCCTTCGCGCTCGGCTATCTGGCTCCCGGCCCGCTCCAACAGAGCATCCGGGAGGTCCAGGAGGAGGAGGCGCTCCAGGCGGTGATCGAGACCACCGTCGCCCGTGTCACCGGTACCCACGCCGCTGTTGGCGGGGAAGGGCAACCGACACCCGCCGACGCCGTGTCGGTCACATCTCGCTGAAGCTCGTCCAGTCCAGCGGGTAGACGATGTGGTCGCCCGCGATGCCCTTGAGCGACACGACCTGCCCTTCGCCGAAGTCCAGATCGCCCCGGGCCGACGCGATCTCCTTCACGATCGACGACACCAGGATCTGCCCTCCTTCGGCCAGACCACCGACTCGGGCAGCCAGCATCACGTGCTTGCCGAAGATGTCGCCCTCCTCGGCGATCACCTCGCCGGTGTGGACGCCGACCCGGATCCGGACGCCACCGTCAGGGTCCTCGGCCGCGTGCCTCTCGATGTCCTTCTGTACGCCGATCATCGCCCGCAGGGATTGCCGAGCGCCGTTGAACGTGAGCATGAACCCGTCGCCCTGGTTCTTGACGACGGTGCCGCCCCACTTCTCGACGTGGCCGGTGATGATCCCGTTGTGCGCGTTGAGCACCTTCATCCAGCGTGCGTCACCCATCGCCGTGGCCCGGGCAGTGGACGACTCGATGTCGCTGAAGACGATGGTGATGGTCCCGTGGTCGAGCTCCGCCTGGACAACTGGCGGCGGCGCCTGCTCGACACTGCGGGCGACGGCGTCCATCGACGTCTCGCGGATGTTCGTCGGGTCTCCCGCTGCCCCACGCACCGCACCACCGAAGGCTGCGTCGCCCGGCATCGCGGTCATCCTGCTGGCGATCGGTCCGTCGGCCGCTGCCCGGACCGGTCCCGACGAGTCATCGAGCACGAGATGGAGCGTCGAGTCGCCGATCTGCACACTCACGCCTGCGTGGAGTGAGACCGGCGCCGAGATCCGCGAACCGTCCAGCAACGTGCCGTTGGTGCTCCCGAGGTCCTCCACCATGATCGACGCGCCGTGCGGCCGCAGGACGGCGTGCCGACGCGACGCCTGCAGGTCAGCCAGGAGGATGCCGTCGCACTCGCGGCCGACCTCCATGTCCTCGCGTACCTGGACGAAGAGGACCCGGCGGCCGGGCTGACGGATCTCGACGACCGGATGGGTCACCGAAGGCTCCGAACAGCTGCGCAACGCATGGGGCGATGTTACGTGGCGAGGGGTCCGGCATGGACCGATCACCGGACCACGTGCAGGTCAGCGACCGTCGACGGCTCGGCACGCCGCCTCGTACAGACGCTCGTGCACGTCGACATTGACTGCTCGATCGGAGGCGACGACCAGCACCCGCACGCCTGGCTTCCAGTCGAGGGCCGCGGAACTGTCCACGGCGGTCGCATCGACGCCCAGTGAACGCGCCACGTCGACGAGGTCGAGGCCGTGCGGGGTCCCGAAGAATCGCTCGAACCGATTGCCGGGGAGCAGGTCTCGTTGTGGAAGGAACGAGAAGATCCCACCGCCGTCGTTGTCGACCACGACGACCGTCAGATCGATCGGCCGGTCGACGGCGCCGAGCAGACCGTTCGAGTCATGGAGGAACGCGATGTCTCCGATGAGCAACGTGGTCTTCGCTCCCGTGAGTGCCGCCCCGACGGCGGTGGAGACCACGCCGTCGATGCCGTTCGCCCCACGGTTGGCGACGACGCGCACGTCTCGACGCCCGATGCCGAACCACTCGACGTCTCGCACCGGCATCGATGACGAGGTCACCAGAACCGACCCGGGGGGCAGCGTTCGTGTGAGCTGCCGGGCGACCGCTGGTTCGGCGAGCGGCACTGTTGCCAACTCGTCGTCGATCGCCTTTCCCACGGCAGCGGCAGCAGTCGCCCATTGCTCCTGCCAGCCTGCGATCGCAACATGGTCGTCGCCGACGGCGGGAACGGCGTCGAGCACGACGGCGGCTCGATGGCCGGGATCTGACCACCACCCCGCAGGCGTGACGAGGATCTCCTCGGCACCAGCGCGAGCGAGCCACTGGTCCAGGACCTTCGACGCCGGCATCCCGCCCGAGCGGATCACGACGTCGGGCAGCGAACGGTCGGCGAACGCCGTCCGCAGCAGCGGGTCGAAAGCGTCGACCGACGGCGGACTGCCCCAACATCCCGAGGTGGGGTCGGCGAGCAGCGGCCACTGGAGCTCCTCGGCGAGCGCGACCACGGCATCGGGATCGATCGTGCCACGGCCGGCGACGACGACACCTCGCGCTCCGGTCAGGTCGGCATCGAGCACCGGGGCAGGGCGTGCGGCTCGTGCGTGCGAGTGCCAGGCCCCCTGACCACGGGCGGGCGGGAGCGGGCCGGCAGTGCCGACG
>JBBSLH010000058.1:0-14857 GCA_038255425.1 Acidimicrobiales bacterium
CGTCGTCGAGGAGCTGATCGAGTGCGCGTTCCGGTACGAGGGCGGCGCGGCATTCTTCGAGATGCAGGTCGGCCCGGGCGCACGATGGCGGGTCGAGTCCGTTCGGTTCCGCGCTGACTGAGTCGTTCGCCCGAGGTCTGGACCGTCGGTTCAGCCCAGCGACTCGAAGTACGCCGCGGTACGTTCGAGCCCTTCTCGCAGTTCGACGGTCGGCTTCCATCCGAGGGCATCCTGGGCGAGAGTGATGTCCGGGCGCCGCTGGGTGGGATCGTCGACCGGCAGCTCCTCGTGACGGATCTCACTCGAGGAGTTCGTCACGTCGATGACCAGCTCGGCCAGCTCGGCGATGGTGAACTCCACCGGGTTGCCGATGTTGCACGGGCCGGTGATGTCAGCAGCCAGGAGTGCGAGGAACCCATCGACCTCGTCGTCGACGTAGCAGAACGATCGCGACTGCGATCCGTCGCCGTAGATCGTGATCGGCTCGCCGTGCAATGCCTGCACCAGGAAGTTGGAGACGACCCGACCGTCCTTCGGGCGCATGCGAGGCCCGTAGGTGTTGAAGATCCGGACGATGCGCACGTCGACGCCGTGGTGCGAGTGGTACGCCATGGTCATGGCTTCGGCGAACCGCTTGGCTTCGTCATAGACGCCACGGGGACCGACCGGGTTGACGTGGCCCCAGTAGTCCTCGGTCTGCGGATGGACCTGCGGGTCGCCGTAGACCTCGCTGGTCGATGCCAGGAAGAACCGCGCCGACTTCGCTCGCGCCAGTCCGAGTCCGTTGTGGGTGCCGAGACTGCCGACCTTGAGGGTCTGGATCGGCATCTCCAGATAGTCCTTGGGCGATGCCGGCGACGCGAAGTGCAGTACCGCGTCGACGTCGCCGGGCACCCAGAGATAGGTCGAGACGTCGTGTTCGGCGAACGTGAACCCGTCGCGGCCGAAGAGGTGCTCGATGTTCGCGAGATTGCCCGTGACCAGGTTGTCGAGGGCGACGACCTGGTCGCCGCGGTCCAGCAGTCGCTCGCAGATGTGTGATCCCAGGAAACCGGCACCGCCGGTGACGACGACCCGAGCCATCAGTTGCGGCCCACGCCGCGGAACTCGAACCCGCGACGATGGAGTGCCGAGCGGTCGAGCAGGTTGCGAGCATCGACAACCGACGGGCTCGCCATCCGCTCCTTGACCACGTCGAGATCGAGCCACTTGAACTCGTCCCACTCGGTGAGGACCAACAGGACGTCGGCCCCGTCGCAGGCGTCGTACGGGTCGCTGACGACCTCGATGCCGTCGCGGGGGCTGGCAATCACTGCGGGGTCGTAGGCACGGACCTTCGCGCCTCGGTCGATCAGCCGCCCGAGCACCTCGAGCGATGGCGACTCGCGAAGGTCGTCGGTGCGGGCCTTGAAGGTCAGCCCCCACGCTGCGATCTGCTTGCCGTCGACGTCGCCGCCGGCCAGGTCGACAGCCTTCTGCGCTGTTCGATCGAACTGTTCGTCGTTCACGTCGATCACGCCCCGGAGAAGATCGAAGTCGTAGCCGGCCTCCTCGGCGATCTTGATCATCGCTCGCGTGTCCTTGGGGAAGCAGCTCCCCCCGTACCCGGGCCCGGGGCGTAGGAACTCGTGTCCGATGCGCTTGTCGTAGCCGATGCCGAGCACCACGTCGTTGATGTCGGCCCCGACCGCCTCGCAGATGGCCGCCACGGCGTTGATGAAGCTGATCTTCGTGGCGAGGAACGAGTTGGCGGCGTACTTGATCGTCTCGGCCGACGCCGGATCGGTGACGACCAGTGGTGCGGTCACGCCGAGGTAGAGCGAAGCGACCTTGATCGCGGCCGACTGACTGTCGGCACCGATGACGATCCGGTCAGGATTCATGAAGTCGTGCACCGCAGAACCCTCACGCAGGAACTCCGGGTTGGACACCACCGCGACGTCGTCGCGCCCGAGGGCTCGCTCGACGACACGTGTCGACCCGACCGGCACCGTCGACTTGTTCACCACGACGGCCTCGGCGGGGAGCACCGGCGCGATCTCGCGGGCAGCATCTTGGATGTAGCTGAGGTCGGCCGAGCCGTCGGCGCCCTGGGGCGTCGGGACACACAGATAGGCGAACTCGCAGTCGGCGGCAGCGGTTGCGGCGCCGAGGACGAACGAGAGACGCCCGGCCTCGATGCCCTCGCGCACGATCTGTTCGAGTCCGGCCTCGAGGATCGGGATCTCGCCTCGCGTCAGCGCCGCGACCTTCTCCTCGATGATGTCGGCGCAGACGACGTCGTGGCCGAGGGCGCTGAAGCATGCGCCGGTCGTGAGGCCCACGTAGCCCGTACCGATCACTGCGATCTTGCTCAAGACAACTCCTCGGGTTCGGTCCGGTCCAGCAACTGGTCGACTGCGAGCCGGAGCGAGTCACGGTACAAGGGCATCGGTGGCAACGCGGAGTTCCGCCATGCCAGGTCGTCGAGGCGCGAGTTGGCCGGCCGGGGCGCTGGTCGGGGCGGATCGAGCGCTGCGGTCGAGATGGCCGTGACCTTGTCAGGGTCCTCGCCGGCGTACTCCAGGATCTCGCGGACGAGTCCGTACCAGGATGTGGCGCCACGGTTGGTGAGGTGGAACGTGCCCGCCATGCGCGCTTCGGCGAGCTGACGGAGTCCGACGGCGAGATCCGCGGTGAACGTCGGGGTCCCCAGCTGGTCGTCGACGAAGGCGAGGTGATCCCGATGACGCAACGACAGGACCGTCTTCAACATGTTGTGTCCGTGAGTCCCCATCACCCACGCAGTCCGAACGACTGCGCTCTCCGGCGAGACGCCACGAACCTCCCGTTCGCCGGCGAGCTTCGACGCGCCGTACACCGAGGTCGGGTTCGGCTCGTCCCACTCGGTGTAGGGGCTGTCCTTGGTTCCGTCGAAGACGTAATCGGTCGACACATGAACCAGATGTGCTCCGGCGCCGCGGCTGGCCTCAGCGACGTAGCGAGCGGCCAGGGCGTTGTCACGAAAAGCCCGATCCGGATCCGACTCGCAGTCGTCCACGGCGGTCCATGCCGCGGTGTGGAACACCACGTCGGGCGCATCGTCGGCGATCACGTCGAGCACGTTCGACCGATCGGCAACATCGAGACGATCGCGTCCGAAGGCGGACACCTCGTCTCCGGCGATGCGGCAATGGTCGGCGAGATCGGTGCCCAGCTGTCCGCCGGCGCCGGTGATCAGGACACGCACGGCTCAGCTGCCCCGCAGGGGGCGCCACCACCAGTCGTTGTCGCGATACCACTGGACCGTCTCGGCGAGCGCCTCCTCGAGCGTGCGCTCCTTGCGCCACCCCAACTCGCTGATCTTGCCGATGTCGACCGAGTAGCGCCGGTCGTGGCCCTTGCGGTCCTCGACGTAGGTCACCATCTCCTCGCCGACGTCGAAGGCCGCGAGCAGACGGTCGACGAGTTCGCGGTTCGGCGTCTCGTTACCCGCGCCGATGTTGTAGATCTCGCCGGACTCGCCCTGCGTCAGCACCAGATGGACGCCGGAGCAGTGGTCGTCGACGTAGAGCCAGTCCCGCTCGTTGAGACCGTCGCCGTAGAGCGGGATCGGATTCCCGTCGATGAGATTGGTGGTGAAGAGCGGGATCGCCTTCTCGGGATACTGGTACGGCCCGAAGTTGTTGGTGCACCGGGTGACCGACACCGGGAGGCCATGTGTGGCGTGGTAGCTGAGGGCGATCAGATCGGAGCCCGCCTTCGACGCCGAGTACGGCGAGCGAGGCTCCAGCGGGTCGGTCTCCAGGGACGACCCGACCTCCACCGAGCCATAGACCTCGTCGGTGCCGATGTGCACGACACGAGCGATCTCGAGCTCTCGGGCAGCGTCCATCACGACGTTGGTCCCGAAACAGTTGGTGTGCACAAAGTCGTCCGATCCCTCGATCGACCGGTCGACATGGCTCTCGGCGGCGAAGTGCACGACCGCATCACACCCCCGCATGGCATCCCGGATCGCCCCCGGGTCGCAGATGTTGGCGTGGACGAAGGAGTAGCGAGGATCGTCGTCAACGTCCTTGAGCGTCGAGAGGTTCCCGGCGTAGGTGAGGGCGTCGTAGGCCACCACCTCGTCGTCGGTGTTCGCCAGCACGTAGCGGACGTAGTTGGAGCCGATGAACCCGGCTGCGCCGGTCACGAGGATCTTCACGGCTCGCGACGGTAGCGAACCGACGCTCAGGCGCTGGCGTCCGCCTGCAGCAGACGTGCGAGCGTCGGAGCGTCACGATCCTTGACCGACACCATCGCCGGATCGTCGACGTCGAAGGGCTCGGGCCACTCGACTCCGAGGGCGGGATCGATCGGCGTGATCGCCACACCTTCCATGTTCGGCTGCCACTCGTGATCGAAGCAGTAGAGGTACTGCATCTCGTCGCTGCACGACTGGAACCCGTTGCACACCCCTGGCGGCACGAGGACCTGTTTCCCCGGCACCAGGTCGAGCGTCACCACCGAACCGACGGACGCCGACCCGGCCCGTGTGTCGACATAGGCGCCGAAGCCACGACCAGCGGCGACGGCCACCAGCTTGTACATCTGCTCACCGTGCATGCCACGGATGGCGCCGCGACGCGTCTCCGTCGCGTTCACCTGCACCCATGGACCGAGCGAAGGGAGTCCGGCGTCGAGGAAGGCCGACTCTCGGTAGAACTCGCGCACCGTTCCCCGGTCGTCGGTGACCTGCTTCATCGTGACGACCACGAGTCCTTCGATCTCTGTCTCTTCGACGGCGAAGTCGACGATCTCGACCATCAGGTCATCACTCCCGTCAATGCGTCTCCTCGAACTCGAGGATCCGAAGCAACGACTCGGCGTAGCCGCTCTTGGTCAGATCGCCTCCGTGTGCCTCGGCGATGGCGAGCGCATGGAGCTGATCGTCGGTGATGTACCCCTCCCGGTGCGCCGCCGCCTCCGGCGAGCCGATGAGCAGGCCCTTGCGTCGCTGCTGGCCGGCGACCCAGGTCTGCGCATCGAGCAGTGCGTCGAAGGTGCCCACGTCGAACCAGTCGGTCGCGAACGGGAGCTTGGAGACCTCGAGCGACCCGTTTCGGAGATAGGCGTTGTTGACGTCGGTGATCTCGATCTCACCCCGAGCGCTCGGCTCGATGCTGCGGGCGACCTCGACGACGCTGTTGTCGTAGAAGTACAACCCCGGGACCATGAAGTTCGACGGTGGATCTGCTGGCTTCTCGTGGACTGCGGCCACGGTGATCCCGTCGTCCGCGAACTCGAGCACGCCATATCGTTCGGGGTCGGGGACCCAGAGACCGAAGACGACTGCCCCGTCCGGGTCGGTGTAGCGCTGCAGCTGCTCGCCCAGGCCGGCGCCGTAGAAGATGTTGTCCCCGAGGATCAGAGCGACGTCGTCGTCGCCGATGAAGTCGGCTCCCACGATGAACGCGTCGGCCAGTCCGCGCGGTTCGGTCTGCACGGCGTACTCGAAGCTGCAGCCCCACTCCTCGCCCGTTCCCAGGAGGGCCTCGAACGCCGGCACCTGCTCCGGGGTGGAGATGATGAGGATCTCGTGGACACGTGCGTGCAACAGCGTGCTGATCGGGTAGTAGATCAGCGGCTTGTCGTACACGTGCATCAGCTGCTTCGACGTCGCTCGACTCGCGGGTCCGAGTCGCGTCGCTCGGCCGCCAGCGAGAATCAATCCTTTCACACCGGCGTGTCTACCAGTGCCCCGCAGCGCTAGCCACAGTCGACGCCGCCCATCACCTCGGTCGGGATCGTGCCGATCACCGTCGTGCTGGACTGCGGCGTCGAGATGGTGGTGGTGGCTCTGGGCAGGGTGGTCGTCGTGACGGCGTCGGTCGACGGCTCCGGCTCGGCTCGAACCCCCATGTAGTCAGCGCCGGTGACGACCGTGACGTCGAGGACGTCGGGATCCTCGATCAACGTGCCCCCGCTGACGAGCCATCGTGCGACGAGGTCGGCGGCAGCGTCGTCGCCCGGAGGGAAACGGATCGCCGTCCGGCGAGCGCCGAGGACGCGGGCATCGCCGGTCCCGCCGATCGAGAATCCCACGGAGCGCAGGTCGTCGGCGCCTGCGGACGCCTGCCCCGGAGCTCCGGTGCCGTTGAGTACGCGGACCCGAACGGAAGACTCGGACACCGTCGACGGATCGATGTTGCGGAAGATGTCGAGCACCGGCTCGGCCGCGCGCGTCTGCAGACGCAGGATCGATGCGCCGCCCGCTGAGCCGCCGACGACGGGGAGGTCGTAGAGGTCCAGTTCCGATGGTCGGAAATTGCGGAACTCGCCAGCCAGGTCGACGATGTCATCGCCGTCGAGCGTGTCGTCGATCGTGACCGCGTCGAGCGCACCGTCGATCAGCGCGTTGAGCGTCACCGGGTTCCGCACTCCACGAGTGAATGCTCGGTCGAGTGCCTGCACGATGAACTCCTGCTGACGACGAACCCGGCCGAGATCGCCGGTGCCGTCGGTCCGCCACCGACCGTCGATCAGCTCTTGGTAGGCACGGGAGCGGACGAACCCGAGCGAGTTCTTCGCATCGAGCGTGACGCACCCGGCCTCGGCGATGTCGAGCCCACTCTTGACGTCCCGCACAGGGTTCGGGAAGTACAAGGGCACCCCGTCGAGCGCGTCGACAACGCTCGAGAAGCCCTCGAAATCGACCTGGACGTAGTGGTTGACAGGAATGCCGAAGTAGTCCTGGATGGTCTCGATCAGTCGTTCCGGCCCCCCGATCTGGATCGCAGAGTTGATCTTCGAGCTCCCCGACATCCGGGCGATGGGCACGTAGAGGTCACGAGGGATCGACAGGAGCGCCGCACGACTCGACGTCGGGTCGACGCGCAGGATCATCATCGTGTCGGATCGGAAGCCGCCGATGCTCGAGCGACTCGACCGCACGGGATCGTCGGGGTCGAGTCCGTTGGCGGAGTCGACGCCGACGAGGAGGTAGTTCTCGGCGACGACACCGTCGGCCAGTTCGGACGAGTCGCTCAAGAAGTCTGCGATCTCGACTCGCGGGATCTGTCCGAACTTGGTGTAGCCGTATGCGAGGAGCGACGCCGCGACCAGGAACACCCCCATGACGGCGATGTTGCCGACGAGCACCAGCCGCTGGAGCACGGAGCGTCGCGCCCGAGCGGGCGCCGTGGCAGACATCTGGACGAGGCTATCGGCCTGCCCTCGCCAGACCGGATACGTCCTAACGTCTTTCGCCGTGCCCCTTCTCGCCGATCATGCCGCCTTGGCGGTGGTCGGCGAGCGGTTGTGCACCGACCTCGCCGACGTGACCGACGATCCTGCGTGTCTCGACGGGACCGGATTCTGGGCGGCCGTGGTGCCGTACTCGGGCGTGCCGACCTTCGCCAGGTTCGCGACCGTGCGTCCGGCTCGACCGTGGCGCGGTGCTCCCTGGCAGGGGCCGGACCGGGACGAGTGGCGTTCCTCGCTCGACCGCAACGGGTTCATGGCCGGCGTCGACCGCATCCGCGAGGCGATCGTTGCCGGCGACGTCTACCAGGTGAACCTCACTCGCCGACTCGATGCACCGGTCGCGGCCGACAGCGACATCGCTTCCCTCGGGGCTGCCCTGGCCATCGGCAACCCGGCGCCCTACTCGGCAGTCGTGCGCGTTCCGAGCGCCGGACTCCACGTCGCGTCAGCGTCGCCGGAGCGTCACCTCCGGCGCGAAGGACGACTCGTGTGGTCGTCGCCGATCAAGGGAACCGCAGCGACACCCGATGCCTTCCTCGCCAAGGATCAGGCGGAGAACGTGATGATCGTCGACCTGGTTCGCAACGACTTGGGGCGCGTGTGCGAGTTCGGATCCGTCTGCGTTCCCGCGCTGTTGGCGATCGAGCACCACCCGGGCCTCGTCCATCTGGTCTCCACGGTCGCGGGCGAGCTGCGTCCGCAGATCGGCTGGCCCGAACTGCTCGCAGCGACATTCCCACCGGGGTCGATCACCGGCGCGCCGAAGCTCGCCGCAATCGAGTTGATCGACGATCTCGAACCGGTGGAGCGCGGTGTCTACTGCGGCGCCGTGGGGTGGGTCGATGCCGACCGTGGCATCGGCGAACTCAACGTGGCCATCCGGACCTTCTGGATCGACACAGACGGCGCGCCTCGGCTCTGCTTCGGCACCGGCGGGGGCATCACCCACGACAGCGACCCTGCTGGCGAATGGGCCGAGACCGAGCTGAAGGCGAGGACCCTGCTGGGCGTGGCGTCGCGCTAGCGACTGGCTTTGGGACGACCACCCTTGCGGTGGTTGCGTCCTCCGCCGGTCGACTTCTTGGGGCCGGACGGCTTGCCGCGCGGCGCGTCGCCGTTCGGCCTGCCCTCGGATCGGGGCTTGCCCTCGGATCGCGGCTTGGCCGACGACTTGCGGCGGGGCGCATCGTCGTCGCGCAGGCGATGGCCGTTCTCGGCCTCCCACGACTCGATCCGTGAGTCGTTGGGGTCATAGAGGTTGCTGTTCCGCTTCTGTCCGCCCGACGGGCGCTTCGGCGAACCCTGGCGAGGACCGCCCTGGCGAGGACTGCCCGGTCGATCGGTCTTCGAGCGCGACTTCTTCGGTCCAGCGTGCGACGGCCGCTCCGGCTTCGGCCCACGGGGAGCGCGGTGCGCGGAGCCGTCGCCCAGCGAGTCAGGGTCCGGCGTCCGGGTCTCGACCGGCAGGCCGAGCGCGCGTTGCAGCGCAGCCACGTCCTTGCGGTTGTTCGGACGGATGAACGACACGACCATGCCCTTCGCTCCCGCTCGAGCCGTGCGGCCTGAACGATGGAGGTAGGTCTTGTCGTCCTCGGGCGGGTCGAAGTGGACGACGCACTCGACGCCGTCGACGTGGATGCCGCGAGCGGCGACGTCGGTGGCGATCAGCGCCTGTGACCGGCCACGAGAGAACGAGTCGAGTGCACGTGTCCGCTGGCCCTGGCTACGGCCACCGTGGATGGCGTCGGCGGTGACGCCGGCCTTTCCGAGCTGACGAGCGAGACGGTCGGCACCGTGACGAGTGCGGGTGAAGACGATGGTCGGGCCGGCCGCGGCGATCGCATCGCGGCAGTGGTCGACCCGCTGCTCGTGCTCGATCGTCCAGAAATGGTGGGTCATGGCGGTGATGTCGGGCTCGGCGTCACCGATCTCGTGACGAGCCGGGTCGTTCTGATAGCGACGTGTCAGCTCGGCGATGTCGCCGTCGAGGGTCGCCGAGAACAACAGCGTCTGGCGATTGGACTTGGTCTGGTCGAGGAGCTTGCGCACGACGGGCAGGAAGCCCATGTCGGCCATGCGGTCGGCCTCGTCGACGACCACGATCTCGACGTCGGCGAGCGTCACGTTGCCGCCGTCGATGAGGTCGAGCAGACGTCCGGGACAGGCGACGAGCACGTCGACACCCTTGCGGAGCGCATTGATCTGGCCGCCGTAGCCGACGCCGCCGTACACGGCCGTGACGTAGCGATTGGAGGCGATTGCTGCCGGTAGTAGTTCGTCGCAGATCTGATCGGCGAGCTCGCGCGTCGGCGAGAGGATCAGTGCGGTCGGGCGTCCGGCCGAGGCCTTGGCCACCCGTGCGAGGACGGGGACTCCGAAGGCGATGGTCTTGCCCGAACCCGTCGGGGCACGGCCGCAGATGTCACGGCCGGCGAGGGCGTCGGGGATGGTGGCTTCCTGGACCTCGAAGGCCTCGGTCATGCCTTTGTCGGCGAGGGCCTCGGCGATGCGCGCGGGCACGCCGAGGTCGATGAAGGTGCTTGACATTGTTTTCTGTCTCTCGATCTGGATTCGTTGCTGGTGGCGGCGCTCGATCCACGTGTGCAGAGCAACGGTGTTCGAGAGGCGTCGGGCGGTGTAGCCCTCCCGCGATCTGAACCGGGGAGCGAGCTCGACCCGACGCGGTAGGCGACATGGTACCGGCTTGCTGCATCGATCATGCGAATCGCGCCCGACGAACGCTCTAGCGTCACGATGTGCACCCTGTCTGGCTCAACGGTTCACTCATCGATGCCCACGACGCGTCGGTCCCGGTGTCCGACCACGGGCTCACGGTCGGCGACGGCGTGTTCGAGACGATGCGGACCGAGCGGGGGGTCCCGTTCGCGACGAGTCGTCACCTCCGGCGACTGCACCGAAGTCTCACCGGTCTCGGTCTCACGCTCGACCGATCGGACGACGATCTGCGCTCGGGCCTCCAGCAGGTGGCCGACACGTTCGGCGGTCCGGCGAAGATCCGACTCACGGTGACCGCGGGACCCGGTCCGCTGGGCTCCGGAAGGGACGACGGTGGACTGACCGTCATCGTCGCCGGCGCTCCACTCGACGAGTGGCCACCCACCGGAGCGGCGGTCACCGTCCCGTGGCGCCGCAATGAGCACTCGGCCGTCGCCGGTCTCAAGACCACGTCGTACGCCGAGAACGTGGTGGCCCTGGAGCGTGCACGAACGCACGACGCCACAGAGGCGCTGCTCGCCAACACCGCCGGTGACCTGTGCGAAGGAACGGGGTCGAACGTGTTCATCGTCTCCGACGGCGTGGTCCGCACTCCCCCGCTCGCCTCCGGGTGCCTCGCAGGCGTGACCCGAGAGCTGGTCATCGAGGTGGCCGAGCGCTCCACGATTCCCGTCAGCGAGGAATCCATGTCCATGGATTCGCTCGCTGACGCCGACGAGGTCTTCCTCACGTCGTCGACGAGAGACGTGCAGGGGCAGCATCGGGTCGATGACCGGAGCTTCGACGCTCCCGGTCCGGTCACCCGTTCGATCGCAGACGCGTTCGCTCAACTCGTCGCATCCGACCTCGACCCGTGAGCCGGTCCACACGATGACGATCGAGCTCGAAGTCCAGCGCCACGCCGATCACCTCCAGGTGCGGTGGTCGACTCCGCGATCCGGAGGATCGGCCCGCTTCGACCACCTCCGGGAGACGGTCCCCGAGTGGCTCGGCTCAGCCGACGACCTCCTCGACGGTGCGACGAGGCGGGACGAGGGGCAGGTGCTCGACGCACTGGCTGCCTGGGCTCACGATGCCGGCGTGGTCCTCGGCGTGTGGCACGCCGACGGCGCCGTCGAGATCCTCGAGCAGACCTGATCCCTGTGGGGACGCTTCTCGCCGCGATCGGCATCGTCTTCCTGGCCGAACTCGGCGACAAGACCCAACTCGTGGCGCTGGGACTCGGCGCTCGGCATCGACTCGGACCGGTGCTAGCCGGCGTCGCCATCGGCTACGCAGCGACGAACCTGCTGTCCGTGATCGTCGGCGGCCTGCTCGGCGCCGCACTGCCCACGCGAGCGCTCGGCATCGGTGGCGGCCTCCTCTTCCTGGGCTTCGCCGCGTGGACGGTCCTTGCCGGTGACCACGGGTCGGACGAGTCGGCGCACAGCGACGAGACAGCGCTGCCGTGGCCCCGGGTCATCGCGTCGGTCGCCGGCACGATGTTCGTCGCCGAGTTGGGCGACAAGACGATGCTGGCCACGGCGACACTGGCGGCCCAGGGCAACCCGGTCCTCGTCTGGATCGGCGCGACCATCGGGATCACCGCGAGCGGTGCCGTCGGCGTGTTCGTCGGGAGGTCGATGGGCAACCGTCTGCCCGAGCGGGCGACCCGGATCGGGTCGGCGGTCCTGTTCGCCACCTTCGGATCCGTGCTCATCGCCACGAACCTGTAGGCCACGCCCGTGGATCGCGTCTACCCCTCGCGCCGGAGGTGCACGACGTCGCCGACCGCAAGGGTCCGGCGCTCACCCTCGAGCGTCTCGACGATCAGGTGACCCTCCGGTGTGACATCCACCGCCGTTCCGACGACGTCGTCGGGACCGAGGTCGACCCGCACCCGACGACCGAGCGTGGCGGACCACGCACGCCACTGATCGAGTACCGCCGCGACATCTCCCGCGGCGATCGACGCGTAGTGCAGCGAGAAGCGATCCAGCAGACAATCGAGCACGACATCACGGGCGATCGATTCGCCACTCACGTGGTTCATGGCCACGGCGATGTCGGCGAGGTCGTCGGGAAGCTCGTCCGGCCAGTCGACGTTGAGCCCGATGCCGGCGACGACCGTCGCCCGTTCATGTGGCGCTGGCGTGCGGTATCCCCCGGAGTTGTGGGCGCTGGGAGGCCACTCCGCCTCGGCCAGGATGCCGGCGAGCTTGCGCGTCGTGTCGCCGTCGTCGACCACCAGATCGTTCGGCCACTTGAGTCCGGGACGGAAGCCAGCCAACGACTCCACCGCCTCGGCCGCGGCCAGCGCCAGGGCGAACGTCACCATCGGAGCCACCGATGCCGGAGGACGGAGCAGGATCGAGCACAGGAGCGAGGAACCGGGTGGCGCCGACCACGAACGCCCTGCCCTTCCACGTCCCGCCGTCTGGTGGTCGGCGACGAGCACGACGCCCTCCGACTCGCCCTGACGGGCGAGTGCCATGACGTCGGCGTTCGTCGAACCGGTCTCCACGACATGACGGACGTCGGAGAACCGGGAACGCGGCGGAGTCGTCGATCCTGCAATGGCGTCGGGACCCTTCACCGCGGGAACCATACGGGGTGTTTTCCAAGGTACTGATCGCAAACCGCGGCGAGATCGCCGTCCGGGTCATCCGGGCGTGCAAGGAACTCGGCGTGACATCCGTCGCCGTCTACTCGGACCTCGACCGGGACGCGCTCCACGTGCGCCTGGCTGACGAGGCGTACGCCCTCGGTGGGACGACCGCCGCGGAGTCCTATCTCAACACCGAAGCGATTCTCGACGCCATCGAGCGCTCCGGCGCCGAGGCTGTCCACCCGGGCTATGGCTTCTTCTCGGAGAACCCGGACTTCGCTCGTGAGATCACCGACCGAGGCGTGGTGTTCATCGGCCCGCCGCCCGAGGCCATGGTGGTCATGGGCGAGAAGGTGTCGAGTCGCATCGCTGCGCAGGCGGCAGGGGTCCAGGGGGTGCCTGGCACGACCGAGTACCTCGAGTCCGGCGACGACGTCGTCGCATTCGGCGAAGAGTTCGGATGGCCGGTCGCCATCAAGGCTGCCTATGGCGGCGGGGGACGCGGCATGCGCGTCGTCAACTCGGCTGGCGAGGCTCATGCCGCGCTCGAGTCGGCACAGTCCGAGGCCCTCAAGGGGTTCGGTCGCGACGAGTGCTACGTCGAGCGTTACCTGACCTGGCCGCGCCACGTCGAGATGCAGATCATCGCCGACACGCACGGCAACTGCGTCTGGATCGGCGAGCGCGACTGCTCCGCGCAGCGACGTCATCAGAAGTTGGTCGAGGAGTCACCGGCCCCGAACTTCCCCGACGAGCTGCGCCAGGCCATGGGCGAGGCGTCGGTCAAGGTCGCGAAGGCCTGCAACTACGTCAACGCCGGCACCGTCGAGTTCCTGTACCAGGACGGGGACTTCTTCTTCCTCGAGATGAACACCCGCCTCCAGGTCGAGCACCCGGTCACCGAACTCGTGTCGGGGATCGACCTCGTCGCCGAGATGCTCCGCGTCGCCTCTGGTGAGCCGCTCAGCTTCACGCAGGACGAGATCTCTCTTCGAGGACACGCGATCGAGGTCCGCGTCAACGCAGAGGATCCGGCCGAGGGCAAGTTCCTGCCCGCTCCTGGACCGATCGACAAACTCGTCCCGCCGCAGGGCATCGGCATCCGCTGGGACGGCGGCTACGACTCCGGCGACGAGGTCAGCCAGTACTACGACAACCTCGTCGGCAAGCTCTGCGTCTGGGCGTCGGACCGCGAGAAAGCCATCGCTCGCATGCTTCGTGCGCTCGACGAGTTCGTCATCGAGGGACCGGCCACCACGATCCCCGCTGACATCAAGATCCTCGAGCACCCCGACTTCAAGGCGGGCGAGCACTCGACCAAGTGGGTCGAGGATCGTCTCGACCTGACGGGCGTCACCGGCACGCCCGGCGGTGGCGACACCGACGAGGTCGAGAAGGTCCAGCGCGACGTCGACGTCGAGGTCAACGGCAAGAAGTTCGCCGTCAAGATGTGGATCCCGGCCGACCAGGTCGCCGCAGTCGGTACGCCGGCAAAGGCGGCCACCAAGTCGCGAAAGCGATCGGGTGGATCCGTTCCCAAGGCCGGATCCGGGAAGATCGCCGCACCGATGCAGGGAACGGTCTTCAAGCTCCCGGTCGCCGTTGGCGACGCTGTCACCGAAGGTCAGCTGGTCTGCATCCTCGAGGCGATGAAGATGGAGAACAACATCAACGCCGACAAGGCGGGGACGATCACCGAGATCAACGTCGAAGAAGGCGCGTCGGTTGGATCCGGCGACATCATCCTGACGATCGAGTAACCTGCTCAGCGAGCGGCGGTGTTCTCGAGTTCGGCCGCACGTGCCAGATGTTCGAGCAGCAGCAGCAGCACGTCCCGCGCGGAATCAGTTCGCCGCGCATCGCACTCCGTGATCGGCACGTGCGCCGCGACGCCGAGGGCACCGCGAACGTCCTCGAGTGGGTGTTGCGGTCCGCCGGAGAAGCGGTTGACGGCGATCACGAACGGGATGCCCTTGGCCTCGAAGTGATCGACGGCCGGAAAGCTCTGATCGAGGCGATCGGTGTCGACGAGGATCACAGCGCCGAGGGCACCGTGGGTGATGTTGTCCCACATGAACCCGAAGCGATCCTGCCCCGGGGTGCCGAAGAGGTACATGACGAGGGTTTCGTCGACGGTGAGACGTCCGAAGTCCATGGCGACCGTCGTCGTGGTCTTCGCATCGCTCCCCTGCCGGGCATCGACGTCGGCGGCGACCGACGTCATCGCGGCCTCGGTGCGGAGCGGCGGGACCTCGGAGATCGCGCTGACGAAGGTCGTCTTGCCGGCACCGAATCCTCCGGACA
>JBBSLH010000059.1:0-14821 GCA_038255425.1 Acidimicrobiales bacterium
CAGACCGAAGAGCACTGCGAGGGTGCCGAGTTCGGCATGGGACCCCGCGGCGGAAGCGTGGACGAGGCCAGCGACAGCGGAAGCCGCCGCGGCGAGTAGGAGTACAGGCGACTTGGCGGGGTTCATCAAACTCTCGTGACGTCGGTCGGCGGTGTGGAACCAAGGTACGACGGACTTGACCCGCGGGTCACCTGGCGATTTGCCCGTTTCGCGCGGGAATCGACCGGTTGTCACACCATTGCTGACGACGTCAGACGACGATCTCGCTCTTCGTCTTGCCCTTGCTCGCCCAGTGCGAGTCGGCGCGTCCGAGGCGGAACGCCTCGGGTTTCTGGTCGTCGCCGAGCAGATCGGTCTCGAGCCAGAGCCGCTTGAGGTGCCGGATCTTCCCAGCGTCGCGGTCGTCGGCGTAGCCCTTGCGGGCGTGGAGCACGTGGTAGTTGTTCACGAACTGCATGTCGCCGGGCCGTAGCGCCATCGACACGTGGTGGTTGGGGTCCGCGCACATGGCGTCGACACGGTCCATCGCCTCGGCGGCGGCGGCGGACGGACGGGGAGCGTCGTCGTGGCGACGCGAGGCCATGATGTAGGGCCGGATGTAGCGGACGAACAGACGAGCGCCCTGTTCGACGGTCGTCCGGTTGGCGATGGGCATCGTGTACCAGCCCTTGCCGCCGGGCGCCTGCTCGCCGCGGAAGTCATAGGGCATCGGGTCATAGAGGGCGGCAGCCAGTTCGGGTTCGGTCCGTGCCAGCTCGTTGTGAATGGTGACGACGTTGGCCACGAGGCTCTCGCCGCCATTCTTGCCGGCATCGAGGCAGAACAGTCCGACGAGGTCCGAGCCGTCGGAGTGGAACGGGAAGGGGACGCCACCGATCTCGTTGCCGCGAGACGTCGGGTCGTCGACGGCCTTGCCCTGATCGGTCACGTCGCCGAGCAGATGGCCCTTGGCGTTCTGCGGCCAAGGCAGACCGAGGTGCGTGCCGATGCCCCAGTAGATGGTGGACGCACGTTCCTTGCCATAGGTATCGACCGGGACGCCGCGGATGAGCGACACGCCGACGCCGTCGATGAGGTCGGCCGTGATGCGCTCGAGCTCCGGGCCGAGCGTGGGCAGCGGGAAGTGGTGCTTCTCGATGTCGAGCACGTCGTCGGTCTGCGACTCGGCGTGCACGAGCGCGGCGTCGAGTTCTGCGAGATGGTCCTCGGTCAGTTCGAAGATGTAGCGATCGCCGAGGGTGTCGCGCGTCCACTCGCACTGCTCCTCGAGCGGCTCGATGGTCGTCGTTGTCATCTGTTCCCCCGTACCTCTGGCAGGACCTCGGTGGCCAGCAGCCGTGCCGACAGCTTCGCATCGTCACGGTCCGACCGCATCCCGGCGGTCGTGATCACGATGCGGGTGAGTCCAAGGTCGGCCAGTCCACGGAGCCGGTCGACGCAGACGTCGGGCGGACCGACGATGGCGAAGCGATCGACGAACGCAGGGTCGAGCGCGCTCGCGTGGTCGGCGTCGTTGCGCAGATGCTCGTTGCTGTCGTAGCGGCGACCGACCTCCTCGATCACCCTCTTGTCCGCGTCGGCCAGCCCGGCCCCGGTTGATCCCGGCATGGCCGAGAAGTGGGCGAACGCAGCGACGGTGCCGGCGATGAGCGACCGCGCTCGGTCGAGGTCGGGGTGGCAGCCGACGTTGGCATATGCCCCGAACCTGAGCTGACCCGGATCACGTCCTGCCGCCTCGGCCTCCTCCTTCGCCAACTCGATCGCCCAGGTGAGCCGGGCCAGGTCGGCGCCGACAGCGAACGTGAGCGTGTCGGCGGTTCTCGCCGCGATGCCGATGACCTTGGGGCCGGAACATGCGACGTCGAGTGTGGTCTTGCCGTGCTTCGCTCGGTCGAGCCACTGGAGTCGGCTGGGATGCCCGTGCTGGTCGATCGTCTCGCCCCGCAGGTACGCCTGGACTTGTGCCAGCCGATCCTCGAACGGCGCCACCGGTTGCGGGTTCCGGCCGAGGTGGAACAACGCCGTGTCGCCGCGGCCGACGCCGAGCGTGAAGCGTCCACCGGTCTCCTCGTTCACGGTTGCCGCCACGGTCGCGAGCGCCGCCGGATGGCGGGTGGCGACGTTCGAGACGCCGGTGCCGACCTTCAGCCCTTCGACCGCACGTGCCGCGAGCGTGGCCGCCACGAACGGGTCGCCGATGAGGTTCTGTGAGTCGGTGAACGCAACGCCGTCCCACCCTGCGCGCGCGGCGCGCTCGGCCTGGTGTTCGATCGTGCCCGTCTCCGGCGTTCGTACCGTCCACAACTCCATGTGCACCCCCGGCCGCTGACCGTAACCGGGGTTGGGCTGCCGGTGCCCTGGATACGTCACGCTGATGCGACTGATTCTCGTCCGACACGGCGACGCACAAGCTGGCACCGTCGTCGTCGAGCGAACGGGCTACATGGTCCGGATGATCGCGGTCTGCGTGCCGGTGCCGAGCAGCGTGCCGTCCTGCGCCCACAGGTGGACGGTCCCGTATCCGTAGCCGTCCTGGACGGCACCCGCTCTGATGTCGAGCAACACCCAGTCGGCATCGGGCGGGGCAGCGGCGGCGAAGCGCACGGTGTTGTCGAGGCTGGTCGCCATCGGCATCTGGCCGATGGCCGCGCCGACCGACATGGGGACGCAGTCGGCGAGCCAACCAAGGGCCGCACGGGTGCAACCGCCGAGGTCGCTCGTCCGTGCCCACATGCCGATCCGGCCGTCCTCCTGCGCAGCACCGAAGCCAGGGAAGCTGCCGTAGGCCAGGCGACGGTCTGCCCGCTCCACTGCGGTGTCGACGACCATCATCGGTCGATCGGCAGGGTCTGGCCGGGGCAGGCTCTCGGGGCCCGGGGCGTCGGGCATCGAGACCCAGCGACCGGACAGACCATCGGACTTGCCGGCGCCGACACCCAACATCGTCTCGAAGATGACGTTGCCCCCACGGGTGCCCGTGACCGTGACCTGGCTCGTTCGCTTGCCGGCCACGTCCACCCGACACTCGACGTCGATCCGGTCGCCGATGTTCGACGGGCTCAGGAACCGTGTCGTCGACCACCGGCAGGGCGCCCCGACGACGTGCTCGGCCATCTCGATCGAGACGGCGACCGGCGCCCCGCCGTAGAGGGACCCGACCGGATTCGTCATCGCCTTGGACACCTCGAGCGTCCAGGTCGGCTCACCTCGTTCGACGTCGAGGAGGTAGCCGGGTGCAGTGGGATCGCCCATGGCGGCGGAGTGTCACATACGCCGCGCGTCGCCGCCACCTCGACCGCAGCCATGGCCCCGGTCGAGGTGGCGCGACCGCCGGTCAGCTGACGGCTGCCGGAGCTGCCATCCCCTTCGCGATGTGCGGTACGCCGTCGGCCGGATCAGGGATCAGGCAGATGAACGCGTAGTCACCGGGTGCCAGATCCTCGAGCACGAGGAACGACGAGCCCGTGGGCATCAGTGCCTGCATGCCCCCGACGCTGGAGAACGGCGGCGGTCCGGTCGGCTCACCACCGAAGAAGGCTGCCGCGTCGGAGACCGCCGCGCCGTCGGCCAGTTGCAGCAGGTTCATCTCGTGGAGCTGCGACTCGCTGTCGTTGACGACCTCGACGACACCGCTCGACGGGAGGTCGGCTGGGTCGTCGCCGTAACCGAAGTCGACCATGTTCACGGTCACGTCGGCGTCGGGCATCGAAGCGACTTCGCCGGTCGCGGGGACTGCGGTGAAGGGCTGCACCATGCCGAGGGCAAGATGCGGGACGCCATCGGCATCCTCGACGAAACAGAGCAACACGTAGTTGCCCTCGCCGAGGTCGATCAGCGCGTCGGCGGCGGACTCGGACCCGGGATCTGCGGTGCCGGTGCCGCCCACGAACGCGCCGATGGCGAGCAGTGCACCGACGTCGCCGCCGGCCAGGGTCTCCCCGAAGTCGTCCATCGTGGTGTCGTCGTTCAGGCGATAGATCTGCAGGTGGTGCGGCTGGTCGCCGTCGTTGCGGAGGTTGAACTGCGTCGGTCCGGCGGGGATCTCGTCTTCGATCTCGAAGGCGTACGCCGTGGAACCGTCGTCGTTCTCGGTCTGGGTTGCCGTGACCGTGACGATGGGGATGGAAACGTTGTCGCCGTCGGTCGACGTGTCCGATGGCCCGCCGTCACCGCTGTCGGTGTCGTCGTCGCCGCACGCGCTGATGCCGGCGATCATGACCAACAAGGTCACGAGTACGACACCGAATCGGCTTGAACCTGATCGCATGTCTCCTCCTGGGAGGCTCATGGGCCCGCGGACGGCGGGACCGTCACCGCGAAAAGTACCCCGGCCCGGCGCCCGGTGCGTCCGATTACCTCCGCTTTGTCCGATGTCGGGCAGCGTCGTCGGGGCTACTCAGGGTCGGTCGAACGCGGCGGCCGGGTCGGCGAGGTAGGGCCCGGCTCGGTCGTAGTCGACGACGCCGAGCGCGACCGGTCGGACGGACGTGAGGTCGTCGTAGTCCTGGGCAGCAGGTGAGTAGACGATCCGCACTTTCCCGTCGTGGCCTTCGAAGAGCGACGCTTCGCCGGGCCCTTCGCCCTGCGCGTTCGACGCCAGCCACGGCCCGTCGAACGGCTTCGTGCAGGGGCCGATCGGGCTGTCGCAGCGAGCGACACCGAGCGCGTACGCGGCCTGGTTGAACCAGTTCCCCGAGTAGAAGAGCCAGCGGTTCCCGTCGTGGTCGACGGTCATCTGCGGTGCCTCGACGATCCGACCCTCCCACGGCTCGGTGACCTCGAGGATCGGGACCGGCTCTGTTGCCAGGCCGATCCCCGAGTGATCGAGTCGTGCTGCATAGATGGAGGCGGTCGAGGTGCCCTCGACGTCAGCGTTGTCATCGGACTTCCAATGGAGCCACCGAGTCCCGTCGACGTCGAGGAAGTGACGTGGGTCGATGCTCCCGCGACGGTCGAGCTGACACACCAGCGGTTCGTCGAGGGGTTCGAACGGTCCGGTGGGCTCGTCGGCGACCGCCGCGCCGATGCACTGGGTGTCCGGGGCCAGCCGAGCGACCCGAGCGGTGTAGTAGAGGACCCACCGATCGCCGATCTGCGCGACGTCTGGTGCCCATGTGGCGTCGGTCGTCGCCCAGCGTCCGACGTTCGGGAGCGCGTCCCCGACGAACGTCCACGTCGCCAGGTCGGTCGATTCGGACACGGGCATGTTCAGCTTCTTGCCCGTGACGTCGCGCGTCTCGGTTGCGAAGAGGAGATAGCGGCCGCCGTGCGGGAGGACGAACGCGTTCGGGACACTCGGCGATGGCATCGAGACATCGAGGATCACCGCTGGACGACTCGGGTCCGGAGCGGGCGGGAGCGGGATGCGCTCGGTCGTCCTCGCCATCGGAACCGTGGAGGACTCTGGCACCGTCTCCGACGACGTTTCAGGGCTCCTTTCCGGCGTACCGTGACATCGGAGGGCGGCGGTGGCATCGCACTCGGCGGCTGCGTCAGAGGCAGAGCAGGCGGTGATGGCCGCGAGACAGGAGACCGCGATGGCGGCGAACGCGGTAGTCCTCGTGGTCGTGCGCACGTTCGACGCGGACCGCCATCGTCCGAACTCGGACGCACGAGTCGGGATCTTCCGTTCTCGCTGCCCCGATCCGGGCCCGGGTGCATGGCCAGGCGCTGCGCTCAACAACGGAGCAGTATGGCCGATCGTGACGTTCGCGAGGGCGACGGAACCCGGCGTCTCGACTCCGTTCGGTTGGATCAGGCGCGTCTACACTTCGATCTCCCGTTGGGTGATCGTTCGAGCCGACTTCTCGACCGGATTCTCGCCCAGGTCCACGGGGACGTAGCTCAGTTGGCTAGAGCACCTGCTTTGCAAGCAGGGGGTCGTGGGTTCGATTCCCATCGTCTCCACCAAGAAAGCCCAGGTCAGAGGCCATAAATGTTCGTCCGACCAACAAGGGCCTTGCCGACGTAGCCACCCTGGACGTAGCCTTTTGGCAGGTTGGCTACGTCGGGGAGTGGCGATGGCGAAGAAGCCGAGCGTCCGTTGGAACGAATCGAAGCAGCGCTGGATGGCCTGGGTCCGGTTCCCGGACGGCACTCGTCGCAAGATCGAGCGGGTCGAGAAGGTCGACGCGCAATCCGACCTCGACGAGCTGATGGCGCTGCGAGCCCAGGAGCAGTCGCCCGAGCCGCGGCGCACGAAGCAGCTCACGTTCAACCAGGTCCTCGACGACTGGTTCGAGGCCGGCTGCCCCAACGTGGCGCCGACGAAGAACTCGCGCCACGCTCGGACGAAGCCGCCGAACACGATCGCCAACGCCCGTCAGCTCCTCGGGACGAGCGTGCGACCGGTGATCGGTCACCAGTGGGTTGACCGCACAACGACCGAGCGGTTGGAGGAACTGTTCCAGGACATGGCCGAACGGAAGTACGCGACGAGCACGGTCGACCGGACCTGGAACTACCTCAACCAAGCGTGTCAGCACGCACAGCGCGCCCGGCGGATCAAGACCAACCCGGCCGCCGATGTCTTGCTCCCGGCGCGCCGTCCGTCGAAGCCGCGCAAGAGCCTCACGATCGAGCAGGCCGAGAAGCTCATCACCAAGGGGATCCCCGACGATCCCCGGCCGGCGATGTGGCTCACTGGTCTGATGTGTGGGCTTCGCCCCGGCGAGCTCTCCGGGCTGCGGTGGCCCTTCGTCGACATCGACTCCGACGAACCGAACCTGACCATCGCCGAGCGCGCCCTCGAAGTCGAGGACAAGTACGTCGGCCAGACCTCACCGAAGACCGAGCGAGGCAAACGACGCATGGCGCTCCACCCGTTGCTCGTCGCTGCGCTGATCCGGCACCGGGAGGACCAGAAGATCCTCGACCTCTACGACGACGATGGCTTCGTGTTTCCGACAAGGAACGGGACGCCGATGACGATGTCCAACCTGCGCCGGGCCTTCAAGACGTTGTGCAAGAACACCGGCCTCGGGGACGACTGGACCACCTACGAGCTACGCCACTCGGTCGTCTCGCTCGTATCCGACCAACTCGACGATCTGGTGAAGGTCGCCGACCTCGCGGGCCACGTCGACACAAGGACGACCGAGGGCTACCGCCACTCAGTCCGGCCCGCGTTGCCGCATGCGGTGGAGGCGTGGAACGGTCTCTTCGAGCGCCCACAGGAGACGAGCTGATCGCGTGCGGCGGATCACGTCTTGGGACGTCCGCTCAGGAGCTTTGGGGACAGCCGGAGCCGGTCGGTGAACGTCGGAGCGATAGGTGGCGTGCACGACGCGCTCAGATCCGGCATTTACCCGTGCCCCCAACCGACACATCGGTCGCTCATCCCGTTTCGTCCGCGGCCGCGTCATTGGGATGCCGCAGGCCCGCCAGCTTCCGCGGTCGACGTCTCTGATGCTCGGCGGTGTCCGGTGCGTCCGGACGCTTGACGGAGCTGCTGCCAGCTGCGCACGGATGGGCCGTTCTCTGCCCAGATGGCGACGAGGAGAAGAGCACCGCGCGCGCGTCGGCTATCCAGGCCCACGAGCCTGGATAGCAGGATGAACCTGACCGAGATGAAGGCGCTGCGAACGCAGGTGCTGCAATCGGATGTCCGTCCGGTCGAGTCCTGCGTCTCGGCACCGCGTTCGTCGACGATCGTGCGGCGCGAGTCGCTACCGAGGCTCACGCCACATCGTCCAGACGCGGAGGGCCCCCTTCGACATCGGGACTTCCTCGCGCACCTCGAAGCCGTGATGGCGGTAGTACGCCACGTTCTCGAGCTTCTGGGTTTCCAGGTACGCCGGCAGGCGATCCGTGTCGCACATCTCGAGGATGGGTGCCATCAGGGCCGCCCCGATGCCGCGCCGTTGCGCCGGGGGATCGGTCGCCAGGGAGTCCAGATACCAGTGCGGCTCCTCCGGGTGCCGCTTCTCGATCTCGGACAGCACCCGGACCGCACGTGTAAATCCGCCGACCCCTGCGGCGCGGAGAAGCGCGGGCACGAGTCCGACGAGCCGTCGAGCCGGCGTCTTCCAGTGGTTCGGGGCATGCCAGACGGCAATGCCTTCGAGACCCTCGGTCGTCAGCTTCACCTCGTTCGGATCGGCCGCGCGCCACAGCTTGCCGGTCGCCTGATAGATGGCATCACGTCTGGTGTCGTCGCGAGCCGCGTCGCCGAACAGGCGCTCGATCCAGGCGTCGCCTTTGTAGGCGCGGGCCGTCAGGCTCATCAACGAACGCATTTCATCAGGCCGTACCGGCCGTACGGCGATCGTGCTCATCATGGATCGCACGTTCTCACCGACCTGCGCCGAGAACATCGTCTGAAGGTCGTACATGTGCGACTCGCTTGACGCCCGGGTGGAACGAGTCGTGCCACTGAATGAGCAGGTCAGGCGAAGGCTGCCTTTACGGGTCCGTCCGCGCCGACGCTGCGAGTTGCGCCCGGTTGCTGACGCCGACCTTGCTGTAGATGCGCGTGAGATGCGTCTTGACCGTCGACTCGGAGATGAACAGTCGCTCCGCAACGTCCCTATTGGGCATGCCTTGTGCGACGAGGCCCGCAACATCGCGCTCGGTCGGCGTGAGCGAGCCCCAGCCGAGCATTGGTCGCTGCCGCGGACCGCGACCGCGTTGCACGAGCGCGAGTGCGTCGTCGAGTGACAGCGACGCTCCCTCCGTCCAGAGTGCCTCGAATGCTTCGTCGCCGAGCTGCGCACGGCACTGGGCGAGGGATTCCTCGAACGACGCCCGCCACACGCCAGCGCTGGGCGCGGCCGTGTCGTTCCCTTCGGTCGACGCGCTCAGAACGCGCACTGCCTCCTCCGCCCGACCCAGATGAAACGCGCTGCGGCCGACCACGCCGACGAGCAGCGGTGTGATGAACGAGCGAGCGACGTCGCTCGCCGTGGCGGCCTTGACGGAAATCTCCCACGCCGCAGCGCGATCGCCGTGCCGATACGCGACCTCTGCGCGGGCGACGGCAACCGACGCGCGAAGAAGACCCATCGCGTCGAACGGGTAGTCCGACGCGGTCACTGCGTGAGCCTCGGCGTCGTCGAGCTCGCCGTTGAGGGCTTCCGCGATGGCCAGCAGAGCCAGGAACGCCTTCCCCGCCCCTTCGGCCGCCGGCGATGAACCAAGCGGTTTCAGGTACCGGATTGCATCGGCGATGTTGCCGCTGACGAGGGAGACCAAGCCATGACCGAGCATCTCACAGAGCTGCCCGGAAAGGTCGTCCAACTCGAGCGCCAGTTCGTCGAGTGCGGCGAGGTCTCGTTCGCAGCCCGCTTCGTCGCCCACCACGAGGCGCGCCAGGGCTCGGATTGCATAGATGTTGGCGAGGACCATCCCTTGGTTCGTCGCTTCGAGCAGTGCCGTGGCACGGTCCCATTCCTCGAGCTGGACTGTGCCCGTCACGAACTCACCCATACACAGCCAGGCAAGGGCCGCACCTTCGAGACGATGCATACCGTGTTTTCGTGCGAGCGCGATGCCGTCTCGCAACAAGGGAGCTGCTGCTTCACGGCTTCCTTCTTCCCGCATGGCGAAGAACCCACGAAGCGCGGTGCCGAGAGCGAGCGACTTCTCGTCGCCGATGCGACGGGCGATCTCGACCGCCTCGTCGAGGAGTGACGGGTCGTGGATCTCGTCATTTGCCAGCACCACGTGGACATCGAGAAGCGTTGACATACGTACGACGTCGTCGCCCGCCTCCTCAGAGAGGCTAAGCGCCTCGTGTGCAAATGGCGCGGCCTCGGCGTAGTTGCCTGTAGCCCGGATGGCGGCTGCGAGTTCTGTCAGGACGCGTGCGCGGACCGCTGGCGGGGCGTCGCGCGTGCGGTGCTCGACCACGTGCATCGTGGCGGCGGCCTCTTTCGCGCGACGTGCGTAGCGCCAGAACTTCGATGCCGGCAACGCGATGGCGAGGAGCAGCTCGTCGTCGGGTTGGTCTTCCGCCCACTGCACGGCGCGACGGAGGTTGGATTCCTCGACCCGGATGGCCTGCAGATGCGCCAGTTCGTGCACCGAACCGATGTCACGCTCGCCGACCACACGGAGAATGAACTCGTAGTGGCGGCGTCGGCACCCGTCCGTCTCGCCGGCGTCGACAAGCCGCGCCGCGGCGTAGTGCCGAATGGTTTCGAGCATGCGGAAGCGACCCGGCTCGACGTCACTGATGACGAGCGACTTCTCGACCAGCTGAACCAGCAGATCGAAGACGTGGTGCGGCTCGAGGTCGCCGTCCGCGGCGACTGCCGCAGCACCATCGAGGCTGAAACCGCCCGCGAACACGCTGAGGCGACGCAGCAGCGTGCGTTCGGCGTCGAGCAGCAGGGCGTGGCTCCATTCGACAGACGCCTCGAGCGTGCGCTGGCGAGGCAGGGCGGTGCGTGCGCCACCTGTGAGAAGCCGAAAACGGTCGTGAAGGGCGTCGAGCAATTGCTGGGTGGAGAACACACGAATGCGAGCCGCCGCTAGCTCGATGGCCAGCGGCATGCCGTCGAGGCGTCCGCAGATCTCGGCGATGACCGGAGCATTGACGTCGTCGACCGTGAAGCGAGGATCGGCTCGCTGGGCGCACTCGACGAACAGTGCGGCAGCCTCACCGTCGGTCATCGACGGCAGGCGATAGGTGACCTCGCCGGTCAAGCCGAGCGGTTCTCGGCTCGTGGCGAGGACCGTGAGATTGGCGCAGCGGCCGAGGAGGTCGGTCGCCAGCGAGCTGGCTGCTCCGAGTAGGTGTTCGCAGTTGTCGAACACGATCAGCGCATCGCGATCGCGCACGATCGCCACGATGTTGTCGACAGGGGGCCGTCCAGGTGACGACTGTGCGCGGACCGCGTCGGCGACGGCGAGTGCAACTCCACCTTCGTCGTCAACGGCCGCGAGGTCCACGAACCAGCTCGGCGTTGCAGGTGTCTTGGCGCGCTCGGCGACCAGTTCCAATGCCAGCCGGGTCTTCCCGACTCCGCCTGCGCCCGTGAGCGTGACGCAGCCGCGGTCCTTCGTGAGATCACGCACCTGATCGATCTCGACGTCGCGTCCGATGAACCTCGTGAAGCGCCCCGGAACGACTGCTGAGCCCGTGTCGGTGAGGCGCAACGGTGGGAAGTCGCCAGGCAACTGCCAGATGCGCTCGGGCCGACTCAGCCCCTTGAGGCCGTGCTCGCCGAGGTCCTCGAGCGCGACATCGTCGGCGAGGAGCGCGGCCGTGGCCTGCGAGAGCAGAACCTGACCGCCGTGGCCAGCGTCGCGGATGCGCGCCGCGCGGATGATCGCTGCGCCCGCGTAGCCGCCGTCAACGACGTCGATGTCTCCGGTGTGGACTCCGATGCGCACCGGTAGTCCGCCCTGGTCCTGCACGGCGATCGCGAACGAGAGCGCATCGGCAGCACGTGCGAACGCTGCGACGAAGCTGTCGCCCTCGCCTTGCTCGACCGGTCGGACGCCTGTGTGCGCGAGAACGAGCTCGTCGATCGTCGTGTTGAGCACATGCATGGCCGCGGCCATGGTGTCGCTCGATGCCTCCCAGCGCTCCGTCGAGCTCTCGACGTCTCCCAGCACCAGTGTGACCGTCCCCGACGGCAGCTGCCCTGTCACGGCACGAGCCTGCCACTCCGGATTCGGCCGCGGTCCAGGAAGTCCTCACCCATGTGATGAGTGTCGGTCGGATCTGGCTACCGAACATCGTCCAAAAGACGTACAACGCTCGACGGGCGACACCGGCAAGCCTGCATCCGACGCAAGGCCCCGGTCAGACCCGCACCCAGCTGGCCGCTGCGGCACGCGAAGCGTGACCACACCCCGGTCACCTCTCGACGATGCGTCGGGACGTCGTCCGCTCAGCACTGGGCGTCGACCCGCCCGAGGAAGGCGTTCAGCACAGCCGTGTAGCGCGCCGGTTCCTCGTAGGGGGCGACGTGTGCGCAGTCCTCGAACAGTTCCCACTCGACGTCACGTACCCGGTCGATGAGCTGCTTCACGTGTTCGGGCAGGACGCATTCGTGGCCGCCCGAGGTGACCAGCACCGGTACATCGATCTCGTGCAAGCGGTCCGTCAGATCGAAGTCTCGGAGCGCTCCGGTGCAGTGGTGTTCGCTCGGTCCCCACATTCGCTCGTAGACGCTGACGTTCATGCCGGCGAAGCCGGCAGCGGCTCCCGCTGGCAGCGAGCCCCTTCGGAACACGTGCCGTCGGATGAAGGGCAAGCTCACGATGCTGTACAGCGGACGGCGCAGCGGCGGCAACACGGTCAGCGCCCGAGCCATCGCCTGGACCGGTGCCGACGACGCCGGACCGAGCGCCCGGGCGAACATGGCCCCCTGTCTGACGAGCGCAGCGGACGTCGGGCCCGGACCCGCCTTGGCCCGGGGTGGGCCCTGCCGCTCGATCGTCCGCTCACATCGCTCGAGGGCTCGCAGGGTGCCGCGGTCGAGTCCGGCACGGTAGCCACGGGCGGCTTCGACCCACTGACGGGACGAGTACGGCGCGCTCGCGAGCGTGATCGACCTGATGCCCTCTGGCCGGGTCAGCGCGTACGACATCGCGAGCATGCCGCCCCACGAAGCCCCCAACAGGTGCACCTGGCTCAGGCCGAGCACCTCGCGCACCGCGGCGAGCTCGGCGACGTGGGCGTCGACGGTGTACTGCGACACGTCACCGACGCGGCTCGAGCGTCCGGTGTCGAGCTGGTCGTATTCGATCACCTGGCGATCGGCCGCGACCGCGGCGACGAAGTCGAGGCTGTTGCCGGTCGCGGCGCCAGGCCCGCCGTGCAGCACCAGCAGGGCCGGCCGATCCGATGGGTCGCCGGTCGAGCGGTACCAGGTTCGTCGATCGCCGAACTCGAGGAAACCCTCGTCGCTCCGGGTTGGTGTCATCGCCACCCTGCGATTGTCCGACACCGCTGGGCTGAGAACGTCAACCGAAAGTCGTAGATCTGCACCTCTGGTCTCGTCCGAGTCATCCGTCCGAGTCGGGGACAGGGCCCCAACGTCACCCATGCTCGACCGGACCGGCCCGTCTCCCACATCACGTCGCTGAGACGGGGTGAAATTGTCGAACGGTCAAGTTCTCCACAGACAACTTCCATCGACAGCCAACCGGCGGCTTCCTACCGGCGGCGACGTCCCCAAACATGCGGTGCGGCCCGACGTCAAACCTGGAACCCAGCGCCGGTGTCGGGGCACCGGATACGTGCCGCTACTCGGCGCCGTCGCACTGACCTCCGCCGGGAAGGCTGACCGCACCGAAGATCTATTCGTCGTTGACCTCCACACGAGTACCCGGCAAACGGAACACCTCCATCCGAGCGATGGCATCTGCGCCGCCGTCGGGTTGTCATGCCATGTCAAGGCGGTCGAGGGCTACTTGGCAGCTCCCTGCGTCGCGCCGGCGCGGCTACGGTCGTCGTCCGTGGGAGACGAAGTCGGGTGGCAGCCGTCGGCGCTGCCGCGGGACCGGCTGTTTGCAGAGGCCGCGCAAGCATTCCAAGAGACCCAGCAGTGGGCCATCATCGTCGACGATCGGTGGCAGATCGTCTTTTTGAGCGACGAGTTCCGACGAACCTTCGGCTTCGATCTACGGGTACCCACGCCGTTCCTGGGGACCGCGTGGACGGAGCAGCAGTTGACGCGTCCCTTTGGTGCCACCACCCCGGAGTTGGTCGCGGCCTACACGGAGCCGCTGGCAGGTCTGATCCTCAACGACATCGGCCGAACGGCGGCCGAGAAACAGGTCGATCCGAGACTTCGTGGCGTGCTCGACCGGGTCCTTCCAGTCGACAAGGCGGTCCTCTCGTGCCGTTTCCCAGCGATCGGGGTGGGGGGGCAGCGAACAAACGCGTCGATGCTGGCGTTTCGCATCAGAGACGAGTCGGGTCGACTCGCCGGTACCGCCATCGTCATGGGGCCGGCGATCGGCACGGGGACGGTGGCAGCGCTGGCGATGGCCAGCGATCCTGATCATCTGGACCGGATGCAACGCGTTGCCAAGGCTGCCCGCCGACCTGCGGCGATCCTGTTCGCGGATCTCGAGGCGTCGTCGCCACTGCGAGGCGGCTGCCGACGGCGGCCTACTTCGGTTTGAGTCGGCGCCTGGTCCGGGAGGCTGACCGCCACGTGGTCGCTGCCGGTGGACTGGTTGGTCGTCATGTGGGCGATGGGGTCGCAGCATTCTTCCTGGCGGAGACGGCCGGATCGGAGGCCGCCGCGGCGAAGGCCTGCATCGCAGCCGCCCGCGGATTCCGAGACGCTGTTCCAGATGTCGCTCGGCGCAGTGGCTTGGAGCCGGACGACGTCGTGGTGCGCATGGGTCTGCACTGGGGCACCACCCTCTACGTAGGCAACATCACGTCGATTGGCCGCTCCGAAGTGACCGCGCTCGGTGACGAGGTGAACGAAGCCGCACGAATCGAGGCATGCGCCACCGGCGGTCTCGCCTTGGCCTCGAAGGATCTCATCGAGCGGCTCGACCCACACGACTCCGAAGCGCTCGGTATCAACGTCGCCGCCCTCGTCTACGCGGCACTCGGAGAGCTGCCCACCGCCACCGAGAAGGCACGAAGAGACGCGCCGGCCATAGCGGTCTGCGAGATCTGACTCCGAACCGCGGGGCGTCGTCAGTAGTAGTCGTATCGCGAAGCCGGCGCAGGTAGCCCCCAGACACCGGCGTAGCGGCGCAAAGAAGTGCCTGCTTGAGACTTCGGGTGGGCGCGACGGCTTGTTCGTAGCGTCTCGAGGTCTCTGACGGGTTCGCTCTCGAAGTGCCTGCCGCTGGCATCGCCGGTTGGCTGTCGAACGAACAGCGTCCCGTCAGAGATCTC
>JBBSLH010000060.1:0-14796 GCA_038255425.1 Acidimicrobiales bacterium
CCGAGCCGACCAATCCCGAACCACCGCTGGTAGCGGTGCCAGCACCGGCCTCGGACTTGCCATCACCAAAGCCATCATCGAACGCCACCACGGCACCATCGAACTCGACCCCGCCTACACCACCGGCGCGCGCTTCATCATCACCATCCCCGCGCGCTGACACGATCCTGGTCACGTCGACCATCCGGATTGGTTGAGCCTCGCAAGCCGGATGCGGCCTTTTGACCTCCCGTTCAGGTAGCAGAGGCCAACCACACACGGACGCCCTCTCCGGGCCACCCACCCCGCGGGCTTCTTCATGCGAATCGGACGTCTGTGGCCTGCATCGCGAGAGAGCTTCGGTACACGTCGAGTGCGGTAACTCCCGCGGTAACTCCCACCAGCCCAATCTGGAGCTGCGAAAGCGCTGTGACCAGGCCTTTCGCTACGCCACCATCGCCCGGGTTCGATTCCCCCCAGCTCCAAGAGTGCTCGAGCTCAGTTTCGAGCATTGTTGGAGCTGCCCGATGCCCCTTCGTAGCGAGCGAGGATCTCCTTCGCCCAAGCAACCGCGTCTGATGCACGAATGCCGCTTGGTTGCGGACGCACCCAGAGTTCGAGATTCTCGATTCGATTGCCATCCTTCACGCCGTTGAGGTGATGGACGGACTCATCCGGCAGGAGGAACCGACCAAGCTCGGACTGCATCACGAGCACGTGCTCGAACACGTACGGACTCTTCGGCCGAGCCCGTGGATGGTCAGGCACCCGTCCCATCACGTACCCGGCCTTGTGGTAGGTCGTCCCGCCCTCCAGTTCCCGTTGTCTGCACCCGCCGTCGGCTGGCACGCGGCGGCAGGTCTCCGAGGTCGGCTGCTTCGAACGACCACATGCTCACCGGTCGCGTGATGCCCTTCGCCGACACGCAGGGCAGAGCAAGTGTCGACTCGACGGCTTGAACCGGCGGTTGCACTCCCAGCACTCCTTCATCGGCCCTTCTGAGTCGACGCCTTCGCTCATGGCCAACGAATCGTACGAAAGCCCTATGACAGTGGCAGTCGTGGCGGAACGCGAGTCCGCTCGCCGCTCGTGGGAGACATCGACGGGTCACTTCTCCGGGCCTACGCCGCACCGTCGGAGCGGCCCACCGAACGGACCGGTGACCTCCTCCGAGAGTGCGAGGGGTCGCTCCCGCTGATCATGTGGTGTCGGTTGGCGCTTCGACGATCTCCCGCAGCGTGTTGAGGTGGTCGTTGAACGCGGTGCGGCCTTCGGGGTGAGCTTGAGCCATGTGCGGGGCCACTTGCCGACGACGAGGAACGGGACCGCGACCAGTCCCACCCGGACGGTGGCTTCGAGCGGATGCAGGCGGGCGCCTTCGATGACGTGCATCGCGTCGACGTCGCGATGCACGGCATGGAGCCACCACAGCAGTCGATCGAGTGATACGCCCGGTACTTCCAATAGGCGAAGAAGCCGTACACCAGGCACGAGGCAACGCGATCGGTCCCCACCGGACAACCGATGCGTATGGGTAGGGTGGCGTTCTCACGAAGCGGGGCTGGAACCGCGTGAGGCACGGGTCGAGGTCCGTGTGGTGATCCGGAGCGGCGACAGTCGCCCCGGCCCGAAGCAGAAGGGTTCACGTGTGACATTCATGACCATGTCGCGGTTCGTCGCCGACGGCGGTATACGCGGGCGCACATCCGCCCGAGCACGACACCGACGCGAGACCCGTGAGCAATAGCACGTCGCATCGTGTCGGTCCCGGGCTGCTCGCCTTCGGGACGTTGGGGATCGTGTTCGGCGACATCGGGACCAGTCCGATCTACGCGTTCCGCGAGACGTTCCATCACGCTGAACTCGAGGTGTCGACGACGACTGCGTTCGGTGCGGCGTCGGTGGCGTTCTGGGCGCTGACGATCGTCATCTCGGTGAAGTACCTGTTCACGGTGATGCGGGCAGACAACCACGGCGAGGGCGGCATCCTGGCGCTGACCTCGCTGGTCTTGCCGCCCGAGGGCCAGTCGGTGTCCAGGGTCGCCGCTGGCGTGGTGACCTTGGGTGTCTTCGGGACTGCGCTGTTGTACGGCGATGGGCTGATCACGCCGGCGATTTCGGTGCTCGCAGCGGTGGAAGGTTTCGAGGTCGCCACGCCTGCGGTCGCTGACTGGGTCATCCCGATCTCGATTGTGATCCTGGTTGCGCTGTTCGCAATGCAACGCCGCGGCACGGCGGGGATCGCGAAGGTGTTCAGTCCCGTGATGATGATCTGGTTCACCGTGCTGGGTGTCATGGGCGCCAACCAGATTCGGCAGCACCCGAGCGTCCTGCACGCCATTTCACCGACGTATGCGATTGACTTGTTCGTCGAGCACCCGTGGAAGGCCTTCATCGCGTTGGGGTCGATCTTCTTGGTCGTCACCGGCGGCGAGGCGCTCTACGCCGACATGGGCCACTTCGGACGGATCCCGATCCAGTGGGCGTGGTACGGGTTGGTGCTGCCGGGTCTGCTGCTCAACTATTTCGGCCAGGCAGCCCTGCTGTCGGCGCATCCTGCCGCCGAGATCGGTGACCTGAAGCCGTTCTACGCGATGGCGCCTGATTGGGGCATCGTCCCACTTGCGATTCTGGCGACGATGGCGACCGTCATAGCCTCCCAAGCCCTGATCTCCGGAGCGTTCTCGCTGACGGTGCAAGCCGTTCAGCTCGACTACTTCCCTCGTCTGGCGATCACGCACACCTCCGACAAACACATCGGGCAGGTCTACGTACCCCTGGTGAATTGGATGTTGATGCTCGGATGCATCGGCCTCGTCGTGACGTTTCGCAGCTCGACGGCGTTGGCATCGGCGTACGGCATCGCCGTCACGACGACCATGCTGATCACGACGCTCATCTTCTACCGATTCGTGCGCGACAAATGGCGCTGGTCGCTCGCCAAAGCACTCGTCGTACTCGTTCCGTTCCTGGTCGTCGACGTTGCCTTCCTGGCTGCGAACCTCCCGAAGATTCCCACAGGCGGATGGTTCCCACTCCTCGTCGGGTTCGGGCTCGTGATCCAGATGACGACGTGGCGCAAGGGACGCCAACTCGTCGCAGCCCGGATCCGTCGCGGAGAACGACCGATGCGCGACGTCGTCGACGAAGCTCTCGCCGCACACGTCGCACGGGTCCCCGGCATCGCCGTGTATCTCTTCAAAGACGAAGGCGCAGCGCCACCGGCGCTGACGTCGAACCTGCACCACAACCGCGTGCTCCACGACACCGTCTTGCTCGTGTCGGTCCACACCACCGACGTTCCGCGCCTCGACGACGACCTCCGCACCACCCTGACGGGACTGGGTCACGGCATCACCCAAGTTCGGATCGACTATGGGTTCACCGAGGACCCCGACATACCCGGTGCACTCTCCGCCATCGGGTTGATCGCCGCTGACGGCGACGCGCCGACCTACTTCCTCGGCCGCGAATCGGTCGCCGCAGGCAAAGTCCCGGGGATGCACCCCTGGCGAGAGGAACTCTTCGTCCTGCTCAACCGCGGAGCTGCCAATGCCAGCCGCTTCTTCAAACTTCCTCCCGAACAGGTCTTCGAAGTTGGCACCCATGTCGAAATCTAGCGATGACTCGAGTACGCAGACAGGGAGGAGCGATCGTCGATGCTGGACACGCTGACAGACTGGGCCACGGACATCGTGGAGCGACTCGGCTACCTGGGCGTCGCAATGCTCGTCGCCATCGAGAACGTCTTCCCGCCGATCCCGTCAGAAGTCGTGCTCGGTCTCGCCGGCTACACCGCGTCGAAGGGTGACGCATGGATCGTCGGCATGATCATCGCCGCCACCGTCGGATCCGTCGTCGGCGCGCTGATCCTGTATGGGCTCTCGGCTGCGATCGGCCCCGTTCGAGTCCGGGCAATCACGATTCGGTACGGCACGTGGATCGGCTTCGGCGAGAACGACCTCGATCGGGCCGAAGCCTGGTTCGACCGGAGATCACGCTCGGCTGTACTGCTGTGCCGATGCGTGCCACTGCTCCGTTCGCTGATCTCGATCCCGGCAGGCTTCCGTCGCATGCCGCTCGGCGCGTTCACGCTCTTCACCCTCATCGGCAGCCTCGTCTGGAACACGCTCCTCATCACAGCGGGCTACGCACTCGCAGATCAGTGGGAACGCATCCTCGATTACACCGAACCATTCCAGACCGTCGTCGTGGTCTTCATCTGCGTACTGGTCGTGGCGCTCGTCATCCGCAACGTACTCACCGCCAAACGGGAACGTGCCGCAGAGGAGTTCGCGCACCCCGGGCTCGCCCACGAGACCCTCGAAGAGATCGTCGACGACCTCGAAGCGCAAGCTGAGCGCGATCCCGTACTGCGCTCCAAGCTCCACGAGCGCTGATCCGATACGCCATACCTCAGCAGCGGTCGAGTTCGATCGGCAACGGGTCCAACCGCCGTCGACGGCGCCGTCTACTGACAGGGTTCTGATGGCGACCTGTGTGATGGTGCGGTGGCTGACGGCGCGGATCTCGATGTGCCATTGGCCGATGTCGAGGCTGTCGTCGATAGTCGGGATGTGGCCGAGTCGTTCGAGCACGAGACCGACCACCGTGGTGTAGTCCCCGGCGGGTAGATCGATGCCGACGTCGGGGCCCGTCCGAGTCGACTCGACTCCGTTCTCACGACTCGACATCCCAGTCGATCCGCGTATCCTCGCTCGAAGGCGCGTAAGAGCATCGCAGCCCGGTCTTGATGGAGCGATCCAGGTGCGCCGCAAGGTCTGGCGTGAGGTCTGCGAGTCGGCCGATTGCGTCGCGTATGCGTCCGCTGACAGCCTTGCGCGCTCGTTCTGCTGGATCGTTGGAGTTCGATCGAATCCGTCCGCCAAGACCGGTGACGCGTCGTAGCTCGGCGAGCAGTTGCTGGCGTTCCATGTCGAGATGCTCGCTCCTGCCGATGTCTGCATCGCGGTTGGCGTCATCGATGTCCGCGTCCAGATCGGCGAGCCGGCGCCGGTAGGCATCGAGTGACTGCAGATCAGTCATCGCGTCGGTCCCAACACCAGAAACGGCAGGGCCACCGGCGAGTTCCAGCGCGGACACCTCCTTGTCGCGACGGCCCACCAGTGTCGCGATGTCGGCCAGACCTTTCAGATGCGGGAGTGTTCCCGACTCGTGCCGCCACGAGATCGTCCAGGCTCCCCCGTGGCGAACCAGCGATGCCCTCTCGGGCTCGCGGTCGGCGTCGGCCGACGTCGCCGTGGCCGAGCGCCCGTCAATGGCCTGCAGCGCAGCTTGCCCGTGGCGCAGCCACACGTTGGCGCCGAGGCGGCGCGATGTTTCGATGGATTGGCGCAGCATCGACCTCGCCGTCTCCTGGTCGCCGAGCGCGGATGCGAGGATGCCAGCAGTGTGAGCGAATGGTCCCGCGAAGGCTACGACCGCTCCGTTCACGCCACAGGAATCGGTGATGTCCGCGACGGCGGCGAGGAGATGGGCACACAACTCATCGTCGCCGAGCGCGATGCTCGCGTCGGCGAGATGGCCCACCAGGACCGACCTGAGGTAGGAGCCCTCGCTCTGCCAACCACCGGACGCAGCCACCATCCTCACCTCGTCCACGGCGGACTCGAGGTCGCCGGCCGTGGCGAACGCGCCGGCCGCGACAGCGTGCGCCAGGACCGGTGCGCCGGTCCACCAGTCGACAGCATCCGCTGCGAGCGTTTTGAGTTCTTCTGGGTCTCTGCGGGCTGACGCGAGCGCGACGCGCTGCGACATGAGCACGTTGCCGGTGTCCGGTTCGTGGATCTGCTTGCCGATCTGCCCGGCATCGTTCAGGAGCGCCTCAGCGCGATCGAGGTCGCCGTCGAGCAGGGCCAGAGCCGCTCGCCGCGTCACGATCAGGTAGCGATCGCGGGGCTCGTTCCTGGCCTCGAGGACAGCGAACCACTCGGCGAGCACCGAGCGAAACCGAGCCTCGCCGGACTCGAGAAGGCCGTTCGCCTCGAGAATCAGCCCCTCAGCCTGACGGTCGGTGTCGCCGAGCCGTCCACCGACGTCGGCGATTTCGCGACCGAGTTCCGCTCGCTCGGCACCGGTGCCCGGCCCCCAGAGTGCGTCGTGGCGGGCGAGGAGACAGGCCACGATCGTCTGGTCGTTCTTCGATTGGCGACCGAGGGCGAGTGCCTCCTCGCTGAGAGGAAGGGCGCGGTGCCGGTCCTTGGCCACCGAGTGCTGGAGTTCACGAGCCAGGGCCGCAGTGAGCTGCGCTTGTCTTGCCAGACTGAGACCGGTCACGGCGGTCAGGGCCGTCTCGAGTTGGGCGATGATCTCGTCGCGGGGAGCGGAGAACTTGGCGCCAAGCCGTTGCACCGCCAGTGCGACGTCGGCGAGTTGCTCGGCTCCTGAGGCGGTCTTGGTGGCTTCGGCGAGAAGACCGCGGGCGACCTTCGGATCGCCCGAACGAGCCTGGTTGTCGGCCTCGTCCATGAGCAGACGGGTCAGGACATCGGGCTCGATCTGCCATCCAGCATCGAGGGCGGCGCGGCGCACCCGACGGAGGTGCCCCGCGGCCTCGCTGAACGCCAGACGTCGACGTTCGTCGCGGGCGGCCTCATCGGCCCACCGGATCGCCCTGGCCGAATCGGTGGTGGCAATCGAATGGGCGTAGTGGCGGGCAAGGTCTCCCGGTGGCACCTCGGCGCCGCGCTCGCCACGAGCCTCCAGAGCTGCGCCAACTGCACCGTGCAGCGTTGCGCGGTCGGCTGCGCCCAGGTCGCGGTAGAGCGTCTCGCGATAGATGTCGTGCGTGAACCAGAACTCGTCGCCCGGCGCAATCCTGACGAGTCCGGCATCGATCGCCGGTGCGAGGTGCCCCAACACCATTGCCGAGGTCGTATCCGTGACCACGCTCAACACGTCGAGCAACAACCGGTTGCCGAGCACGCTCGCTACGTCGAGCAACCGTCGGCTCTCGGTCGGCAGGGTGTCGAGCCTTCGGGTGACGGCGCCAGTGACGACGGTGGGGAGCGCTGCGGAGTCGCCCGACGCCGTCAGTTGCGCGAGTTCACCGACGAAGAGTGGGTGTCCGCCCGTCCGCTGGTGGAGGTCGACGGCGAGTGCACGGGACGCTGGCGGGCCAGGGATCGAGCTGATCAGTTCCTCGACACCATCGACGGTGAGGCCCTCGAGCTGCACTCCGCCGGCGTGCGAGCTGATCGTTGCCAGCCGGGCGCGCCGGTCCGGGTCGAGTTCGTCGTGGCGAAAGGCGCCGATCACCAGGAGTCGAGCTGCTCGGGGGGTGCCGATCACGTAGTCGAGCAGATCGAATGTGGAGGAGTCCGCCCACTGGAGGTCGTCGAGCACCACCACCACGTGCCGGTCGGCAGCCATCGCCTCGAGCCACCCAGCAGCCGCGTCGAGCAGGAGCAGGCGGTGTTGGTCGGGGTCGCCCGACGTCGACAGCGGCGAGCCGAGCTCGCGGATCAGGAGCGCCAGGAGCCCGGCGTCGCGCCCGGCCGCCGCTGATGCGACATCGCTGCCAACCGCTTTGGTCAGCCCGTTGAACGCCTGCATCCACGGCCAGAAGCCCGGTGCTCCGTCGCCGTGCCAACACGTACCCCAACCCACGACCGCCGACGCCGAACTCGCGGTCGAACCGTCGAGGGCGGCCCTGATCAGCGAAGTCTTACCGATGCCCGCCTCCCCGCTCACGAGCACCGCCGAGGCGCGCCCGTTGACCGATGCCGCTACCACTTCGCCAAGACGCTGCAAGGGCGCCGCGCGCCCGACGACGCTGCCCCCGGTTGCGTCGCTCATGGCATCCCTTCTGGCGTTCGGCCGAAATCGCCAGATCGATTCTGGCGAAACCACGGCCGTTCTGGCGCCTTCAGCGTGACAGATCGACTTCGGAAGGACGACAAGATGACATTCGACCCCGTGCAGTACAAGACCTCCACCCGCCAGCAATGGCAGGACTACGCCAACGGCTGGAACGATTGGGCACCACTGCTCGAGACCTGGCTCGGCGATGCCACAGAACGCATGCTCGACCTCGCTGGCGTGACCGCTGGTAGCAACGTCCTCGACGTCGCCGCGGGCGCTGGCGGCCAGAGCGTGGCGGCGGGTCGCCGGGTCGGCCCCAACGGCTCGGTGCTCGCCACCGACCTGTCCCCCGCGATTCTCGAACATGCCCAGGCAGCCGCAGCCACGGCGGGCTTGGGCAACGTCTCGACGAGAGAGCTCGACGGTGAGGAACTCCGTGGCCTCCCCGCCCAGAGCTTCGATGCGGCGATCTCCAGAGTCGGCCTGATCTACTTTCCGAACCGGAACGAGGCGCTCGCCGGAATCCACCATGCACTGCGCGACGGCGGCCGGTTTGCGACCGTGACCTACTCAACTGCCGCGACCAACGGCTTCTTCTCGCTGCCGGTCTCGATCATCCGTGAACGCGCCAAGCTGCCGCCGCCCGAGGCCGGCCAGCCGGGCCCGTTCAGCCTCGCCGACCCCGAGGTGCTCAAGCGCGATCTCACCCAAGCAGGCTTTCACGACATCGTCATCGAGATCGTCGACGCTCCCGTTCAGCTGCCATCCGCGTCCGACTGCGTGCGCTTCGAACGCGAGTCCTTCGGTGCCCTCCATCAGATGCTCGCCTCGCTCGACGCCCACGAGCGATCAGATGTCTGGGACGAGATCGAACAAGCCCTGAGTCAGTACGACACGGCCGACGGCTTCGTCGGACCGTGCGAGCTCGTGATCGCCGGGGCGACGCGATGAGCACACGTGGAGAGTTCCGGGTCGCCGCTGTTCAGGCAACCCCTGCATACCTCGACCGCGAGGGCACGCTCGACATCGTCGCCAACCACATCACCATGGCTGGCGCAGACGGCGCGAACCTCGTCGTCTTTCCCGAGTCGTTCGTGCCCGGTTACCCCGACTTCGTGTGGCGCATCACCGTGTCCGACGATGGTGGCTGGTACCAGCGCTTCCAGGACCAGGCCGTCGAGGTCGATGGGCCGCACCTCGACAAAGCGCGTGCCGCAGCAGAGGCGGCCGGTGTCTGGGTTGCCCTCGGCATCACCGAGCGCTCCACATCGGGCACGCTCTACAACGCCGTCGTCTACATCGACGACCAGGGCCAGATCGCCGGACTGCACCGCAAACTTGTCCCAACCGCAGCCGAGCGCACCGTCTGGGCGAACGGCCAGGGACCGATGCTCACCGTTGTCGACATCGGCGGCGTGAAGGTCGGCGCGCTCATCTGCTGGGAGGCTTACATGCCGCTCGCCCGCGCCGCCCTCTACCAAAAGGGCATAGACGTGTTGCTGTCACCGACGTGGGACAACAGCGACGAATGGGTTCCCACGCTGCGACACATCGCCAAGGAGGGCCGCGTTTTCGTGGTGGGGGTCACCGCCTGCATTCGCGACAGTGACATCCCGACCGATCTACCTCACGCGGACAAGCTCTACGACGATCCCGACGGCTTCCTCTCCGGCGGCAACACGACCATTGTCGCTCCAGGCGGCGAGATCCTCGAGGGGCCGCTCATCGGCCAAGAAGGGACCGTCACCGCGACGCTCAACCTCGACCGGATCGCCGCCGAACGCCGGTCGTTCGACCCCGTCGGCCACTACGCCCGACCCGACATTCTCACGTTGACCCACAACACAAGCGGAGACCCACAATGAGCAACTTCCCATCCATCGGCCACGTCGCCGTGACCGTCACCGACCTCGCCGTCAGCAAGCTCTGGTACGAGCGCCTCATCGGCGCCGAAGCGGTACTGGACGAACCGACGGACGGCGGCTTCCATCACACGGTGTTCATGATCGGCGGCACACTGATCGGCCTTCACCAGCACCCCGGCACCGACACCGAGGACACATTCACCGAGTTTCGTTCCGGCCTCGACCACATCGGCTTCGGTTGTGCCGACAGGGCGGCACTCACCACATGGGAAGCTCGGCTCGACGAACTGGGCATCTCGCACGGTGGCATCGTCGATGCCCACTACGGATCAGGCCTCAGCTTTCGCGACCCCGACGGCATCGCGCTCGAGTTCTTCGCCCCGCCGACCTGAAACGTCGACCGACTCTCGGGCCTCGACCGAGTACGCCGTCCAGAGTCCGAAGTCCCACAAATCCGCTCACGGCGACCTCATCCGACACAAGCCACCGTGCATCGACTCAATTCGGGCCGGACCTACCTGAACTCGTTGTCGCTTGAGATCGTCGCCAACTGTCGCCTTCTGGAGCCCGGGCTGGAACCGCAGGCGAGACCCCCTTCGACTCACCGCCGGCGTCAGGTCACCTCCCGCTGTCGGGCACGGCAACCGGTTCGGTCGATGGTCGGTCGTCGGCGCTCATGAAGTCGGTCCTTCGTTGTTCGATCGGACCACAGCGTCACCCCTGCCCCGCCCCAGGGCAGGGCGTGGCGGGCAGGTGTGACGCTTACGCGGTGAGGAGGCGGGTCCTCACCGCGGAGGCAACCGGGCTCGGGAAAGCCGGGGCACCTCGGTGGAATGGCGGTGGGAGTGGAGCCGGACAGGAGGCGGGGACCCGTGGCTCGACACCCCCACCACTGACGGGCGACCCCGCTGCCGGCAGGCGGTGGCAGGGTCGCGGGCGAACAGTCAACGGAGGATCCCGTCTGAAGCGCGACGAGCCCGGATGGTCGACTTGGACTGCAGACTGCGGCGATCAGGATGAGCTTCGTTCCCCGTCTGGTCCGACTCGATGAGACGTGAGAGACCGAACGGCATCAGGACTCGGAGCGCGACTTTCGACGGCGACCGCAGCGTCAGTTCTCGACCCCGGTCGTCGAGGAACTGCGATGCCCGCGCCAGGGCACGCACTGTGCTGGTGTCGATGAACTCGATGCGGGACAGGTCGACGATGACCGTTCCGTCGGAGTCGGCGATGACGCGGATGAGGACGTCGACCAGAGCGGGAAGGGTGAATTGATCTGCGTCTCCGCAGAGCTCGACGACGGTGGCCGTGCCTTCGGCAGTCACCGACGCGGAGAATGCGTCGGCGTGCACGGTGGGCTTCGAAACCCCGGCGAGCGTCATCGGCTGTCTTCCCTGGTTGTGTCACGCGAGCGCTGACTGCGCTACCAGGGTCCGGAGCAACGCTCCCGGAGGGTGCCGTCTTGAGCGGCAGGCTCCAACACGGTATGGGGACTCCCCCGTGTTGAGGGCCACCGTACCCGCATTCTGCGCAAGCTGCAGCGAAGGTCCGGATCAGGGGCGCCTCTCCCTCGAATGCGAACGCAGACCACGCCCGCGGGCGACTCGTTTGCGGTCGCGTTCTCCGAGCGTCGGCGGCGGTCGAGGCGGCTGTCGCCGCGCAGGATGCACTGGCCGCGATGGTCTGGCCCGGGCCGGAGTTGCGGGTGCGCATGGGCCTGCACCTCGGCGAGACCGAGGAGCGTGGCGGGGACTACTTCGGTCCGACCGTCGACACGTGCGCCCGCATCGAGTCCGCCGGACATGGCGGCCAGATCCTGGTCTCCGGTGCAGTTCGGGCGGTGGTGGACCGCGATGAGCTCTCCGAGCTGGGATCGCACCGGCTCCGGGATGTCCCCGACGACATCCACCTGTTCCAGGTCGGCGACGGTTCGTTCCCTCCACTGCGAGGCCTGGTCGGCGTGCGCGACACGTTGCCGACTCGGCGGGACCAGTGCGATGGCGAGGACGACGGCGGCGCCGATCAGCCAGTTGCTGGCCCCGGCGAGTGAGCCGAGTCCGGCACCGCCGATGATGAGCGCGACAGAAGGTTGGGGGTTCGATTCCGGCGTCGGCCGGTCGAGGAGATCACCTACCGGGACACCTGGAAGGCGACCCGCTCGCAGTTAGCGGTCTCGAAGCCCCTTGCCGCTCATGATTCGAGGGGCGATCTTGTCGACGCGACGTTCTCTGGTGGCGGATTGCTTCGCGTCGGAGACGTGCAGGTTGTACTCCCGTTGCCTGCCGGGAGTGAGGTCGTAGAACGCTTGGGCGAACTGGTCGTCGGACGCGAGCCGTTCCTCGAGTTCGGGTGCCAGCTCGCCGTCTGGCCGTTCCGGCAGCTCGGTACCGGCCTTCTCGTGCTCGATCGCTTCGTGCACATAAGCGGAGATGACATCGGTGAGCTCGTTGACCTGGTCGGACGTTGTGAACTTCATCCGCTTGGGCCCATGGGTGTTGGGCCCTTGGTCGTGGAGAACGCCGGCGGGGTCGTCGAGGAGCACGCCCTTGAAGAACATGAGCGCGAGATGATCGGAGAACTCCTGGATCAGCACGACGTTGCCGTCATCGAGGCAGTAGCACGGTTTGCCCCACTTGATCTCTTCGGTCAGACCCGCGCCGATCAGAAGCGGGCGCAGCGCTTTGATCTCGTCGGGCCACCGGTCGGTTGCTTCGAGGTAGGCGTCGACATCGACGAAGTCCTCCATCAATCGACCTCGGGTAGTTCGGCGAAGTCACGCTTGGCTTGCCGGTACCACTTCATCCCCGAAACCGGGCGCCGCCAACGCTTCTTCATCTCGTCCGAGGCGAGTTGGTGCTCGTCACCGCCTTGATCGACCATCTCCTTGAGATGGTCATCCTGGGCGCGGATCACGTCGTCCGCGGTCTCGCCCCGATGGCGGTGATCACAGGGCCCTCCGAGCTGTCGACAGGTCATGGCTTTCATCTTGGTTCTCCCTCGTGGCGCCGTGCGGTAGTCAGCGGTGTCGTCGCCTGTGGTGCGGTTGGTCAGACTTGTGCGATCCGGATCAGGTTCCCAGACGGGTCGCGCACCGCACAGTCGCGGGCGCCCCAGGGCTGGGACTTGGGCTCCTGGAGCACCTCGACACCGGCGGCCACCAGGCGCTCGAAGGTTTCGTCGAGATCGGTCGCTGCGAAGATCGCTGCCTGGATCGACCCCTTGGTGACCAGCTCGAGGAGCGCATCGCCATCCTCCTGGGATCGGCCACCGTGGGGCTGAGACAGCACCACGTCGAGGTCCTGGCCGGGCGCGCCGACGGTCACCCACCGGAACTCACCCCGCTTGACGTCCTTGCGGACCTCCATCCCGAGGACGTCCCGGTAGAAGCCCAATGCCTCCTCCGGGTCGTGTACTGGGATGAACATGGTCGACACAGCAACAGCCATGGCCCAACGGTACGAAACCGTCCGCCGGGCCGCTTCTCCGATCGTGATCGATCGTGTCAGCGGGCAGGTCGCAGGTGATGCATCGCCACACAGGGAGGCAGTGACTCGACGTCACGGTGGTCCAGCGACCGGTAGCTCGACGGGCTCATACCCACGATGTCGGAGAACCGGGTGCTGAACGATCCCAACGATGTGCAACCAACCTCCAGGCAGGCATCGGTCACCGACATCCCCGAGCGCAGCAAGGTCTGTGCTCGCTCGATCCGGCGGGTCATCAGGTAGCTGTACGGCGTCTCTGAGTAGGTCTCTCGGAATCGCCGGGAGAAGTGCCCAGAAGACATTCGTGCTGCCTCGGCCATCGTGGGCACATCGAGGGGACTCGCATAGCTCCGGTCGATGAAGTCCCGCGCTCGACGCAGGTCGGCGAGCTCGCGGAGCCGCTCTGGAGTCACACGACGACCGTAGCCACCTCGCACTGCTGGTTCTTCGTTCGAGGGGTGTCACCGAAGTGCTCGTTGAAGGACCCTCGCGAGGGGCGCCCCCAAGCGACCGGCGAGCCTCAGGTCGCCAGAACCTCGACGGAGCAGGTGATGCCCGGCGCCGCGGCGAGCCGTTGATCGGCGGTGACAAGTGGGCAGTCGAGGCGCTCGGCGAGCGCGACGTAGACAGCGTCGTACGCGGTCACGTTGTCGCGGAGCGCGAACGCACGGCGCAACAGCGGCAGAGCCGGATACCGCACGAGGCCCAGATCCTCGAGATCATCGATCGCCGCAGAGAACCGATTCTTCGAGAGGTCGCCGGCCAGCCAGCGCTTCCGGAGCACCGCCACGGTCTCGACATCGACAAGATCGGGCGCGACCAGATCGCCGCCCGCCGTCAACCGAGCGCGTGCCACTCCCCCGTCGGATTCGTCGTCGGCGAGTGCATTCGCCAACACCGACGCGTCAACGACGATCAAGACGCAGAGCGCTCGGCATCGAGATCAGCGACCGCCTGGCCGAGGCCGACCTTCCCACCTCGCCGCTTGGCGACCCGCTCGAACAACTCGTCCGCAGTCGGCCGCTCTGCGAGTCGGGTCAACTCGGAGCTCAGGTACTGCTGCAATGACTGACCCCGATGCTCGGCGCGGTGCGCCAACGCGCGGTGGACGTCTTCGGGGAGATCTCGCACAAGAATGTTCGGCACGCTTTCATTCTGCAAGCAGCCCGATCCGAACGCAACCCCTGCGAGCGACCGCAGTCTGACCCTGGGCGATTGGACATCTGTGGACGTCCATGGACGCTGCCCCTACGAAGGCCGATTCACGACCTCGTCCACCGACGTCCGTCGAAGTCCACCGCCGTCCGCGGTCTCCACCGCGGCGACACGTCGGTGCACGTCGAGTGCGGTAACTCCCACCACCCGGATTCCACCGCCAGAAAACGCTGTGACCAGGGCATTCGTCGACCCCAACAACGGCAGGGTTCGAATCCCCCTGCTCCACTTTTGTCCACAGACGTCCACCGACGTCCGTGCACGTGTCCCCCGTCGGGAACGTGGAGTCGGGTGGTGACCGGCCCAGCGTTACTTCCGCTTGTCGCGTCGTGTTCGTATGCGGGAACGAGCAACGCTGGTCCCGACGACGACGGCGATGACAACGATGACGATGAGGATGTCCACGTTCGGTCTACGGAGCCAGACCG
>JBBSLH010000061.1:0-14624 GCA_038255425.1 Acidimicrobiales bacterium
CATGACCTTGAGGATGTGGGGCACCTGGGTCGCGCTGTAGAGCGTGACGTCGCCTCCGTGGGGGGCGGGCACGGCGAGCACCCCCCGTGGCTCCATGGCCGCGGGGATCAGACGCTGCTGGACGAAGTTCGCTTCGATCGTGTGCGCTGCGTCCGCGAACGCTGCGTCCAGCGCGTCGGGGTCAGGGATGAGCGGCCAGTGGTACGACTTGTTGGTGGCGTGGCCCGAGTGCGCCATCTTCTCGCCGGCGACGGCGTCGTCGATCGACGCGACAGCAGGCAACGGGTCGTAGTCGACGTCGACCATCTCGGCCGCGTCGGCAGCCTGGTACCGGGTCTCGGCGAGGACGACCGCAACGATCTCGCCGAGGTGGTGCACCTCGTCGATCGCCGCCGGGTAGTGCTCGGGATTGACCATGTCGTCGGTGACCGGCCACGCGCACGGCAGCGGCGCGATCCACAGGTCCATCGCCGCGAGCTGCGCGCCGGTGTACACGGCGACGACGCCGTCCATGCCTTCGGCGGCAGTCGCGTCGATCGAGGTGATGCGTGCGTGGGCGAAGGTCGAACGGACCATGCCCATCCACAGCTGACCGGCGACCTGGATGTCGTCGACGTACTTGCCCTCGCCGGTGAGGAGCGCCGGGTCTTCACGGCGCTTCATCGGAGTTCCCACAGCGGTCATCGGGCTTCCTCCGTCGTGGCGATGAGTCGATGACCGCTCGATCGAGCGAGCGCCAGCGAGCCGAGCGACGGTGGGGTGCGGGGGCGCAGCCCCTGCGGGAACACGGTCATGACGAGACCTCCTGGCCGGACGCGGTCATCACGGCTCGGACGATGTTGTGGTAGCCGGTGCAGCGGCAGAGGTTGCCCTCGAGGCCGATCCGGACCTCCGACTCGGACGGCTTCGGATTCTCGTTCAGGAACGACGTGGCGGCCATCACCATGCCGGGCGTGCAGTAGCCGCACTGGAGTCCGTGGCATTCACGGAACGCTTCCTGCATCGGGTGGAGGTCACCGTCGGTCGCCATGCCTTCGATCGTCGTGAGGTCGCGGCCGTTGGCCTGGACGGCCAACGCCGTGCACGACTTCACCGACTGTCCGTCGATGTGGATGGTGCACGCGCCGCACGACGACGTGTCGCAGCCGATGTTGGTACCGGTCAGTCCGAGGTCGTCGCGGAGGAAGTGGGCGAGCAGCGTCCGTGGCTCGACGTCCCTCGTGTACGACCGTCCGTTGACGGTCAGCGTGATCTCCATCGATCCCAATCCCCCGGGGTAGGTGATGCCTGTGGTGGCGCCGTGTGCGGTCCACGGCGTGTCGTTACAGTCGCACGCAGGGGGTTGGACGAAGGTTGGTCACATGACCCAGATGTTCCCTTGAGCCACGAACACGATCGCCGTCGAGCGCTCGAACAGGCGCGGAGCACGCTCCGGCACAACGGTCTCGCGGCGGCGACCGTCACGCCCGACGTACAGAGTTCGTGGTCACGATGCACCGACTCGGTGTCGGTCGCCCAAGTCGCCCCAGTCGAGCTCGACGATCCTGGCGCCCACTGGCACGACTCACCGCTGCGCCGGGCTGCCGGCGACGTCATCGACCAACTCGCCGATCTCGCACAGCGCGAGGACTACGTCGCCGCCATCGCCGATCCACTGGGGCGGATCATCTGGAGCAGCGCCGGCGCGTCGATGCGTCGGCGCGCCGAACGGGCCAACTTCGTGAACGGCGCGAACTGGAGCGAAGCGGTCGCCGGGACCAATGCGCCCGGACTGTCGTTGCAGACAGGACGCCCGGCGCAGGTCTTCGCCTCGGAGCACTGGTGCAACACGGTGCAGGACTGGGTCTGCTACTCCGCTCCCGTGCGCGATCGGAGCGGCCGGATGGCCGGCGTCCTCGATCTGAGCGCGCACTGGGAGAAGGCCTCGCCGCTGGCGTTGACGACGGTGACGGCGCTCGCCCGACTGGTCGAGGTGGAGCTCCATGCCTCGACCCGCGCCGCCGATGTCCGCCTCAAGGTGCTCGGTGAACCCGAGATCGAGGTCCGTGGGAAGTCGGTCCACCTCTCGCACCGTCAGATCGAGATCCTCACCATCCTCGCCCTGCGCGACGGTGTCGAACGCGAGGAACTCCAAGACCTCCTGTACGGCGAACGGCCCGTGTCTGCCACCACGCTCAAGGCCGAGATCTCGCATCTCCGACGCGTGCTCGACGGCGGCATCGAGTCGAGGCCGTACCGACTCGCGCTCGACGTCGACGCCGATGTCACGCTGGTGCTCGATGCGCTCCGACACGGCGATGTCGAGGGCGCCTCCCGCGCGTACAGCGGCTCGCTCCTCCCCTTCAGTGAGAGCCCGTACCTCGCGCAGACACGTCACCACGTCGACGTCGCCCTCCGGGAAGAGTTGCTCCGACAGGGCACGGTCGTCCAACTGCTGGCGTTCGCCGACCACCATCCATACGACGCTGCGATCCTCGAACACGCGCTGGACATCACGCCGGCAGACAGCCCCTTCCGGAGCGACCTGATCGCCAGACACACTGGTCGTCCTTGACCGACAGCCAGACCGTCGAACTCGCCAGGAAGCCGACTCGCATCGGTGTCGCGATCCTGGCGGCAGTGGTGCTCGCAGTCGTCGCGATGGTCGCCACCAGCCGATCAGACGGTGACGAACTGGTCACGCCGGCGACCACCTCGACGTCCCCCGTCACCGTGCCAGCAGGTGCCCCACCGGTGGTCGGCGTTGCCATCGTGAACGATCGCGTCTTCGTCTTCGGGACCCATGCCGAGGGCGTCATGGGAGCGACCGCGGCTCCGGATCTCGATCTGGGCTTCGACACCCCGGCGATCGCCATCGACGACCGTCTCGTCGTCCTCGACCCTGCAGGGGCGGCGCTGGTCGGGCGCGAAGGTGAACCCTTCCGTGAGATCGCCTGCTGCTACGACGACCTGTTGACCTCGGATGAGCGAGGACGTTTCTGGGCGATCGAAGGCCGAGCACGCGCAGAACTGATCGAGATCGACGACGCTTCCACCGACACGCAGATCGACCTGGAAGGCCAGCCGGTCCTCGGGTCGATGCATCTCGGTCTCGTCACCGTGGACGGTGCCGGTCGGCCGATCTGGCGACGGCCTGACGTCGATGCGCACACGATCGAGATCGATGACGACCTCGAACCGCTGGCGAGCGGTGGCGACGTGATCGTCGTGCTCGACGCGGCGCGTGATCTCGTCGAGGTCCGACTCGTCACCGACGGCTCGCTGGTGACGGTGCTCCGGACCGCCGAGGGCGACCGACGGGCAGGACTCACGGCCACCGTGTCCACCGCGGGCGATGCCGTCGCGCTCACGGCCGACTCCACGACCACGGTGTTCGACATCACCGACGGCCAGATGATCGGCACCATCGACGGTGCAGACGACGTCGTTGCGATCGGGAGTCGTCGCTTCGCTGCTGTCGTCGACGGCGAGATCGTGACGTCGGACGGCACTCCGCACGACCTCGCTGCCTCCGTGCGCGTCATCGCCGTTCGGTCGGAGCTTCGCTGAGATGCAGGTACTCCTCACCGGCGCGTCAGGACTGCTGGGGCACTGGCTTCGGACCACCGTGCCCGACGACATCACCCTCACGTCCGTCGTCCATCGCCGCACGATCACCGATCCGTCGGTCGTCCACGCGGACCTCCGCGACGCACACTCGGTCGACGCCGCCGTCCGCACCGCACGACCCGACGTGGTCATCCACGCTGCCTACGCCAAGGACCGATCATCCATCGTCGACGCCACGGAACACGTGTCCAAGGCGACTGTCCGTGGCGGCGCATCGCTCGTCTCCATCTCGAGCGATGCGGTCTTCGCCGGCGACGGCACGCCGATGGGCGAGGACGCCGAACCGAACCCGATCCAGGACTACGGGCGATGGAAGGCCGAGGGCGAGCGGATCGCCCAGTCGAACTCGGACGGGACCGCGGCGATCATCCGCACCTCACTGGTGACCTCCGTCGACCCACCCGATCACATCATCCGAAGTATCGCGACCGCAGCGCCCGGGTCGGAGCCGACCTGGTACGACGACGAGTTCCGCCAACCGGTCCGGGCACGCGACCTGGCGATCGGCATCTGGTGGATCGTGCTGCTCGACGAGGACCGCCGTTCCGGCTCGTGGCACCTGCCCGGAACCGAACGACTCGATCGACTCGAGATCGCGCATCGACTCTGCCGAGCAGCCGCCATCGACCCGTCGAGAGTCGTGGGCGGAAGCACTCCTGCAGTGACCGACCGACCCAGAGATCTGCTCCTCAGCGCCGAACGTGCCTCGCACGAGATCGGGTGGGATCCGGACCCGATCCCAGGGCGGCTCTGACGACAGCAGCGGCCACAGCAGACCTGACAGGCTGCAGCCATGACCGAACGCATGGAAGTCCAGCGAGCGATCGCCGCTGACCCGACCACGATCTTCGCGATCGTCTCCTCCCCTGAGGGTCACGTGGCCATCGATGCCAGCGGAATGCTGATGTCCTCGACGGGCGAACCGGCGACGGCGGTCGGCGACACGTTCACGATTCACATGGACCGCGAGGCGCTCAACGACTTCCCGATGGGGCTCTACGACGTCGAGGTCCACATCACGGCGTTCGAACAGGACGTCGAGGTCGCGTGGACCATCAAGGGACAGATCAAGCCACAGATCGGCCACGTCTACGGTTATCGCCTCGAAGCGATCGAGGGCGGCACGCTGGTGACGTCGTACTACGACTGGTCCGAGATCGACCAACAGTGGAAGGACGCCGCGATCTTCCCGGTGATCCCCGAGAGCGCGCTCCGAGCGACGCTCGGCATCCTCGCCCGCACGGCAGCGCCAGGACAGCCGCGGCCGGAGTTGCCCGACTCCGAGGACTGACGACGGCTACCGCTCGGACGACCGGCGGGCGCTGAGGACGACGAACTGCGGATTCGACGCCACGACGTCGGCCGCCCCGAACACCCGCTTCAGCGTCACGTGGTGCGGGAGATGGCGATTCCCGACCACGCGCAGCTCCCCGCCGGGGCGCAGCACCCGTCTCGCCTCGATGAACATCCGCTTGGCGACCGCATTGGTCCGGGCCCCGCCGGCGTGGAACGGCGGATTCACCACGACCAGATCGACCGACCGGTCCTCGAGCCCGTCGAGGACGTCGGTGACGAGGAACTGTGCTCGATCGGTGACGCGGCCCACGGTCTCGCGGGCGGAGGCAACGGCTTCGTGTGACTCGTCGCAGCAGATCACTTCGATGTCGGAGTTCTGCGTCGCCAACGAGGCCGCGATCACGCCGGTGCCGCACCCGAGATCCACGGCACGTTCGACATCGACCATGTCGGGGAGATGGTCGAGCAGCAGTCGGGTCCCCGCATCGAGGCCGGTCGCCGAGAAGACGTTCGGCATCGCCGTGACCGTGAGTCCCCCAGGTGCGTCCCATTCGTGTCGCACCGGTGCGGGATCCGCGCTCGTCGTCAGCGCGGGATCGATCTCGGGGAGGAGCAGCCGCGCCTTCTTGCGGGCGCGGGTGGTCGGGGTCGGTCCCAGGTGTGATTCGAACGAGTCGATGGTCGACTGGTGAACCGCCTTGGTCATGCCCGCGCCGATCACGACGGCGTCGGGAGCGAGTTGTCCGCGAAGCCGGCGGAGCAGGTCGTCGAGGTGTGCCTTCGCCCGTGGGATCTTGACGATCGCACCGTCGAAGGGACCGGGCGGGCTCGACGTGGTGGCCACCATCTCGACCGCTGACTCCGGGAGTCGGTTCCGTGCGAGGTTGTCCGTCGTGGCCAGCGAGGTCACGTGCGAGTCGGACCACGCCACGACCGGATCGCCCGACGCCGCCAGCACGACGGCGAGCGCACCGAACGCATCGTCAGCGACGATCCACCGGCGGCCGGTCAGGCCACGCTCCGCGATCTCGTGCAGCACGTACTCGTCGCCAGCGTCCCACGCCCGCAGCGGCTCGCTTCCCGAGCGACCGTGCCGTCGGAGGGAGAACGTGCCCTGCGGGACGGTGAGGGCCTCGTCTATCGGTCCGTCGGCCATCGGCCCGATCCTGGCAGAACCGTCCCTGTCCGGTCGCACGTCGGATCACGCCGGTACGGTGACCCCGACCGCCCCACATGGAGGACACCCGCACGTGAGCGACCCGACCCAACCGAACGAGCCCGTTCCTCCCCTGGATCCGACCCGGCAGATGCCGACGTCCGCTCCGACGCCACCGCCGACGGAGCAGCAGCGGACCACCACCACCAGGACGGAGCCCGTTGGTCCGCCTCCGGAATCGGGTGGGCTCGGCGGCGGCGCCGTCGCTGCGATCGCCATCGGGGCTGCCGCGCTGGCGCTCCTGATCGGCTTCCTCGTGTGGGGCCAGGACGACGACGACGGCGACGACCTCTCCACCGACACCGCGACGTCGGTACCCGAGGACACCGCTCCCGAGGACACGACCGCCGACAACACCGACGAGGTCGCCGGCCTCGAGTCCCAGATCAGCGACCTCGAGTCGCAGCTCGGCGACGTGACCGGTGAGCGCGACGACCTCCAGGGTCAGCTCGACGACATCACCGAGGGCATGATCGAACTCGACAACGTCGAGGGCATGTCGATCGACGATGTACGAGATCTCGCATCGGAGAACGGCTGGGAGCTCGTCGAGATCGAGCCGGATGGCGCGGCGGACGACGCCGAAACCGACACCGTGCTGTCGCAGTCACCGAGCGCCGGCACCACCATGATCGAGGGCTCGTTGCTCCTCGTCGAGGTCGTCCCGAGCTGACGCTCGTCAGTCCTGATCGCTGGCCCGGTAGTCGCCGAACGGCTCGTCGCGCGCAGACAGCGCCTGGGTGAGGCCGCCGCTGCGCATGCCGTCGATGAAGTCGCTGAACGTCGGCTGGTGGATTGCGAGCGCGCAGATGTCGGTCCCCGCGCGGATCGCCGCCCGGAGCCCCATCTCGTCCATCGCTCGGTGCACGGTTCGTTTGTTGAGCTGCACGATGTCCGACGGGATGAGAGCGATCCGGCTGGCGACGGCCAGGACCTCTTCGTCGAGACGGTCCTCCGGAAAGCTGCGATTGGCCCAACCCAGGCGGACGGACTCCTCCCCCGAGATGTGGTCTCCGGTGATCATCATCTCCATGGCAGCGCGCGGGCCGAGGAACCAGGTGTGGAACTGCATGTCGGGTACGCCGAAGCGCACTGCCGGGTAACCCATCTTGGCGTCGTCGGCGACGTAGACGAGGTCGCATCCGGTGGCCAGCTCGCTGCCGCCAGCAAGGCAGTACCCGTGCACCTGGGCGATGACCGGCTTCGCCAGATCCCAGATGCTCATCCAGGTCTCGGTCACGTGGCGAGGCCAGTGACCCTCGCCGCCCGGCGTGAAGTGCGGCATGTCGACACCGTCGTTTCCGTCGCCGAGCTCGTAGCCCGCCGAGAAGCACGAACCAGCTCCACGCACGATCGAGACCCGGATGTCGGGGTCGTCGTCGGCTGCCTGCAACGCCTCCATCAGCTCGCGCCGAAGCGTGTGGTTGAGCGCGTTGCGCTTGTCTGGACGGTTCAACGTGATCCGCCGGATCGACGGACCCGGCTCGTCGACGATGATGGTGGTGGTGGCGGCGGTGTCGTGATCGGCTGCGGCGGTCATCTGTCCTCCGGGTCGGGTGATCGCAGCGACGCTACGCCGTCGGGCCCCGACGGTCAGCCGCCGATCATGTCGAGCGTCGTCTCGAGCACCATGTCGCCGAAGCACCGGTCGATGGCGTACGAATCCTCGTAGTTGACGAACACGAAGCCGCTGAGGCCGAACCCCAGGCCCTGCTGGCCCACCGGGTGCAGTTCGAACGACTGCGGGACGTAGCCAAGCGCATCGTTGGCCTGTGCCAACGGAAGCGTCACGACGGTCGCCGGGCTCTTCTCCCGGATCGTGTTGGTCAAGTTGGCGAACAGCTCACCCGGACCGGTGGTGATCACCAGCTCATCTCCGATGCGAATGGCCGACGCCGCCACCTCCACCGAGAACGGCGAGGCCGACACACACGGCGCGGTGTCTGTCTTGCCGACACTCACTGATGCCGGCGCAGGATCGAACCGACGATCGAAGAATCCGGGGAGACCCAGACCGGTCAGAGGGACGTTGGTCGCGGGCTGGTTCCAGATGGTCCGTTGCGTCGACACCGACGGGGTGGAGACCGGAGTGCCCGCGCCGACGGGAGGGATGAGCGCGCCGAGCCCCGAACCTGTCTCGCCGGCCGACGACATGTTGCCCAGTCCGGTCATGAAGTGGAGTCCGACGCCACCGAAACGATCCTCGAGCGTTCTCTCGAACTGCCCGGGCCAGTCGGCGTGCGCGACGCCGTCGTTCGTGCCCTTCGTCGTGGGGTGGGCGGCGTAGGCCCCCAGGGTCGCGATGACGCGAGGGGCCTTCTTGCCCTTGCCTGGTACGTAGGCCCGAAGCCACCCGGCCTGTTGCTCCTCGGCGCTGCGGTACGTGTCCCGACGTTCGCGGTTGAACTGACGCGCCTCGACCTCGCCGACCTCGAGCACCGCGGGTTCGAGCGCAGCGACCGCCTCTCGGACGGTCGTCCGCACGGTCTCGGTGACCTGCGTCATGTACCAGTCCGGCACGAATCCCCAGCCGCCGATGAAGTCAGGAGATGCGTGGCTGTGGGTGGCGGCGATGATGATCCCCGCCGGATCGATGCCCAGTTCGGCCCCGAGATCTCGACCGAGCTGCTTGGCGCCACAGTCGGAACACTTGTTGGCGTAATCCCACAGCCAGCCTTCGCCGTCGATCACGGTGAGGACGACGGTGCCGTCGGGGGACGCTGTCCCGTCGGCGATGGCGATCGAGCGGACCCACAATCCGAGTTCCTGGTCGAAGGCGGAGACCGGGTTCATCGGCCCGAGACCGAAACCACCCTGGTAGATGCAGTTCGGGTTCTCCGGCCACGGCGTTCCGGTGTCGGCGAGGTGAGCCGTGTCGCCGGGTGCGTTCGCCAGTCGTTCCAGGACCGCTGGGTCGAGCGTGCGACAAGCATCGGGGTCGGTCTCCCAGGTGCCGCCGAAGTCGTCGGGACGCGGCGCGATCGAATGCTTCGACGCACCGACCCGGATCCCGGTCGACGGTGCCTTGGAGGCCGCTGATGCTGCGGCGGAGCCAGCGTCAGTTCCTGCACCGGGGGCGGTGCCGTCTACGGCGCTGGTGATCGGAGCGACGAGTCCGGTCGGGTCGTCGACGGTGTCCACCGGGGCAGCGATGACCCCGGCGAGCGCGGCCGTGACCAGCGTGGCACCGCCGACCAGGCCTGCCGCCGCGGTGCGGACCAGCGAACGGCGCGAGATCGTCATCGGGACGCCTCCTCGGTCAGACAGGGGCCACCGTCACAGACATCGATCGTCTCGCCGGTGAGGAGGAAGTGGCTGACCTGGTCCGAGGCCCGCTGGTCCTTGCGAGGATCGCTGTGGGGGTCGCCGCCGGCCCGCGGCGGCTCGTTGCGGTTGGGTGGGGTCTCGAGGTCTCGATCGGTGGAGAACCAGTACACCAACACCGACTCGTCGCGCAGTGACCCGTCGATCGCCGGGTTCCACTGCTCGAACCCGAAGCCGGGGTCGGTCGACCAGTGCAGCCCGTCCGGGACGACGGGACTCTTGAGGTGAGCGCCGATGGTGCGGCCCTGCACCTCGGCTGCGACGTTGGCGACCTGGTGATCGCTGAATGCCAGCTGGAGCATGACCTGGTGCGGCGGCGTGTTCGCGAGAGGGTCGGACGTGAGGTGCTGCGCATAGCCGTTGCCCTCGGCCCGGTCCCACAGCATCTGCAACAGCGCGAAGACGAGCTGCTGGTCGACGGACGATCGGTAGGCGAGGTAATTGGCGTCGGCATAGGCGACGGTGTCGACGGGATCCTCCGGGTCGAACTCGGGGAGTCGTTCGACGAGGGGCGCCTCGGCTTCCCAGTCCGACGATCGATTCAGCAGCGTCGAGTAGTTGTTGGCCGGGACACCGAGCTTGGCCCGGGTCAGGTCCGGCGCGAGCGCGACCAGCGCGCCGCCCATGATGCCGCCCTGGCTGTTGCCGTCATAGAAGAGTTCGTCGTCGGCGAGCAAGGACTGACCACCCGTGCGGAACGCCGGATCGGTCCGCAGTCCGTCCGGATGCCGGAGGGCGCGACCCAGATACAGGAAGTTGAGGAATCCCTGTTGGGCCCGGTCGGCGAGGGACGGGAAGGCGGAGATGTCAGCGAGGATCAGCCCCACGTTCGAGATGTCGCTGAACGACATCCCCCACCAGTCCATCGCACAAGGGGCGAACCCCCGCTGGCGCAACGTCGCGGTGGACGAGCCGTTGGCCTCGCCCCTGCCACCGAGCAGACCGTGACCGTAGAGCAGGGGATGGGCAGGTGCCGACGCTGCATCGCGAGGCAGGTTGCAGACGAAGTCGACGTCGACGGTCGGTTGGGCAGGGTTCACCACGGGAAGGCCGTCAGACGAGCCGACGGTGTTGAAGCGCGACTGCGGTGGCGTGGCTGGCTCGCCCACGGGGTCGGGGACCTCGGCAACCACCTGTGGCGTCAGGTAGTTGGGGACTTCGATCGTGCCCTCGACCCGGCGCATGGTGTCGCCGTCGGCGAAGTCGGTCACCGAGCTGATCGACCATCCCGGTGACCGACCAGCCACCGCACCGTCTCCCAAGTCGACGTCACCGAGGGCGGAGAAGGCGTCGTCGCGGATGTGAATCGCCCGTTCCGAGAGGTTGCGTTCGCTCGCCACGGTGAAGTCCCACGCCAGGAAGAGGTCACGGCTGCCGATACCCGCCGCGCTCAGGTCACGTCGGATCCGCTTCATCTCAGGGCGACGGGCCACCTCGCCCTCGCCTCGGATCGCCGACCGGAAGGACGGGCCAGCGGGGATCACAGAACCGTCGGCTCGCCGCATGTTCCGCAGCGCGACGACATAGCGGTGCCCCTCGAGGAGGTTCACCGATGGACGTAGGATCAAGAGCTGATCGACCGAACCGTCCTCCGCATGGGTGTCGAGTTCACTCCAGAAGGGGTGGCGTTCCCCGGAGTCGGCGTCGATCAGCACGATCGGCGCATCGGGCCGAGCAAACCAGGACAGGTCCTGCACATGGTCGAGCGGGCTGTCCCAGGTCGCGTGCAGGTCGAGTCCGGGCACCTGGGCCAGGACCATCGATCCGGGAGAGAAGCCGTCGTTCCGGTTCCACTCGGTTGGATCGACCGGCTTGCCGGCGACATTCCGGGGCGTGGCGAGTGGCGACAGGTCCACCCGGCGGCCGGTGTCGGTCGACGCGTCAGCCACGGTGAAGTGGTCGTTCGGGAATGGCAACAGACACGCCGCAGGGTCGAGTTCGTCGCAGAACGGTGCTGACGAGAGCTGCACATCGACTCGTGCCTCGACGGTGGCGACGCCATCGATTCCGATCGTCTGGCCACCTCGGAGGGAGGAGAGGTCGGCGCCGGCGGCGACCGACGGGGCGGCGAGGCCGACGACGACCGCGGCGACGATCAACAGACGACGGGAGCGGGTGTTCATCAGTTCTCCTGTGTGACGATCGGCTGCAGCCGGGCCCGCACGACGTTGGCGTAGGGCTCCCCGATGTTCGTCGGGGACGCGGTGGGCACGGCGAACTGCCATTGCTGTCCGTCGATCTCGTTGAGTGCGAACGGGCTGCCCACGAACGCGTTGTCGGAGTCACCGGTGGCGAAGAAGTGGATGCCGTGGCTGCCATACGCCCCTTGGCGGTCGCCGCACGCCAGTGCGTCATACGGCCGACCGGCCAACGCGGAATATCCGTCGCGCACACGCGGGTCGTCGGATGATTCTCCCGGCCAGGGACGGGCGACGGGGTCGTCACCGGTGCCGTCGTCGAGACATGCGTCGTCGCGGTAGTACGGGACAACGGTGGGGTTCGCCAACGACGTCGCACCCGTCATCTCGAACAGGTAGACCAGCGAGCCGGAGTCACCACGGCCGGAGACCTGCTCCCAGATTCCGAACGCCAGTGGTGCGTTGAGCGTCGGATCGGGGAAGTCGAAGAAGGCAGGATCGCCGGTGGGGAGTTCATCGACGTTGCCGACGTCGTCGTTGACACCGTCGATCGGCACGCCATCGGGACGGACCGCGCTGTAGTAGGTGTCGGCGACGTCACGGTTGTAGTCCCACGAGGTGTAGAGACCGTCCGACGGGATCGGGTGCACGCGGACCCGGTATCGATGGGCGATCGCGTCGCGGTAGTAGGTCTCGAGCTTGGTGACGTTGGTCCCCGAGTCGGCGCCCCAGACCTCGCGAAGCGCACGGACGGGTCCGACTCGCCAGCCGAGCAGAGCCGAGTTGGCCTCCCAGTTGACCTGTTCGTCCTCGAAGCCGACCACGCTGACGGTCGAGTCCGGACTCTGCTGGAAGGCGCGTCCCTTCCAGCGGTCGATCAGATCGGGTCCGAAACCAGTGCCGTCGGGCTTGGCGACGTGCATCTCGCGCAGCATCCATCGGCCAGTCGCCACCAGCTCGTAGGCGTCGGTGGTGACAACGTGTCCGTCACGAGGGAAGCGATCGCCCGTGTCACGGGTACCGCCGTCGGCATCGCAGACGGTGCCAGCGAGATTGGGCCCGTAGCCGGTGTTGGACGAGCCGAGCTTCTCCGGGTCGTCATCGGTGAAAGACCCGCGATCGATCCACCGGTCTGCGTCCTCGTGACGCTGGAACGCGACATATCCGTTGGTGGCGTCGAAGCTCGATCCGCCCGGAGCACGGACGAGGTAGACGTAACGCTCGGTCGTTTGATCGAGCGGATCGACCAGAGCGACCTCGTGACGGTCCACCGACGCTCCGTCTGTGCCGTCGACCACCAGCGCCGCCGTCGTCGGTGCACGGGTACCGGCATCGGATGCCATGAACACGATCTCGTCATCGTCATCGAGCCCAGCGACCGGATCGGCGGTGGCGCCGTCGCCCGCCTGATACTCAGCGGCGCACTCGCCCGCCGTGCGCTTCCACGCCTCGACGTCCCAGGCGTATGTCAGCTCCTGATCCGTTCCGGAGTAGACCCCGAAGTCGCTGTTGCCGTTGGCGAGGAAGTACGGGAATCGCTCGTCGACCTGCACCGGTATCTCGGCGAAGTCGTCACCGTCCCAGCGGTAGGCGGCGATCTCGTCGACCGGAACGCCCGAGCTGCGCGGGTCCGGGGGAACCACGATCGTGCCGTTGTGGGCGTCGCGCTGACCAGTCGACGTGCCCGATGGATACGGCGCCGGCGTTCCCGTGGCGGCGAGACGAGACCAACCCGGAACCATGGCGCCCGTCATCACCACTGCCTCTGCTTCCCGGGCCACCGGAAGCGTGGCCGCCTCGCTGGGCGGCCCGATCATCAGCGCGACCGCTGCGCCCAACAGCACGAATGCCCCAGCCGATCGTCTCCCACTCCGCGCCATGGTTCAGAAGTTCGTTACCGGCGGTACGAACTCCTTCCGATCTCCGTCGGGGCACCGCCACCAGTGGTCGCTGTCGACTCGGCTCTGCCTCGCCAGTGACGCGGGGTCATCGGAGCAGTTCCTGTCCTGTCGATTCGGATCGTGCAGTCGAACGACTGGTCTCGATGAACCGCACGATCTCTTCGATCGACGGCTCGTACCCATCGGATGTGTCGACGATCAGCATCGGTTGGAGCTCTTCGAGGATGTAGCGCGTGCCAACCGAGGCGAGTCGCTCCCCGCCATTGAGAGATCAGTGTGGAAGGCAGCCTCGGCGACAACACTCGAGCCACCCCGCAGGAGTTGCTCGACGACGCCGAAGAACAGGTCGAACGCCTGGGCGGCGAAGCGGTGGATCTCGGCTGGATCCTCGGATCGAGCGGTCACGTGCATGCCGGTCTTGATCAGGTCACGGCTCACCACCGGGAGATGCAACTCGTCGCCGAGCCGGCGGGCCAACGTCGTCTTTCCCGATCCGGGCGCTCCGGAGATCAGGACGAGGAGCGGACGGTCTTCTGCCCTCTCGGCGGCTCTCTCCATCGGCCCGAGTCTGCATCGGCTCCAATTCGACTCCTCCCCAACCACCAAAGCCGACAGAATCAACAAGCAATGGCGACCCTGCTCCTGATCACCGGACCTCCGGGCACGGGCAAGTCGACCCTGGCCGACGCGGCCGCGCTCGAGCTGAACGCCCCGGTGTTGGGTTGGGACTGGGCGATGGCGTCGCTGACGCACTTCGCTCCCATCCAGGACGCGATCGCCACGATGTCCCACCTCGACCATCGCCGAGTCGGGTGGTCGATCCTGTGGAACCTCGCCGCTGCACAGCTCCGGCGCGGGTCCTCGGTCGTGCTCGACGGCGTCGCACGCGAGGTCGAGATCGACGGCACGCGCGACATCGCCGAAGCAACGGGCACGCGATCCATCGTTGTCGTCACTTGCTGTCGTGACCTGGACCTCCACCGCAGCCGCGTCGAAGGCCGGAGCCGTGACATCCCGGGATGGCACGAACTCGACTGGGAACACGTGACGAGCCTGCTGCACCGCTGGGATGAGCCCTCCGGTGAAGATCTGGTCCTGGACGCCGTTCGCCCTCTCGCCGACAACATCGACGAGCTGATC
>JBBSLH010000062.1:0-14564 GCA_038255425.1 Acidimicrobiales bacterium
ATCAACCGCTACCGCCGATTCGCCCGAGCGAAGGCTCGCGGCTACTTCCTCATCGGTGGTGACAGCGATGACGTCGAACAGGAAGCGCTCATCGGGCTCTACAAGGCGGTGCGTGACTTCCGACCCGAACACCAGTCGAGCTTCCGGGCGTTCGCCGAACTGTGTATCAAGCGCCAGATCATCACGGCGATCAAGACCGCCACCCGGCAGAAACACCAGCCGCTCAATTCGTACCTGTCGATCTCTGGCTCGCGTCCGGGCGACGATTCGGCCGACGCGCCGATCGACGAGATCCTGGTCGCCCACTCCGACGAAGATCCGTGCGAGGCGCTGGTCGCCGACGAGCGCATGGAGGGGATGGAGCGATCGATGCAAGCCCTGCTGTCGACCTTTGAGGTCGAAGTGCTGCGGCTCTACGTCTCTGGCCGCTCGTACCACGACATCGGCGACCAACTCGGCCGGCACACCAAGTCGATCGACAACGCGCTCCAGCGCATCAAGCGCAAGCTCGACGGTCAGCTCGAGCGCGAGAACGAATTGGACGACGAGTTGATCAGCGTCGCCTGACGCGCCTCCCGTAGGGTCGGCCCGTGCCCGACGAGATCCACGAGGGTGGCGACCCGGCTTGTTGGGCGCACCTCTTCGACGACGACGATTCCGACGCCGAGGCTCCCGACGACACCGCCGACGACGAGGGTGGTGTCATCGGGTGGGATTCGTGACGTGGAGCGGGGTTACGGACTGTCCAGCGCTGCGTGTCTGCTCCGATTCCGGAACTCCTGCACGGTGAGGAGCCGCACGGTCGTGTCGCCGCTGGCGCGAGCGGTTGCACTGCGCGGTTGGCCCATCATCGGACCGAGCTCACCGAAGTAGGCGCCCGGTCCTACCGTTCGGAGGAGTTCGTCGCCACGGGTGATCGCGATCGCCCCTTCCTCGACCACGTAGACCGCCGACCCGCGTTCGCCCTGGTGGAACAACACCTCGCCATCGGCGAGCCGGCGCTCGGCGACCTCGACGATCTCGTCGATCGCGGGCCGGAGGTTGATCGCTTCGTCGGCGATCGGCAGGAGGCGGTCGTCGTGGGTGGACACGATCACCGATCGCCCGGGCACAGCGAGCGAACGCAGCAGGGTGATCACGGCCTCGGCCTGCACGAAGTCGAGATTCGCCGTCGGCTCATCGGCGAGAAGGAGTGCCGGATCGTGCACCAGGCCACGGGCAACGGCGACGCGTTGTTGTTGACCTCCGGAGAGTTGCCCCGGCCGCCGGTGCATGTGTTCGGCCATGCCGACGCGAGCGAGCGTTCGGCGTGCCCGATCTCGCGCGACTCGTCGACGGACGCCCTGCGAGGCCAATGGTGCGGCGACGTTGTCGAGCGCGTCGAGCGATGCGATCAGGTTGAACGACTGGAAGACGTAGCCGACGACCCGACGCCGATAGTCGAGCAGACGGCCGTCGGACAGGTCGGTGAGCTCGAGACCGTCGACTTGGAGCGAGCCCCCGGTCGGCCGGCGAAGTCCACCGAGACACGAGAGCAGCGTCGTCTTCCCACAGCCGGATGGGCCCAGCAGCAAGGACAACGTGCCGTCGCCGATCCGGGCGTCGAGCCCGTCGATGGGGCGGTTCACGTAGCCGTCTGCGGGGTATTCGACCGTCAGTCCCCGTGCCGTGATGATCGGCATCTCAGCCCCCCGCTCCTGCGAACGCTTCGGAAGGATCGATGCGCAGCGTGCGACGGATCGCCAGATAGCTCGATGCCACGGCCACCACGACGGCGACCACGATCAGCAACACGAAATCGGCGACGGTGAGATGCACGGTGAGCGGGAACACCGGTGCCAATGCGACCTCCAGGGCGACGGCGAGCGCGGCCGCGACGGTCGCGACGACGAGCGCTTGGGCAGCGACGCCGAGCGCCAGCATCGAGCCTGGCGTGCCCACGGCGCGGAGCACGGCGACGTCTCTCGTTCGCTCCAGCGAGGCGAGATAGACGACAGCGCCGATGATCATGGCGGCGACGATCGCCAACAGCACCTGGACGAGGTGCAGGGTGAGGATCGGACGCTCGACCGGCCCCTTCGCCTCGGCAATGATCTCGGCGCGCGACAAGGTGTGGAGACCATCGGGGGCCAGGTCGACGGAACCATCGACGAGCACAGCGGAGACCACTGGCCGCCCTCCAGCGACGAGGTCGCGTGCGGCGTCGATCGGGGTGAAGACCAAAGGCATGCCAGCGAAGAGGGTGGTTCCCTCGAGCGTTCCCGTGACCTCGACCTCGGTGCTGCCGAGGCCGATCGTGTCTCCGACGTGTGCGCCGGCAAAGCTGGCGATCGCCACCTCGCCTGCTGCAGTCGCGGCTCGGCCGTCGGCAGCGCGGGGGAGTCCCGGGCCGTCGGGAGCGTGACCGATGAGGATCGCGTCGATCGTCTCGCCGTCGATCGTGACCGGAAGCCGAGCGATGAGCGCGGGACGGACGGTGTCGTCGGAGACCACGCGTGCGACGACATCCTCGTCGAAGGTGGCGTTCGAGGTGAAGGGACTGTTGATCCCCTCGGGCAGGAGCCACGTCGTCGCTCCGATGGTCTCGGTCGTCACCGACGGTTCGCGGTCGAGTTCGTTGACGACGCCGGTCATGAGCAGCAGGAGTGCGAGCACCACGCCCGCCGCGCCCATGGCGACGACGAAACGGCGGAGACGGAATCGAAGGTCGGCGACCGCGAGCCAGAGGCTTCCCGTGATGCCCCGCCACCTCGTCGTGGCGAGGTCCGGGTCCCGTTCCTCGTCGACGGCGATGCTCGGTGTCCACGGCTCGTCAGCGATGAGCGCATCGAGGTGACGGTTCGCCCAGTCGTCGATGATCGGGGCGGACTCGATGTCGCCGAGGTCGACGATCTCGTCGAGCTTCGCGAAGTCGAGGAGGGCGAAGCGGTCGAGGTCGAGGTCGACATGACACGAGATCCCGGCGAGCGCCTCGGTGCGGGACCGGGTCGCGCCCAAGAGCACCGACTCGGTCATCGTGGTGGCGATCGATGGAACGCTGGGACCCGCAACGCCCATCAGGCGACGAAAGAGCAACTGGCTGCCCGAGACATCGGGTGGCAGTTCCGCCGCCGATGGACCCCGGGGCGGTGAGACGTCGACGGCGATGATCCTGGCTCTTGGCGCGAGTTCGTGTGCCGCTCGGACAGGGAGGTTGTCGAGGATGCCGCCGTCGACGTGCAGGTGCCCGTCGATGTCGACAGGAGGAAAGACGCCAGGAAGCGAGACGCTGGCGCGGACCGCACGTCGGAGTGGTCCACGGAGGTGCTCGACGAGCGAGTGGGCGGTGAGGTCCGTCGTCGTGCATGCGAAGGGGATCCATGTGTCCTCGATGTCCCCGTCGCCGAGGTGGCTGCCGAGCTTCTCCCAGAGACGGCGACCACGCAGGATCGACGCCACCGGGATCGTCGGGTCACGTACCTTGTCGAATCCGTCGCGCGCCCGACGGAGCAGGTCGTCCGGGTCGGCGTCCTTCGCGATCATCGCGGTGATCACGGCGCCTGCGCTCGACCCGGTGACTGCGTCGACGGGGATGCCGCGACGTCGGAGCTCACGGTAGACCCCGATGGCGGCGAGTGATCGAGCGCCCCCGCCGCTGACCACGAACGCCACCGTCTGACCGGTGAGGTGTCGACACACGCGGGCGTGATCGCGAGCGTTGGTCTCCCGCATGTGGAGATGACGGACCCCCGGTCTTGCAGCGAGGAGGTCTCTCGTACGTCGAGGAGTGTCGGTGTCGTCAGCGTGGACGAAGACCGCCGTCCGGGCGTCGGCCAGGAAGCCCGGGAGTTCGGAGATCGCGGTCTCGTTGGGGTGCACGGCTGCAGCGGTGGCATCGACCAGCGTGACGATCCGGTCAGCAAGACGGGTCGCTCGATCGTTCCATCCGTTCCACGATGCGTCGCACAGGAGCACGACGGTCTCCGAAGCTGTTTCGAGATCGCGCAGCCATCCAGATCCACGCTCGCTCGTTGCCGAGTCCACGACGACGGTGTGGGGTGCGGCTCGCAGTCTGTCGACCAGCGTGTCGACGGCGGTCGCGCTTGCACCGGAAGGAACCACCGCAACGACACGCTCGGTTGTCTCGAGGCGGTCTCTCCCGACGTTGAGTGATCGGAGGAGATGGCCGATTGCCGTGGGGTCGTCACCCACGACGTCGGCGAGCCACTGACGAGAGAGCTCGGCCACCTGGGAGTCGCGCCGGGCGACGACGGTCGCACCACGCGCTCCGCCGTCGACGAGACCGGCCTCACCGATCACCGAGCCCGGGCCGACATCGGCGACCGCTCGCACCTCGACTTCATCGTCGGACACATCGGGCTCGGTGTGCAGCACGCGAAGTCGTCCGCGTACGACGACCCATGCGACGTCGGCATCGTCGCCTTGCTCGCAGAGCCGATCTCCTGCTTCGAGTTCGGTGACGGTGATGGCGCGGCGGTGCGCGTCGACGTCGATGCCCGGGAACACCGACTGGAGGACCGCGCTGACCGGATCACCCGATTCGACCGGTGGCGCGACGAGAGGGGCTCGTCGTCGCCCGTTCGGCCCCGCCCTCGGACTCATCCGCGCTCCTAGCTCCCCGAGCCGATGTGGCCCGACGCCCGCAATCTAGCCAGCAGCCCGGTTCGATGAGTCCGAGACCGCATTCGTCCCACCGGCCTTGCACCGATTGTTCGAGGAGCTGCGCCGCTGGCAGCGTTTGCCGAACGCAGCCGTAGATGTGGCTCTCAGGCACCGGTCCGGCCGCATCCGCGGCCCGGCCACCGCGCAGCACCGGCATCCAGTCGTGGTTGGGTGCGACGAACCCTTCGGTCCCGGCCGCGGCGTAGTGGAAGATCATGGCCGCGCGGTAGCGTTCGCTGCCGTTGTGGGTGGAGCGGTGGCGAAGGTTCGAGTGGAACACCAACAGGTCACCGGCCGTCATCAGCACCGGGATCTCGGCGCTGGTGTCAGCGTCCTGGATCTCGACAGCGAAAAGCAGAACGTGGCTCCAGTAGTCAGTCACCGTCAGGATGTGGGCCTGCCAGTTGATCGCGTCGGGCCCGAACGTGAAGCACGGGCCCAACGTGCCGTCCTGCACGACGTCGGCGTACTGCCTGGTGACCAACTCGAAGATCTCCGCTGGCGTTTCGAGATCGCAACCTCGATGTTCCCACGGCGCATCCCGAGACGTCGCTGTCGGCGGATCCGTGCTGACGGTCGGGACGAGGCTTGCGCCCGGCTCTCGGTTGTCTGGTCCGAACGCGGCACTGTATTGACCTCGAGCGCCGCAAGCGCACGTCAGCGCAACGCGGATCGGCTCGACGCTCGGCTCGACCTGCTGTCGTCACCTCGACGAGCGGCAGTCCCGCTCGCCGTAGGCGGGGCCACCGGTGCCTGGCGGCCGTGAGAGAGGTACCCGGGGTGCCCGACGGGAGGGGTCCTTAGGCTGCAGGCATGTTGTTGTTCGGGGCGGCCTACCTCGGCGCCCGCCGCGCGATGGTCAAGGATCAACGGCGACCGGTGCCCTGCACGGTTTCGCTGTGGAGACTCATTCTCGAGGAAGTGGTTGTTCTCGCTCGCCGTGTTGGCCGTTGGAAGCTGTGGTCGGTGCTCGGAGTTGCGTTTGTCTGCTTCCTCGCTGTTGAGGTCGCGCTCTCGACGGAGACACCTGGTCCAGCGCTCACAGAGCTTTGGCGCTGGTTCAGCGCACTGTTGCTCACCGCCTTGACGCTCGGCGCGTGGGCCATCGGCCATGCCATCTGGTCGACGCGGACGGTGCCGTCGTCTCCGGCGTGAGTCGGTTCAGGTCGTGGTGTCGGCGACGGGGCCGTCGAGCACCGTTCGTAGCTTGTCGAGGTGCGTGGCCGGCGCGAGGACGAGGAGCCGGTCTCCGTGTTCGAGCACGGTTGTTCCTTCTGGCAGCAGGTGCGTGCTGCCCCGCGAGATGAGGAGCATGAGGACACCTTTCGGGAGTCCGATCTCCGCGATCTGGCGCCCGGATGCAGGCGAGGTGCTGTCGATGACGTACTCGTGCATGCCCATGTTCGAGCGTTCGTTCACCGGGTTGAACGCGAGCGGCGCCGGGCTTTTGTCGGGCGCGGCCTCACCGACTCCGAGAATCCGGGCGGCGCTGGCGACGGTGGTCCCCTGGACCAACACCGAGATGAGGACGGTGAAGAAGACGACGTCGAACAGGGCCTCAGCGCCTTCGACTCCCTCGGCAAGCGCGAACGTTGCAAGGATGATCGGTACGGCGCCTCGCAGACCCACCCAGGCGAGGAGTAGACGGCCGCGGACGGTGTAGCGACGAGTCGGTAGCGCCACGAATGTTGCGATGGGCCGAGCGATCAGCACGAGCACGACCGCGATGACGATCCCTTCTGCCGCCACGTCGACGAGTCGTGAGGGAAAGACCAAGAGGCCGAGCGCGAGGAACATGGCGATCTGCGCGAGCCATGCGGCCGCATCATGGAAACGAAGGATGCTGTGGCCATGCACGATCCGTCGATTGCCCATCACGATCCCCGCGAGATACACGGCGAGGAATCCGCTGCCGCCGAGTGTCGCCGTACCACCGAAGATCAAGAGGGCGAGCCCGGTCGTGAGGATCGGGTACAGGCCTTCCTCGCCCAGCCGAGCCTTGTTGACGACCGCGACAGCAACACGGCCCAGAACCAATCCCAGCACGACGCCGAGGAGCATCTGGCGGCTGAACAGCAACACCAGGTCGCCGATCGACGTGTCGGGTTCGGTGATGAGCGTCAGGAGGCCGATGGTGAGGAAGACCGCCATCGGGTCGTTGCTTCCGCTCTCGAGCTCCAGCGTCGGGCGAAGATCGCCCTGAAGACCGATCGACTGCGACCGTAGAACCGAGAACACCGCGGCAGCGTCGGTCGACGACACGATCGCTCCGACGAGCAGACCGGTCTCCCACGGGACGTCGAGTACGACGTGCGCGGCCGCGCCGACGATCGCGCAGGTGACACCGACGCCCACTGTTGCCAACGACAGCGCAGGCCCGATGACGGGCCGCACACGTCTTGCGTCGGTGTCGAGACCACCCGAAAACAAGATGATGGCGAGCGCGGTGACGCCGACTGCCTGGGCGACTTCGAAGTTGGTGAACTCGACACCACCGACCCCTTCGGAACCGGCCAGCATCCCGATGCCGATGAACAACAGCAACATCGGCACACCGAATCGCCGAGTCAGTTTGCTCGCCGCCACCGAGAGCAGCAGCAGCACTGCGACCAGAGCCAGAACCGGTTCCGTCTGAGCCATCTCCGTTGCCGTCATCGGGGAGGCGGACTCAGACCAGCGTCGAGGAACAGTTCTCCGACGATTTCGGGGACGACCACGGTGCCGGTGGTGACCACCTCCCGTGACACCTCAACTGGTGGAGCCTTGACGCCGCCGTAGGAGAACTCGAACAACCATCGCCCGCCTTGATCGACCACACTCGAGAGCGACTTGGATGTACCAGGATCGACGGTGCCGAGCCCGAGGCGACCCTCACCCTCGAGGGAGCGCACGTCGATGTTGACGTCGAATTGCGTCGGGTTCTCGACCGTGAGATCCACACGGTCGGGGTCGACCAGGAGTGCGTTGACGGCGGCGAGCAGCGCCGCGCCGACGATGAGGGTGGCGAGCGTCGCGACGACGTCGAGCCGCCGCGTTTGGATCTGCGGGCTCGGTCGAGCCAACGCGGGGGTGGAGGTGGGCATGGGCCCTCCTTGGTTCAGCAGATGAATGAGACTGGAGCCGGAACGACCGGCCCGGGGGCAGTCAGTCCGAGGGCGGCGCCCGGCTCGGGGCGCTCCGCCTTCCCTCATCGCGGTGCGCTGCTGGCGCATCCTGTCGGCCGACGCTCGCAACGAGCCGTGACCTCGAAACGACGGGTGGGACAGGCAAGTCTCCTGCCGACGTCGGCCACCCAGCTGCGACGTCGTCGGTGGCACGGCCGGGTCGCGCCGCTGCGATCCCGTCGGTTCCGAACGTTGGCGCAATGATCGCCAACGCCACTTCATCGGGCCCGCTCGGGGGCTCGTCACCTGTCCGTCCGCCAGCCATTCCGGGAGCGAACAAGACCGCCCACGCCGCGAGCACGAGAAGTGCGCGGCGGATCGAGCGGGCGGCCATCGCCTGAGCGTATCCGAGCCTCTTGCCCGGCCCTTGCTGCAACGTTCCGCTCGGCTCGACTTCGGTCAGGTCCCGTGCCGGTGTGTCGCGATGAGGATGCCGATGTTCGAGACCGCGAACGGCACGACGTAGGTGAGTGCGGTCTTGAGCCAGACCGAGGTAGTGGCGTCGCCAGCGAGGACGACGTCGAGCTGGTTGATGCCGAACAGGATCGTGCCGACGATGACGGCGGTGACAAGAGTGCTTCGGAGGTGGGCTGGGTACGCGATGACGTGCATCGCGTCCGCAGGGTTTCGCCAGATGGGTGCTGCTTCGTCGTGGATGGGTTCGCCGCAGAGTCCGCAGTAGCGGTGCTCGGTCGGGCTGGCGTGGCCCTGAGAGCAGGTCCTGTCGATCGACAACGCGGCGTTCATACGTCGAGGCCATAGAGCTGGGTTAGGCGTTGGCGTAGTGCGGGTTCGGGGAGCGCGCCGCCATCGACGTGGAGCAGGTTGCCTTCGTCGTCGTAGAACGCGGTGATGGGCATGCCACGTCCGCCGAGCGCGGCATGGAGCCCGCTGCCGTTGCGGCCGCCGATGTCGGAAGCCAGCGGCCACCACCGGATGTCGTGGCGTTCCGGCATGAACATGGGGTCGCCGGTCTCGAGGGCAGCGACACCGACGAAGGCGACCTGTCCTTCGAGCTCTCGGGACACCTTGGAGAAGCCGGGGAGTTCGGCATCGCACGCGGTGCACCACGATGCGAAGAAGTTCACCACCAGCGGTTGGCCTCGATAGTCGGCGAGCCGGATGCGCGTCTCGGAGTCACCGATCGCGGGGAGGTCGAAGGCCGCTGGGTCGGTCGAGCCGGCGGCCGCCGAGTTCGAGTTGGTGGCGATCACGCCGACGAGGACGACGGTCCCGAGACCGAGACCGACGAGCGTGGCGATCACTCCTTTGGAGACGGGCTGGGTCTGCCGGCCGCGGGCCGGCCGACGGTTGTTCGCGGGACGCCTGTGGTTCTCGCGCTGTCGGTTGCGCTTGTTCGATGCCATGTAGATGGGTCCTTGTCTCGGTTGCGCGTTGCGTGGTGCCGACTGGGGATGGGGTCAGCCGAGTTCGACGAATTGCTCGAGCCCGACGGAGGTGAGGGCGTTCTGGAGCTGGGTCGTGACCCAGACGAGTCGGTCGAGTGTGAGGAGTACTCCGAAGATGGCCATCGAGCCGGCCGAGGCGATCGTGATCCCGGTGAAGTGCCGCTTGACCCATCCGAAGGTGCCGGTGAGGCGGCCGAAGGCGAGGCCGGTGACCAGGAAGGGGATCCCGAGCCCGGCCGAGTAGACGGCGAGCAGCGCGGCGCCGCGACCTGGCCCGGATTGTGTGGCAGCGATGGCCAGGATCGAGGTGAGGACTGGGCCGATGCACGGTGTCCACCCGAACCCGAACGCGACGCCCGCAACGGGTGCGGCGAACGGGCCAAAGCGGGACAGGTCAGGATGGAAGCGCTTCTCGCCATAGAGCCAGGGCGCCTGGACGACCAGCGAGCCGAGTACGAACAGGGCCATGGAGAGCACGAGGAGCCCGGAGATGCGGGTGATGATGACCTGGTTGTCGAACAGTGCGGATCCGATGGTGGTGGCCGACAGGCCGAGCAGGACGAACACGGTCGAGAACCCGGCGATGAACAGAGTCGTGTCGCGGGCAATGCGGCCAAGGTGGGTGTGTCGCTCGGTGCTGTCGCCGATGTCGAGACCGGTGATGATCGACAGGTACGCGGGGACGATGGGCAATACACATGGGGAGAGGAAGGAGATGAGACCACCGCCGAACGCGGCCACGAAGGTGACGGAGGTGTTCATCGCAGCTGCGCTCGAGCCCAGTGGCGAAGGCGGGTGACGGCGAGCTCGGTGGGTTGGCGCCCGGCGACACGACGCAGAGATTCCTTGATGCAGCGGACAATGTCGGCGTCGCCGCGGCACTCGAGACAGACAGCCAGGTGGTCGGCGACGGCAGCGAGGTCGTCGACGGCGAGTTCGCCGTCGACGTGGGCCTCGACCCGCTGGCGCATGTGACGATGGTCTCGATTGAACATCGCTGCAGGAACCCGGTGGTGACCGTCGCTGTTCCCGCTGGCGGATGGAATGCCCTGGTGCGGGTGAGTGTCTCGTGTTGTGTAGGCGAGGCTGAAGCGAACAAGCCAGCTACGGAGGTCGCGTTCAGCAAGTACGTGGTGCCCGAGGTCGAAGTGTTGCTCAGAGTGGCGACGTCGATGACCGGTCACTCATTCGGAGTTCGTACCTCGGGGTCGGTGAGGTCGTGTTCGTAGCGTCCGGAACCCGAACCACGCAGCCACTGCACCGCCGTCGACCATCCACGACGTGAGTTCCTGCCCGGCACGGGCCAGCGAGTTCGCGGCCACGAGAAGTGCGATGATCACGACCCATTGCGCGATGCGTAGCGGTGGCCAGCGGCGTTGGTCGACGTGCAGGTCGGGGTGGGCGCTGGCCACCAGGGAAACGACGTCGCGGGGTCGAGGGGCGACGAGTACCTGGTCGCCGACTCGCACGGTTGGGACTGTCTCGTTCCCGTCGGCGACGGAGCGGACGTAGGTGGCGTCGTCGGCGTCCTCCCAGATGTTGTGCCAGTGGGCGTCGATACCGGCCGCGGCGAGGCTGGTGCGCATCGCCGCGCAAAACCCGCATCCCGGCCGCCAGTACACGTCGATGGTCCGGAGCTGCGGTGGGGTGGTGGCCATGACATGGGAACTCGATGCGTCGACAGGCGATTCCCTCGGTCGCTCCGATGTGGCGGGAACACCGCCGCGTCACATCGGGTTTCGGGACAATGCCACCGCGACGAAGCACCCGGCCGACCTCGGCGCACACGCCGCCCAAGGACCGCCCGACCCCGGGCGTTCACGGCAACTGAACAATGAGATCGCTGTCCCCAACCATGGTCGACGGCGCTCGACGCATCGGCGTCCGACCGGTCGTGGTCGCATCGGCGTTGGCGATGCTGTGGTCCGTGCTGGCCATGTGGCACCCAACGATCACCTACCACTTCGGCCCGACCCTGGTCGCCGCGTCGATTCCGCTGTTCGTCCGCATCAGGGACCGACCGTGGCCGTCTCGACTCGCACTCCTTCCCGCCACTTCCGGCCTTCTGGTCGCCGCCGTCACCACCGTCGCGCTCACTCTCGCCGACGCACTGCGCGGCCCAGTGATCGTCGGCGGCAACGCCACGGTCGAAGCGGCCTTGTTCGCAACCGTCGGCGCAGCGTGGGGATGGTCGACCCTCCGCCGAGCCAGACAGGGGCTGATCGTGCGCGCGTTCACCGAGCGCGAGACCTGAACCACGCCGGGAACAACCAGAACCCCACGCCGGGTTCCCTTCGACATGACCACTGACACCGCAGACGTGATCGTCATCGGTATGGGCCCCGGTGGCGAGGACGTCGCCGGCCGCCTGGCCGAAGCCGGCCTCGACGTGATCGGGATCGACCGCGAGCTCGTCGGCGGCGAGTGCCCGTACTGGGGATGCATCCCGTCGAAGATGATGATCCGCGCCGCGCACCTCCTTACCGAGGCCCGCCGCATCCCGGGCATGGCCGGACAGGTCACCGTGACCCCGGACTGGGCGCCAGTCGCACAACGAATCCGAGACGAAGCCACCGACAACTGGGACGACACCGTCGCGGTCGAACGTTTCGAAGGCAAAGGAGGACGTTTCATCCGCGGCGAAGGCCGCATCACCGGCGCCTCCACGGTGGCCGTCGGCGACCGCACGCTCACCGCCCGCCGCGGGATCGTTCTCGCAACCGGCACGCGACCCGCGATCCCGCCGATTCCTGGTCTCGACGAGGTCCCGTTCTGGACCAACCGCGAAGCAATCGAAGCCAAAGACCTCCCGGAGTCGTTGATCGTCCTCGGAGGCGGCGCCATCGGCGTCGAGATCGCCCAGTCCTACGCCCGCTTCGGCGTCGACGTCACCGTGGTCGAAGCCCTCGACCGTCTCGTGCCACTCGAGGAACCCGAGGCAGGCGACCTGCTCGCCGACGTGTTCCGCAGCGAGGACATCGGGGTCAGGACCGCGAGCGCGGCCGTCGCCGTCGCTGAGCAGGGGACCGACATCGCAGTCACGCTCGCCGGCGGCGAGGTGATCACGGCTGAGCGGCTGCTGGTGGCAACCGGCCGCCGGGCCGAACTCGCCGCGACCGGCGTCGGCACCGTTGGGGTCGACACGTCGCAGCGGTGGCTTCCGGTCGATGCTCACCAACAAGTCACCGACGGCGTCTGGGCCGTGGGGGACATCTGCGGCCACGGAGCCTTCACCCACGTCGCCATGTACCAGTCCGCGATCGCCGTTGCCGACATCCTCGGCACCGAACATCCGCCCGCGAACTACCGGGGGCTTCCGCGAGCGACGTTCACCGATCCCGAAATCGGCTCGGTGGGCATCACCGAATCCGCCGCCCGCGACGCCGGCCTCGCAGTGGCGGTCGGCTCGACCCTGGTACCGCACACGGCACGGGGTTGGCTGCACAAGGCCGGCAACGAAGGCTTCATCAAGCTCGTTGCCGACACCGACCGAGACGTACTCGTCGGCGCCACCGCAATGGGACCCAATGGCGGCGAGGTCCTCGGCCTGCTCACCCTCGCCGTCCACGCCGAGATCCCCCTCGCCACCTTGCGAGGCATGATCTACGCCTATCCGACCTTCCACCGCGGCGTCGAAGACGCACTCCGGAGCATCACCGCATGAAACTGGCATTCGCTACCGCGACGACGACGTTTCATGGTCATGAATGAGGCACCGGCGCAGGTCGGCGACCCGGCCCCCGACATCCAACTCCCGACCTCCATCGGTGGCACCTCAGCGAGCACTGCGGTCGTCCCATCGTTCTGATCTTCCATCAGCGGGAGCGGCTCGCACCCATGACGGTCATCTCCGCGCCTCGACATTTCGGCTCGAGTCAGGTGCTGACTCGCCTGTCGGCACGGACCATCGCAGGCTGGCCCGCTGCGTCCACCAGGCCAGCGCAAGGAACTCGAGGTCCTCGACCAGGACCCACCACCGCAACGGTTGCGCGAGATGGACCCCGAAACAGCCACAGTTCGGAACGAACAGCCCGCGAGCAAACGCCTGCGCAGCAAGCGCTGACCACGCCACGGCCACGACGACGGCCACGTTCGCCGCTCCTGTCCATCGTCTGCTGGAAGAGCCGAGGAGACCGACTCCGGCAACGAGCTCACCGATCAGGAGTGAGACGCCGATGAGTTCGGCGGCAACATCTCCGCCGACGTCGTAGGTGCCGATGACCTCGACGAATCCGGCGACATCAGTCAGCTGGCCGATGGCCATCGCCACCAGCAGCGCCCCGAGGAGACGTCTGGCCACGGCACCGGAACCCGGTCCGCCAGAGCGGTCCTCCCGTTCAGCCATCGACGGCCGCTTCGAGTTGTGCGACGGAGGGGCATCCGGCTGGCCCGTCTTCGGTCTGGAAGATCCGACACGCGAGCCCGTAGGGTTCGTTGCCGTTGGCGAATGGATCGTGACCGTCGATGAGAATGGTGGGCGATCCTCGGAAACGGGCCGCCTCGGCATCGGCCGTGGTCGTGACCGATCGGCGCTCGATCATGAGATCACGCGTCGCGGCGATCGCGTGGAGTCGCTCGTCAGCGATCTTCCAGTTGGGACAATCGTCGAAGTAGAGCAACTCGATCTTCATGATCGCTCCTGATGGGCCGGTTGGAACACGTCGGAAACCCCGGGCAGCCCGCGACCATTCCTGTGCTGCGTCGATCAGCTCTCGCTCGGAGGACGCGAGATCGCCCGGGCCCGGATTCGCCGAGATGAAGCGCTCACTTCGAGAGGTCCCGAAACTCAACATCCTCGAGGGCACGAGCGACGTTCCGCAGTCGGACGACTGGACCGGCGGTCATCGCGTCGGGCACCTCGCCGCAGACCGCCCCGAGAGTGACAAGCTCACGGTATGAACAACCTCCTCGACCTCCGACGAAGCGCCGGCGCCATCATCCTGATGACCTACCGCGGCGACTGGTGACCGTTCTGCACGGCCCAACTCGTGCGGTTGGCAACACGCTATGAAGACCTCCACGCCGCCGGCGCCGAAGTCATCGCGGTCAGCGTCGATAGCGACACCCGACAAGCTGGCATGGCCCGCCGCTGGGGCCTGACTCACACCCGTCTGGTGTCGGACCCGGGCGGCGAGCTCTACCTGAAGTCGCTCGGTCTGTTCGACCCGGGGGAGCGAGACGGCATTGCCCTACCGAATCCTCTTTGAGTCAAGCCCCAGTTTCGACAGCCGTGCGGGCGCGTCGAAGCAGGCCTGTCGGCGTCGGGCGTAGGGTCGTGGGTGGGTCCGGGAAGTGACTTGTCCGAAGAGCCGGTCTGCAGGATGGAAAC
>JBBSLH010000063.1:0-14541 GCA_038255425.1 Acidimicrobiales bacterium
GACGAGTCCGTCCATCGGCACCGAGACGAGCAGGTCTGCCTGGGCATCGGCGCCGTCGATCAGGCCGTGGGTCTCGTTGCCGAGGAGTATGGCCACATCGCCGGTGAGGTCGGCGTCGTCGTAGGCGACGGGAGCCATGGCCTCGCACGCGACCAACGTCATACCGGCTGCTCGCAGGAGTGCGACGCACTCGTCGACGGTGCCACCGTCGAGCATCGGCACACGGAAGAGCGACCCCGCCGAGGCTCGGACGCACTTCGGGTTCCATGGGTCGACCGCATCGGCGCAGGACACTACCGCCGAGGCCCCTGCGGCCTCCGCGAATCGGACGACGGTGCCCGCATTGCCTGGATCGGACACCCCGACCAGGACCAGCACCATGCCAGCAATCGTCGCATGGGATGGTGCAGTGGGGATGTTCGCGAGCGCGGCGACCGGCTGCGGCGTGACGGGCGACGTCACCTTGGCCAGCGCGCCGGCGGCGACGGCTCGAACCGGGACCGACTGCTCGTCGGCCATCGCCAACACCTCGGACGGCGCATCCGGCTCGGCGTAGACCACCTCGACCCCGACCGTGGATGCGAGCGCTTCGAGGATCAGCGTCGGTCCGTCGACGACGAACTGGCCGGCGTCTCGACGCGCCCTACGGCGCCCCGAGAGGCGCCGTAGGTGTTGAAGTTCTGACGATCTGGGCCCCAACATCTCGCTGGAGCCACCGATCTGCTGGCTGCCGGTGTTCAGGCTGCGCCAGACGCTGCGCCGATGGCGGCGTCAGATGCCGCGACCAGTGCGCCGAACGCCTGATCGTCGGTGACCGCGAGGTCGGCCAGGTGCTTGCGGTCGACCTCGATACCGGCTTCCTTCAGCCCGTTGATGAACCGGGAGTACGTCGTGCCGTGGATTCGGCAGGCGGCGTTGATCCGTTGGATCCACAGCTTGCGCATCTCGCCCTTGCGGGCCCGCCGATCGCGGAACGCGTACTGCATCGAGTGCATGACCTGCTCGTTCGCGGACCGGTACGTGCGGCTCTTGTTGCCGTAGTACCCCTTGGCCCGCGTCATCACCTGCTTGCGACGCTTCTTGGCATGAACACTGCGCTTGACCCTTGCCATGACTGATCTCCTTCCTTCCCTTAGGCCCTCAGATGCCCATCATCTTCTTGACGCGCTTCTCGTCGGCAGAGGAGACGTTCTCGTCTCCCTTGAGCCGGCGCAGACGCTTGGACGTGAACTTCTCGTTGCCGTGGTGGCGGTTGGCCTGGCGACGGGTCACCTTGCCGCTCCCGGTCACCTTGAATCGCTTGCGGGAGGTCCGGTGGGTCTTCATCTTGGGCATTGCTCTACCTCAGTGTTGCGTTGGTGGGGATTCGTCAGCCGGAGGTGGCTTCGGGTGCTTCGTCCGGCGTTGGTGCCGGGGTCGCTTCGAGGGCCTCGGCCGCTTCTCGTTCGATTCGGGCGGCCTCGGCCGCTTCTTCCTTCTTGCGGGCCTTGGCCGCAGCCTGCGCCTGCTTGTCGGGTCCGAGGACCATCGTCATCTGACGACCTTCTTGCCGTGCGGTCGTCTCGACCCGGCCGACGTCGGCCGTGGCCTCGACGACTCGGTCGAGGATCTTGCGCCCGAGCTCCGGATGGGTGGTCTCGCGACCCCGGAACATGAGCGTGATCTTGACCTTGTGACCCTCGTCGAGGAAGTGGATGACCTTGCGGGTCTTGGTGTCGAAGTCGCCGGGACCGATCTTGGGCCGGTACTTCATCTCCTTGACCGAGGCGGAGGAGCTCTTCTTGCGTGATTCCTTCGCCCGCTGGGCCGCTTCGTACTTGTACTTCCCGTAGTCCATGATGCGGCACACCGGGGGGTTGGCCTTGTCGGCCACCTCGACCAGGTCGAGATCCTGTGCGCGTGCGATGGAGAGCGCCTCGGGAAGTGGCTTGATCCCGATCTGCTCCCCGTCCGCACCGACGAGGCGTACCTCGCGGGCGCGGATTCGATCATTGATACGGGGCTCGTCAGCAGCTATTGCCGATCACTCCTCAGCACTCCGGTCCTCCTGTGGGCTCGGATTCGTGTTTCTCTCGAACTTGTGGAGAGGGAGGAAGCGACGCTGCCGTTCACACGCAGAAACGGACGTCCGAAGACGTCCGCCACAGAGGATCCGGTCAGAACCGGCTCTGTTACCACGACCTGGGCGCACTCGAGAGTGGCCAGGTGGGGGGCGGGCCCCGCTTTCTCACTCGATTGTCCTGACACTTTGATAACGAGCGTATGTTACCGGTGCAGAGCACCTTCGAGGCAAGCGAGCAGGACAGGAGCGCCCATGTCAACACTGTGGACACCCGGCGGCGAGGTCCCGGTGGACCGGAATCCCGCCGAGCAGGAACCAGATCCGGCACCAGCGCCCGCCGAAGGCGTCGACGACCCCGAGCTCGCCGCGCAGATGCAGGAGATGCAGCGTCAACTTCTCGAGGCACCGGCGGCCGACGTGATCGCACAGCATCTGATGGCGTTCTACGAACTCGCTGCCATGCATCTCGGGTCGGATCAGCCGAGGCTCTCGGACGCCAAGTTGGCGATCGACGCCATCGACGCGCTGCTCCAGGGGCTGGCGGGTCGACTCGGTCCCGCCGAGGAGGCGATCGGATCGGCGCTGCCTCAACTCAAGATGGCGTTCGTCGACGCCAAGGACCGCGTCACTGCGCCCGGAGATCCCGGGTGACCACCCGGTCGGGATACGCTGCACGCGAGCCGAACAGGGGGCGTGGCAATTGACTTCGAGCATCGGCCGCGACGTTGACAGCGCATACGCCGTGCTGTGCGACAACGTGTCCGATCTCGTTGCGATCTTCGACGGCAGCGGTCGACTGCGAATGCTCAACCGAGCCGGTCGTCGGATGCTGCGCATCGACGCCACGGCGGCGCTTCCTCCCCTGCAGATCAACGATCTCGTCGCTCCAGTCGAGCGCGCCAGACTCGAGGGCATCTTGCAGTCGGTCCACGACGGCAGCGCATGGTCCGGCCCGATCGCGATGCAGTCGACGGTGACCGGCGAATTCCCCACCCGCTCGACGCTGTGCGCACTCCCGGGCATCGAGGGCGCCCACACCGGCTGGGTGGCGAAGGACACCACCACCGACCGTGACGTCATCAAGTCACTCCGCGAACGGGCGTTCTACGACCCATTGACCGGGCTGTCGCATCGATCGCTGTTCCTCGATCGGCTCGACCTGCTCCTCCGACGTGTCAACGACGAGCCGTCCACGGTCTGCGTCTTGTTCATCACCCCGGACCGGTTCAAGGAGAAGGTCAACCGATTCGAGCAGGGGGCGTCGAGCCTCTTGCTCAAGGCGATGGCGAAGCGCATCCCCGAACATCTCCACGAGGGGCAGAGCCTCCACCGGTGGGGCGACGAGGACTTCGTGGTGTTGTGCGAGTCGGTCGACGACGACGGCGACGCGCAGGCAATCGCCGCCCGGATCTCCGAGGCGTTCATCAGTCCGTTCCGAGTCGGACGTCGAGAGGTCTTCCTCACCGCATCGTCTGGCGTCGCCCTCGGCCGTCCCGGTGAGATGACCACCGACGAGCTCATCCGACACGCCGATGCGGCGGCCCAGTTGGCCCGCAGCGCCGGGAGCGGCGCGATCCGGCTCTTCGACGCGGAGCTGCGAGCGAGGGCCGTCCGACGAGCCGAGCTCGAGGATGCGCTGCACGGCGCCGGTGAACGCGGCGAACTGGTGCTCTTCTACCAACCGGAAGTCCTGCTCCGGACGAACCAGATCGTCGCGTGCGAGGCGCTGCTCCGTTGGCGACATCCCACGTGGGGTGTCGTATCCCCGGCGGAGTTCATCCCGGTGGCCGAGTCGTCCAACCTCATCATCGACATCGGTGCGTGGGTGCTCCACGAGGCGCTCACCCAGTGCGCGAAGTGGGCAGCACAGTTCCCAGAGCGCGAGCCGCTCACCGTCGCAGTCAACATCTCGGCACGGCAGTTCGCGATGGACGACTTCCAGGAGCAGATCGCCGCGGTCCTCGATGTCACGGGGGCCGCGCCGTCCAGCGTCTGCCTGGAGATCACCGAGAACGTGCTCCTCGACGACGCAGAGGAGACGATCGAGAAGCTGAACGCGTTGAAGGACCTCGGCGTGCAACTCGCCATCGACGACTTCGGCACCGGCTACTCGTCACTGTCGTACCTGCGCCGGTTCCCCGTCGACATCTTGAAGGTCGACCAGGCGTTCGTGAGTGGGCTCGGACACGACCCGGAGGACTCCGCCATCGTGCAGGCGGTCGTGCACATGGGCCAGGCACTCCGGATGACGACGTTGGCCGAAGGGGTCGAGACCGCGCACCACGTCATCGAGTTGCGCGAGCTCAACTGTGACATCGCGCAGGGCTTCCATTTCGCTCGGCCGCTTCCGGTCGAGGCCTTCACCGCGATGCTCATGGCCGGCGACGACTGGCTCGATCAGTCGATGGGCTGAAAGACCAGCGGGTGACCGTCAGGCTTGTGGCGTCGCCAGGGTCCGTGCGCCCGGTTCGACACTGACCCACTCGGTCAGATCTCGCGAGGACCGGCCGATCCAGAGCGTGTGCGCGCCCTCGGCGACCTGCCACGTCGATGCCGAGGGGTCCCAGTACGCAAGCGCTCTCGCCGGGACACGGACTTCGACGGTGATGGACTCGTCGGCGTCGAAGTGGACCTTGGCGAATCCTGCGAGTTGTCGTGCTGGGCGGGTGACGGATCCCGCTGGCGGCTCGACGTAGACCTGCACGACCTCTGATCCCGGCCGTTGCGACGCGTTCGTGACCGCGACACGGACGGTGACGTCCGCGGTCTCGCAGATCGATGCCTCGACGTCGCCGATCTCGAACGATGCGTAGGACAGGCCGTGCCCGAACGGGAAGAGCGGCTCGATCGAACGGGCGTCGTACCAGCGGTGGCCGACGAAGAGTCCCTCGGCGTATCGGACCTTGCCGAACTCTCCCGGGTAGCTGGTGAAGGCCGGCGTGTCCTCGATGCGGCGAGCGAAGGTCGTGGGCAGACGGCCACCGGGATCGCTTGCCCCGACGAGGATGTCGGCGAGCGCATTGCCGAACTCCTGGCCTGGGTACCAGGACCAGAGCACGGCGCGAACCGAGTCGAGCCACGGCATCGGGATGGGGCTCCCGGCGTTGACCACCACCACGGTGTCCGGGTTCGCAGCAGCGACGCGCTCGATGAGTTCGTCCTGGCCGGCGGGCAGCGAGAAGCTCGACCGATCCTCACCCTCGGTCTCGAAGTCGGAGCTGGTGCCGACGACGACGACCGCGATGTCGGACGCCGCGGCCGCTGCCACGGCTCGGTCGATCTCGGCCTGTTGGTCCGGGGGCTCGGCCGCGAACCGCAGATGCGGCAGGACTCCCCGCTCGTCGGCGCGCAACTCGACGACCAGGTCGTAGGTGGTCCCGGCATCGAGCGCTCGGATCCCGGTGACCGGCTCGAGCGACTGCACCCAGATGGCCATCTTGGGGCCAGCCGTGGGATCGTCGACCACGACCTCGCCGTCGATGGTGACACGTGCTCGTCCGGCGCCTGCAACCGTGAACGCCCAATCGCCGGACTGGTCGGGCGTGAACTGCGTGGACCAGCGGGCAGAGAACGAACCGAGGCCGAGGCCGGGAACGGCGGCGCCGAAGAACGACATCGCCGCCTCGGGCGACCGACCGCTGCGATAGGGATCGCCCGACAGGTCCGGCGTCGCGAAGAACTCCTCGTGGAAACGACCGTCCTCGAGCAGCGCCGGATCGAGTGGCGGCCCGAACAGGCCGACGCCGACACCACGGGCGTAGCTCACCGAGGAGAACTGCTCGCCGAGACCGTCGAGCGGCGAGACGGCGTAGTGAGGTGTGACCTCACTCGATCCGCCGCCTTGGATACGGCCCGGCGTGGCGTTCGGACCGATCACGGCGAGCGAGCGGCCCGCGTCCAGCGGGAGGACGCCGTCGTTCGTCAACAGCACCGACGACGCCGCTGCGGCGCGACGAGCGAGCGCCCGCCGCTCGGGCGTGTCGATCGAGGTCTCGTCCGACGCTTCGGGGTGGTCGAGCTTGCCGGTGCGGGCGTAGAGCCGCAGCACACGCCGGGCCTTGTCGGCCAGCTCGTCTTCGGCGACCTCGCCGGCCCGGACGGCCTCGGCGAGTGCCGGACCGAACTGCTCGGCGGGCCCGGGCATCTGCAGGTCGAGACCGCCGTTGGCCGACGCGACGGTGTCGTGCGTGGCGTACCAGTCGGACACGATCATCCCCGGCCAGCCCCACTCCTGCTTGAGGAGTCCGACCTGGAGCCACCGATGCTCGCTGGCGTGCGTGCCGTTGAGCTTGTTGTAGGCGGCCATGATCGTCCACGGGTCGGCCTCGGCGACGGCGGCCTCGAATGGCCGGAGGTACACCTCGCGCAACGTGCGCTCGTCGACCTCGGAGCTGATGCTGTGCCGTTCGAACTCGGAGTCGTTGCACACGAAGTGCTTGAGCGATGCGCCCACTCCCCCAGCCTGGAGGCTGCTGATGAAGGCGACGCACAGACGAGCGGTGAGCTCGGGGTCCTCCGAGTAGCACTCGAAGTTCCGCCCGGCCAACGGGTGCCGATGGATGTTCACGGTCGGGCCAAGCAGGACCTCGGCACCCTTGCTCCTCGCCTCCTCGGCGAGGACGGCAGCGATCTCACCCACCAGTTCGATGTCCCAGGTCGAACCGATCGCGGACCCGACCGGGAAGCAGACGGCACGCGCACCCGTCGTCAGGTCTCCCCGTGCGCCGGTCGGTCCGTCGGTGACCTTGAGGTCGCCGATGCCGAGCCGAGGGATGCCCGCGATGCGCCAGCTGTCCTTGCCCGCCGTGAGGGTGGCTCGCTCGTCGATGTCGAGTCGGTCGAGCAGTTCCTCGACTCGGGCTTCGATGTCGTCGTTCGTGGTGTCGGTCATCGCTCCTCGATCCCCCAGGCTTCCCACCGGCCGAGCCGACCAGCGATCACGTCGAACCGAACCGGCGCGTCGACGGCGATCGTCCGGGTGCCATCGGCGATCCCGGTGCAGTGGAAGTGGTAGCTGGACCCATCGTCGCCGGCGACCGTCCCGAGACCTCGATGTTCGTCGAAGTCGGACACGGACCCGGTGTGGGTCCCCAGAGATGCGATCGCCATGGGCGGCGACGCTACCCGGTGATCAGTGGACGATCTTCGAGAGCGGCAGCTCGATGATGTCGCTGGCGCCGGCGTCGACCAACGCAGGGATCAGGACGTTGATCTGGTTCTTGGGGACGACGGTCTCGACCGCGTAGCCACCGCCGCCGTACAGCTCGTTGACGGTGGGCGCCTTCATCGACGGGATGATCTCGATGACCTTGTCGAGGTCGTCGCCCATGACGTTGAGCTTCACCAGGACCTTGCCCCGGGCCTCGAGCGTGCCGTTGAGCAGCGTGAGGATCTGACCCATGGCGTGGGCCTTGTCGGGGTCGGCGTGGCTGGCCGGGTTGGCGAGCAACTCGGTGTAGCTGGTGAGGATGGTGTCGATGATCTTGAGGCCGGCGGCCCGGATCGCCCGGCCGGTCTCGGTGACGTCGACCACGCAGTCGACGATGTCGGGGACCTTGGCCTCGGTGGCACCGTAGGAGAGGCGGATGTCGGCGCTGATGCCCTGCTCGGCGAAGAACTTCTTGGTCAGCTCGGGGTACTCGCTCGACACCCGGACGCCCTGGTGGAGGTCCTTGACCGACTGGACCGGCGAGTCCTGGGCCACGGCAACGACGATGCGGACCGGGTTGGCCGACACCTTGGAGTACTGCAGTTCGCCGAGGGAGACCACGTCGCTCGACGTCTCCTCGACCCAGTCACGGCCTGCGATGCCCATGTCGAAGAGCCCCTCGGACACGTACTGCGGGATCTCCTGCGGACGCAGGATCCGGACTTCGTCGATGCGCGGATCGTCGACGGTGGCCTTGTATTCGACGCTGCTCGACCGGTTGACCTGGAGGTCAGCGGCGGCGAACAGCTCCATCGTCTGCTTCTCGAGCGATCCCTTGGGCAACACGATCTTCAGCACGCCACCACGCTACGACCCCGCCCCCACCCCACCGAATCGGTTCTGGTCACCACATCGGCGCCACAGACGACCGATGTGGTGACCAGAACGCGATCGTTTGGGTTCTGGTCACCACATCGGCGGTCTCGACCGCCGATGTGGTGACCAGAATGTCAGGGGTGGCGGTGTTTTTGGGCGAGGCGGGCCATCTCGATGGCGACGAGGGCGGCCTCTTCACCGACGTTGTGGCCACCGGGTCCTTCAGAGCGAGCGAGGGCCTGCTCGCGGTTCTCGACCGTGACGAGACCGAAGGCGATCGGGATCCCGGTCTCGAGTTGGACCTGTTGGACGCCGTTTGCAGCACCTTCCGAGACCAGTTCGTAGTGCGTGGTCTCCCCTCGAATCACGGCGCCGAGTGTGACGATGGCGTCGACTTCCCCGGACAGGGCGAGGATGCGTGCGCCCATGGGGATCTCGAAGCTGCCGGGCACGGTCTCGACGAGGATGTCGCTCGCCGGGACGCCGAGGTGGAGCAAGCCACGGTCGACGCCGGCTTCGAGTCGGTCGACGATCTCGCTGTTCCACCGAGCCTTGACCAGACCGACCCGCAGACCCGTGCCGTCGAGGCCCAGCGTCCGAACCGCCCGGTCGTCACCGGAGGCCATCGAGCGCTCCCATCACAGGACGTCGTCCAGGCCTTCGAGGAGATGGCCCATGCGCTCGCGCTTGGTGCGCAGGTACTTGATGTTCTCGGGGTTGGGGACCGACTCGAGCGGCACGCGGTCGGTGATCTCGAGACCGAAGCCGGCGAGTCCGCCCTTCTTGGCGGGATTGTTCGTCAGCAGGCGCATCGTCGTGATGCCGAGGTCGACGAGGATCTGGGCCCCGATGCCGTACTCGCGCGAGTCGACCGGGAGACCGAGCGAGATGTTGGCGTCGACGGTGTCCTGACCCTGGTCCTGTAGTGAGTACGCCTGGAGCTTGTGGCCGATGCCGATCCCTCGGCCCTCGTGGCCGCGCAGGTAGACGACCACGCCTTCGTCGGCTTCGGCGACGCGTGCCATCGCGGCCTGCAGCTGTGGGCCGCAGTCGCAGCGCAAGGACCCGAACACGTCGCCGGTGAGGCACTCGCTGTGCACGCGCACCAGCACGTCGTCTTGACCCTGCACGTTGCCGCGCGTGAAGGCGAGATGCTCCTCGCCGTCGAGGAGCGACGTGTAGGCGTAGCAGGTGAAGTCGCCCCACTCGGTCGGGATGCGGGCCTCGGCGATGCGCTTCACCAGCTTCTCGTTCTTGCGCCGGTACCGGATCATGTCGGCGATGGAGATGAGGAGCAGGTCGTGCTTCTCGGCGAAACGCTCGAGCTCGGGGACCCTGGCCATGTCCATCTTGTCGGCGTCCACGATCTCGCACAGGACGCCTGCCGGGTACAGCCCCGCCATGCGGGCGAGGTCGACGGCCGCCTCGGTGTGACCGGCCCGCTTGAGCACACCGCCCTCGCGGGCGATGAGCGGGTTGATGTGACCGGGGCGAGCGAGATCGGCTGGCCGGGTCGACGGATCGACGAGGGCCTTGATGGTGGCGGCGCGATCGTGGGCCGAGATGCCCGTGCTGGTCCCCTTGCGCACGTCGACCGAGACGGTGAACGCCGTGCGCATCGATTCGGTGTTCTCCCGCACCATCAGGTCGAGCGCGAGCTCGTGCGCACGGCTCTCGGTGACCGGCGCACAGATGTAGCCAGAGGTGTGGTGGAGGAAGAAGGCGATCGCTTCGGGCGTGGCGTACTCGGCCGCCATGATGAGGTCGCCCTCGTTCTCACGGTCCTCGTCGTCGACGACCACGACGATCTCACCTCGCCCGATGGCGGCGACGGCGTCCTCGATCTTGGCGAAGGGCATCTACGAATCCTTCCAGGTCAGGAGGCGTTCGACGTATTTGACCGTCACGTCGACCTCCAGGTTGACGGGATCGCCCGGGCCCTTCGACCCGAGCGTGGTGACAGCGGACGTGTGTGGGATGACAGCGACGGTGAATCCGTCGTCGAGGGCGTCGACGATCGTGAGGCTCACGCCGTCGACGGTGACCGAGCCCTTGACCACCACGTACTTGAGGAGGTCGCGAGGCATCCGGACACGGAGTTCGGGGACGGACTCGACGATCTCACCGACTGCGTCCACGTGGCCTTGGACGATGTGGCCGCCGAGGCGGTCCTGCGCTCGGACCGGGCGCTCGAGGTTGACCGGCGAACCGGCCACGACGCTACCGAGGTTCGTGCGACGCAGCGTCTCGTGCGAGACGTCGGCCTCCCACCAGCCGGCCTCGCCGGGCTCGAACGCCGTGACCGTGAGGCAGCACCCGTTCACGGCGATCGACGCACCGATCGCCGCATCGTCGAGCACGGTCGTCGCTGCGATGCGCAGCACGTCGTCGTCGAACGAGACGACGCTGCCCAACTCCTCGACGATCCCGGTGAACATGTCCTACCTCCTGATTCGATGCACAAACTAGAACACGTTCTAGTTTTGTGCCACTTCGTCGATGGGGTCTCTCGGCACGAGTTCGACCCGGAGATCGTCGCCGACCTGTTCCAGTCGGTCGATGCGCCCGCGCCACACGTCGTCGATGGTGGCGGCACCGGCCCCGGTGAACAGGCCCAACGCGTCGTGGCCGCCGAAGAGCACGGGCGCCGTGTACACGACGTAGCGATCGATGAGGCCTTGGCGATGGAAGGCGCCGACGACTGACGCGCCGCCCTCGATCATCACCTGCACCATCCCCTCGCCACCGAGCTGGTCGAGGATCACGTGCAACTCGCCCGTCATCTCGCGACACGGTCGAACCGCAGCATCGGTCGGCGCCATACCCAGGACGATCCGTTCAGGATCAGGGCCGTCGGTGTGGCGGACGGTCAGCGCCGGGTCGTCCATCCTGACCGTGCCCGCCCCGACGATCACCGCATCGCTCTCGGCTCGGATCCGATGGGCGTCGGCACGCGCCTCGGGGCCGGTGATCCACTGGCTGGTCCCGTCCGGCGCTGCGGTACGGCCGTCGGCACTCGCCGCAAGCTTGGCAACGACGTAGGGCCGGCCGGTGCGACGTTGGTGCAGATACGGCTGCAGTTGGCGCTCGACCTCGCCCGAGAGGACACCGACCGACACGTCGATGCCTGCATCTCGCATTCGGGCGATTCCTGCTCCGGAGACCCGTTCGTCCGGATCCTCCAATGCGATGACCACACGGTGCACCCCGGCCTCGACCAGTGCATCGGCGCAGGACGGCGTTCGGCCGTGGAAGCTGCACGGCTCGAGCGTCACCACGACGGTTGCCCCCCGAGCGTCGGGTCCAGCGGCCTCCAGCGCCTCGGCCTCGGCATGATGCCCGCCTGGCGCATTGGTCGCACCGGTCACGACGCGTCCGCTCGGGGTCAGCAGGACACACCCGACCCAGGGGTTCGGATGGGCGACTCTGCGAGCGCCGTCTGCGACCTCGACGGCCAGCCGCATTGCATCCTCGTCGAGCACCGGATGCACCCTAGCTTTGGGCCGAATGGACCCCTCCCTGGCTCCGTTCGCGGGGGTACTGTCCTGAAGTGGCGTTGGGGCCACGCTGAGTGGCGGGAGGGGTGAGGCAGATGGAGACTTCGACCATGGTCGTCGGGCGCGCGGTCCTGTGCGACGACGATGCCCTGATCCGCAGCGTGATCCGCCAGGTGCTGTCGGAGTCGCCCATCGAGGTCGTCGGCGAAGCCGACTCACCCGAGGACGCGATGGAGATCGTCGAACGCGCCGACGCCAACATCGTCGTGCTCGACCTCGCCCTCCGTGGCGGCAATGGCGAACAACTCCTCAAGTGGGCCAAGGCACAACACCGCCCCATCCACGTCGTCGTGTACTCGTCCTACGCCGCCGATCCGGGCCAGTTGCTCGCCGCCGGTGCCGACGCGGTCATCGAGAAGCCGGACTTCGGCCGACTGCACACGGCGATCGACAGCATCGCCTCGTCGATCGGGGTGCCGGTCGACCGCCGTCGGCGCAGCGAGGCACGAGGAGTCTCCGAGCTGCCACCACCGACAGCGGTCTCGCTGAGCGGCTTCGAACCGTGGAACTCGTTTCTCGCGGCGGCGGGAGCGGCCGGCCCGGGCGAGACGATCCTGTGCGGCGACATCGTGCCCGGTCCACGCCGGGAGGTCGACTGGGACGTCGTGTTCGCGACCGATCACCGCATCGCCCTCGGCAGAGCGATGGCCACGGGACGACGTGCATTCGATCGCATCAGCATGAGCCCCACCGGGCGACCGGTGTTGCTGTTGATCGGCGGCCACCCCGAGGCCGCCAACGCGGTCTACCAACGGATGTGTGATCGGTGGGGCCGGGAGGTCGACGTGGGCAGTCCTGTCGGAGCGTTCGGCCTCATCCACCGCAGCGACGACCCACTCGAGCGTCTCGTGCTCGTCGAGGCCGCGGTACCTGCAGATCGCACCGCGTCGCTCCGCATGGTCTGAGTACCGCCGACACGGCTTTGCTCAGTGGGGTCGTTCGCCCCGCAGCAGTTCGAGCGCATGTGGGACGACGTCGGCCACCGCGTCGAAGCACTCGATGGAGCCCGTCGTCGATCCCGGCAGGTTCAGCACGAGGCAGTCGCCCATGGTGCCGGCGCGTTGGCGTGACAGACGCCCGAGCGGGTTGACGAGGCGCATCGCTTCGGCGAGGCCGGGCGCCTCACGATCGAGCACGGCTCGCGTTCCCTCGGGGGTCAGGTCGCGTGGCCCGAAGCCGGTTCCCCCGGTCGTGACGACCAGCCCGACGAACCCGTCTGCCATCTCGCGCAGTGTGCGGGCGACCGACTCGATGCCGTCGGCGACCGCACGCCGTTCGACCATCGTGTACCCGGCGTCGACGAGATGCGACTCCAGCGCCTCGCCCGATCGGTCGTCTCGGGTCCCCGCGATCACGCCATCGGAGACGGTCAGGATCTTGGCGTCGGCCATGGGTCGGAGACTACGAGGCCGGGTCCGCTACGACGTAGGGAGACACTTCCACGTGGCGAGGAACATGCCGTCGCGATCGCCGTCGGGGCCGAGCACCGAGCGTTGGTCCAGCGCGAACTGCTCAGGGAGATCGACTGCGGCGACCACGCCGTCCGTCTCTGCCGCGGTCAGGGTGCAGACCGAGTACACGAGCAGCCCGTCCGGAGCGACGAGCGCCGCGGCCGCTCGGAGGAGTTCGATCTGGAGGATCGCAAGGCGGGCGGGCGCTCCCACATCGATGCGCCAGCGGGCGTCAGGACGCCGCCGGAGCACGCCGAGACCCGAACACGGCGCATCGACCAGAACTCGGTCGAACGAGCCGGACCGAAACGGCGGATGGACGCCATCAGCGGCCACGACAGGCAGACGGACCCCGAGACGGGCAGCATTCTCCACGACGAGGGAGAGACGCCCAGGGCCGAGGTCGGCAGCGATCACATCGACCCCGTCGGTCGCCATGCCCGTCGCCTTGCCCCCGGGCGCGGCGCACAGGTCGAGGACCCGGTCGCCCGCGATGGCGCCGACCGCGTCGACGATCGCCTGCGACGCAAGGTCTTGGACGTAGCCGTCCTCGCGCACGTGCGTCGTCGCCGCTGTGTTCATCACGGCAAGCGCAGCCTGCGCTCGGCCATCACCCAGGAACTGCTGCAGTTCGCGGACGATCCAGTCCGGGTACGAGAGCTCGACGCCGTCGCTCGGCCACTCGATGCCTTTTCGGACATCGTCGGCGATCCGGCGCAGGACGGCGTTGACGAGGCCGCGTGCCGGCTTCGGCGAGGCGCCCACCGTGGCGTCGACCGAGGCATGGGCCGCGACACCACCGAACGCCAGTTGGTAGGTCCCGACGCGCAGGGCGGCCTGCACCCGGGCGCTCACGTCGCCTCGACGATGTCTGTCGATCAGGTGGTCACACGCTCGCGTCATCCGACAAGTCCCGTAGACCAACTCGGTGACGAAGTGACGATCTCGCGCCTCGAGGTCGGACCGATCGAGGATGGCGTTGGTCGCGAGGTTGGCGTAGGCACCGTCGGTCTCGATCCGGACCAGTGCATCGATTGCGGTGCGGCGTGTACGTACGCCCACGTCGGCGCTCATGTGCCCAGCCGGTCGTCGGCGGTCCAGCGAGCGCCATTGGCCCATGCGGCAGCGTCGAGTCGGGGTTTGCCCGCAGGCTGCACATCGAGCAGCTCGATCTCGCCGTCGCCGGTCGGGTGCATGATCCCCGCGCCCGAGGGCTCGGTGGACGAGCGCCACACCTTGAACCGCTCGCCGGCCCGTGTGGTCCATGCCCCGCCGACCCGCACCTGGCGGTGGATCAGGCTCGTCGGGCCGTCCCAATCGATGTGTAGATCGTCGGGCGAGATCTTCTTCGCGTACGTGGTCTCGCCCTCCTGCGGCGCTGCCGGCGGCAGACCGTCGGTGAGCGCCTGGACCAGGAGCGCCGATCCGGCGTCCACCAAGCGGACA
>JBBSLH010000064.1:0-14438 GCA_038255425.1 Acidimicrobiales bacterium
GGACTCGACCGACGCCGACTACTCCACGCTCGACGTCGTTCTCGCCTCCGCTGGAGCCACGACCTCTCGCGCCCTCGCCGAGAAGATCGCCGCCTCCGGTCCCGTGGTCATCGACAACTCGTCCGCGTTCCGGATGGACGACCGCGTGCCCCTCGTAGTCCCCGAGGCCAACGCCGACGCGCTCGATGACATCCCCATCGGCATCGTCGCCAACCCCAACTGCACGACGATGGTCGCCATCCCCGTCCTCGCTCCCCTGCACGCCGAGGCCGGACTCGAGTCCATGATCGTCTCGACCTACCAGGCTGTCTCCGGCGCCGGACTCTCCGGCGTGGATGAACTCGACTCCCAGATCCGCAAGGTGGGCGACGGCGCACCCGGTCTCACACACGACGGACGTTCCGCCGAGTTCGGCGAGCCCGACAACTTCGTCAAGCCCATCGCCTACAACGTGATCGCGTTCGCCGGCGACCTGGTCGACGACGGCAGCGAGGAGACCAGCGAGGACCAGAAGCTCCGCAACGAGGCCCGCAAGATCCTCGGCATCCCCGATCTGCCGGTGTCGGGAACGTGCGTGCGGGTCCCGGTCTTCACCGGTCACTCGCTGAGCATCAATGCCCGATTCGCCCGCCCGATCTCACCGGCACGTGCTCGAGAGGTCCTCTCGTCAGCACCTGGGGTCCAGGTCGTCGACGTGCCGACGCCGCTCGACGCTGCGGGCATCGACGACACGCTGGTCGGTCGATTCCGCGTCGACGAGACGGCCGAGAACGGCCTCGCCTTCTTCCTCTCCGGCGACAACCTGCGCAAGGGCGCCGCTCTCAACACCATCCAGATCGCCGAAGAACTCGTCCGCCGCCGCTCCTAGAACGAAATCTCGCGAGACTTCTTGTTGAGGGGTCGCCACAACTCTCGCGAGATCCCGTTTTTCTTCAGCAGGAGCAGGGTTGGGTGTGACAGCCGGGGCACCCGTGCGCGTAGCGCTGGGCGGCGTCGTCGAGGCTGAGCCCGAGTTGATGGGCGAGCGAGGCGACCCAGGCGATGACGTCGCCGAGTTCGTGCAGCTGCTGGTCCGGGGTGCCCTTCCGAGCAGCCTGGGCGAGTTCGCCCACCTCCTCGCAGAGCCACGCGACCGAGGGTGCGATGCCACGATCGCCGTCTCGTTCGCCGTACGTCGCGGCGATGCTGGCTTGGAAGTCGCTGATGTCCACGGGGGTCCACCGTAACGGCGACACCGGTCGCCACACTGGGTGTCGATGCGTCAGCTCGTCAGGGGAGTGCTGGCCACGCTCGTACTGCTGCTGTCCGCGTGTGGCGTCAACGAGGGTCCCGACGCGTCGACCGCGTCGGCCGAGCCGGTCGGCGAGACCGCACTTGCGTCGGCCTCGAGGATCAGCACGCCCGACTCGGGACGACCTGCGGGCCCGGCCGCACTCACGATCGTCGTCACCAGTCCGGAGGGCATCGACGCTCCCGGCCTCGACGCCGCGGTCTCCGTGCTCGCGGGCCGACCGGACACCGCGGTCGTGGTGACCGCCCCTGCGGCCGACACCACAGCAACTCCTGACGGGCATGCGGCCACCGCACTCGCCGCCGTCGACGCCACGACGATGACGGGCCATCCGGCCTCGGCCGTGAACGGTTCGATGCTCGATGTCCTCGACGCCATCACCGCCCCCGGAGCGCTCCCCGACCTCCTGGTCATCGGCCTGACCGACGACGCCGGTCCCGAGTCGGCTGCGATGATCGGCGCTCGTGTGGCGGTCGAGCGAGGGATTCCCGTCCTGGTGGTGGCCGTCGGGGGCGACGACCCCGACCTCGCCGGTGCCGGCATGTTGCTGGCGACGATCGCCGACTACGAACTCGATGCGCTGATCGAAGCACCGGCTGTCCACGTGCTGACGGTGCCGGCCTGCGACCAGGGGATGGTGCGTGGCCCGGTACTGGTGGACGCAGCTGCGGTCGGCGAGCCGACGCCGACGGTCGACTGCACCGACCCCGACACGGGGCCGTTCGACGACGAGATCGATGCCTGGGCCGCGGGACACGCGACGCTGGCTCGCCACTCCTGAACCGGCTGGGTCAGCCCATGCCGTAGAGGCGCTCGATCGGCAGCTCGATGACGAGTCGGCCGTCGGCGACCATGGCGGCCCGGTACTCCTCCCAGTTGTCGTGTTCGCCAGCGACCGCCCGGAAGTACTCGACGAGCGCATCGGCGGTGGTGTCGTCGGGCGACGTCGTGACGGGCATCAGAGATGCCGTGCCCTCCACGACGGTGTAGGCGTAGAAGTCGTCGCGGGTCACGTGGAGGCTGGCGCGCGGGTCGCGCCGGAGGTTCGCGGTCTTGGCCCGTCCATCGGTCACCGAGATCCGGATGACGTCGTCGTCACCGACGGCGAAGGCGACGTTGGAGAGCTGCGGCCGCCCGTCTCTCTTGAGGGTGACGAGTACGCCGTGGTGCTTGTCGTCGAGGAGCGATCGGAGCGCGTCGGTGTCCATGTTCGGGTGAACACCGACACACCACGCACGATTCCCGTACCGTCACCGTGGTGGGCGCCCTGACCGTCATCGCGCTGGCCGTGTTCGCTCACGCTCTGGTGTCGCAGCGACTCCGCACGACGATCGTCACCGCGCCGATGATCTTCATGGCCATCGGGCTGTTGACCGGCCCCGAGGCGTTCGACCTCGCACACATCGACCTGGCGTCGGAGGAGGTGATCATCCTCGCCGAGCTGACGCTCTCGATCGTGTTGTTCTCCGACGCCGTGCGCGTCGACGTCCGTCGGGCGCGCAGCTTCATCGGCATTCCGGCACGGATGCTCGGCATCGGGCTCCCCTTGGTCATCGGAGCGGGCACGCTCGTCGCACGCGTCGTGCTCGACCTCGAATGGGCCGAGGCCGCACTCCTCGCATCGATCCTGGCCGCGACCGACGCGGCGCTCGGGCAGGCAGTACTCACCGACGACAGTGTCCCCGGCCGGATCCGGAGCTCGCTGAACGTCGAATCCGGGCTCAACGACGGGCTGGCACTCCCCGCCGTGACGCTCTTCGCCGCCATCACCGTGGCCGAGGCCGACGCAGAGCCCGCATCGTTCTGGATCCGATTCGTCGCCGAACAGATCGGCTACGGCGTGCTGGCCGGCGTCGTCGTCGGTACCGGCGCCGGCTGGCTGCTCATCCGAGCGAGGCGTGCCGGGTGGGTCGACGGTGTTGACGGACAGCTCGCCGCCCTGGCCCAGGTCGGCATCGCCTTCGTCCTCGCCCACCAGATCGGAGGAAACACCTTCATCGCGGCGTTCGTCGCTGGCATGTCGTTCCGCTTCGCAGACGGCGAGGAAGCCGAGTACCTCTGTGAGTTCACGGAGGACGGTGGACAGTTGCTGGCGAGCATCACGTTCGTCGTCTTCGGCAACGCGCTGCTCGGTCCCACGCTCGACGAGCTCACGGTGCCGATCGCCATCTGCGTCGTGGGGACGCTGACCTTGGGGCGCATGATCCCGATCGCCATCTCGCTCATCGGCACGGGTCTGCGTGCCCCATCAGTGGCGTTCCTCGGCTGGTTCGGACCGCGCGGGCTCGCGTCGATCCTGTTCGTGCTCACGGTGCTCGAGGACACGGGCCGCCAGGTCGAGGACGATCTGTTCGTCGTGGTCGCCTGGACGGTGTTCGCATCGATCCTGCTGCACGGGGCCACCGCCGGCTGGGGCGCTCGGCGGTATGGCACATGGTTCGCCAGTCACCAGACGGTCATGCAGGACGACGACCTGCCCGAGGGCGCCATGGACGACGAGGAACCACCGATGCGGCCGCGTTGGAGTCCCCGACCGACGCGAGGCGGCCTCAGCGAGTGATCTCGCGCAGCAGCCCCGTGTCGACGTCGTAGACGAATCCGCGAACCCGCTTGTGGGCGAGGAACGGGCTCGCCTCGATGCGTCCCATCGACTGGCGGACGCTCTGGTCGAGGTCGCTGAACGCCTCCATCGCAAACGGAGGGCGGATACCGGTCTCCGACTCGATCTCGTCCTTGAGGTCGTCGTCGCGGAACGACAGGCCGCCGCACCGAGTGTGGTGGACGAGTGCGATCTCCTCGGTGGCCAGCATGCGCTGCGAGACGATCAACGAGCGGACCACATCGTCGGTGACGACACCGCCGGCGTTGCGGATGATGTGTGCCTCACCCAACTCGAGTCCGAGCATGGCGAACACGTCGAGACGCGAGTCCATGCAGGTGACGACGGTGAGTTTGCGCTGCGGTGCGGTTGCGAGGCCCGCTTCGTGGAAGTGCTCCGCGTACGCCGCGTTGGCGGCGACGAAGTCGTCGATGGTGCTCATGGCCAGAGATCGTTCATCACCACTCGAGCTCGTCGCAACCCCGGTGGTCGGCCGGCTCCACCTGCAAGGTGGCGTGAGCGATGGAATAGCGCCCCTGGAGCAGGTCCCGCGCCTGGTCAAGCACCTGGTGGCTGTCGGTCGAGTCGTCGATGACGAGGTGGACGGAGGCGTTCTCCATGTCGGAGGTGAGGGTCCACACGTGGAGGTCGTGAACGTCGATCACTCCGTTCAGCGCACCGAGGTCCGCAGCGATACCGGGGAGGTCGGTGCCGGGCGGAGCGGCTTGGAGGAGCACCCGCACTGCCTGAGAACCGAGCCGATACGTGCGCGGCAGGATCCAGAGTCCGATGGCGGCGCCGACCACCGGGTCGACCCAGGTCCAGCCGAACACCTCGAGGAGAATGGCGGCGATGATGACGCCGACCGATCCGAGCGTGTCGGCGAGCACCTCGAGGTAGGCGCCCTCGACGTTGATGCTCTCCTTCGCCCCCTCGCGGAGCAAGAGGAAGGCCACCAGGTTCACGGCCAGACCGATGGACGCCACGACAAGCATCGGGAAACCAAGCACCTCGGGGTCGTCGGTGATGCGGCGGACGGCCTCGACCAGCACGTAGATCGCCACGCCGAAGAGCAGCAGCGCGTTGACGAACGCGGCGAGGATCTCGAGTCGGTACAGGCCGAAGGTGTGGTGACCGCCGTTGTCCCGTCGGGCGTGGCGGCTGGCCAACTGGATCGCTGCCAAGGCCATTCCGAGCCCGATGACGTCGGTGAGCATGTGACCGGCATCGGAGAGGAGCGCGAGTGAGTTGGTGAGCACGCCGCCGACGGCCTCGACGACGAAGAACGCCGCGATGAGACAGAACGAGATGGCGAGGCGCTTCTGGTGACGAGCACCGGCTCGGAGTGCACCTGCGCCGTGGCTGTGCGAGTGATCGTGGCCCATCAGTCGTTGCCCCGGTGCGCGAGGTGTTCCCGGGACAGGTCGAGCAGTTGTCGGACGTGGTCGTCGTCGAGTCGGTAGTAGATGGAGCGCCCATCGCGCCGGTTTCGCACGATGCCGGCCGAGCGCAGCAGTCGCAGCGCGTGGGACGCCGTCGTCTCCGCCGTCTCGACTGCCTCGGCGAGGTCGCCGACGTTCATCTCGCCCGCCTCGAGCAGTGCGTAGAGGATGCGAACACGGGTCGGCTCGCCCAACAACTTGAAGCCATCGGCCAGCTCACCCGCCTCTTCTGTCGATATATGCACATCTGTGAAGATATGCGAGGATATCCCCAGGACGCAAGGCCCTGCATCCGAGGCGACAACTCAGCGGTGCCACTGCCACCGTGAGAAAGGCCTACGCAGCGATGGGTGTGACCGATCCCTCGACGACGAAGACGGGAAAGTCCGCAGCGACGGCCATCAGTTCGTCGATCGTCGAGTCCCGGTCGAGTCCGTCGAAGAACTGACCGACCTCCCACCCCCAACGGGCGAGGTATGCCTGCAACACCAGCGGCTTGTCTGCGTCGGCGAGCTCAGACGCATCGAAGGCCTCGACCTGCCGCCCGACGCGCAGCTCACCGCGAGCGGCGACGCGGAGATTGCGGACCCATTGCGAGTGTCCTCGGGGCGAGACGAGGTAGCGGCGTCCGTCGATCTCGAGGAGGTTGACGACGTTCGAGCGGACCGTGCCCGACGTACGCCCCACGATCCGCAGTTCTCGGGTTCCCGCAACGCTGAGTCCGCGGCGCGTGAGCCATGCGAGGGACCGGTTGAACAGGTTCCTCGTGAACCAGCCGGGTTCGACGTAGCGGCGGTCGGTTGGGTGATCGGTGCTCTCGTTCATGAGCACCGTTCTATTGGATGATCGGCCGTACGTCAAGAGCAGTGCTCTCTTTTCTGTATGGTGCTCGCATGAGCGCCCCGAGGACCGCACGCGAACGGGCGCGGATCGAGATCACCGCGGAGATCGTCGACAGCGCTCGGCGCCAACTCAGCGAGGTCGGGGCGGCATCCCTCTCGCTCCGAGCCGTGGCGAGGGAACTCGGCATGGCGTCATCTGCCGTCTATCGCTACTTCGAGAGTCGCGACGCCCTGCTCACTGCGCTCATCGTCGAGTCGTTCGATGCGGTCGGGGCGGTGGTCGAGTCAGCGGTCGATGGCGCCCGGGACGATGTGGAGGCGCGCTGGCTGGCCCTCGCGGGCGCTGTGCGGACCTGGGCGCTCGAGCATCCCCACGACTACGCACTCGTCTACGGCAGTCCGGTCCCGGGCTACCAGGCACCGGACGACACGGTCGTGCCCGCCGCACGAGTGAGCCTCGTCATGCTCCGCCTGCTCGCCGACGGTGTCGCGAACGGACAGATCGAACCGGATTCCGCCACATCGGTGCCGCGCCCCGTGCATGCAGACTTCGCACGACTCCGTGAGCTGACAGGCCTCGAGATCCCCGACGAGGTGCTGGGCCGGGGTCTGGTCGCGTGGACGGGGCTCTTCGGCGCCATCAGCTACGAACTGTTCGGCCACCTCCACCGCGTCATCGAGGACTTCGCTGCCTTCTTCGAGCACCAGATGCGACGGGTCGGCGGCAACATCACGTCCGGCTGATCAGCAACGTCCTGGACGAACACCGCGAGCGAAGGCGAGACCACCGGACGTTGCCTCTCGAACCACGAGCGCTGCGAAGAAGACGAGGACCGAGGTGCCAGCGATGGTCGCTCCCCCGGCCGTGCCGTGGTGGAAGCTGATCAACAGACCGACGACGACACTGGCCGAACCGATGAGCATCGCCCCCGCCATGATCGCGGGCACCCGACGCACGAACAGGCTCGCCGTCGCGGGCGGGCCGACCAACAGGCCGAACACCAACAGCGTGCCGATCGCTTGGAAGCTGGCGACGATGCTCACGGCCAACAGTGCGAGGAGTGCTGCCTGCGCCAGCGCGGGGCGCATGCCGAGCGTGAATGCCTTGTCGCGGTTGAACGCCAGCGCGAGGAAGGGCCGATAGAGCACGACGGTCGCGACGATGACGACGACAGCTGCGATCACCTGCGTCCGGATGTCGCCGGCGGTCACGCCGAGAACGTCGCCGAACAACAGCGAGGTGACGTCGGTGGCGAACGAGTCAGACCGTGACACGATCACGATCCCCAGCGACAGCATGCCGACGAACAACAGCCCGATTCCCGTGTCCTCCCGGATGGCCGTCCGACTCGAGACAACCGAGATGAGACCACTCATCGCCAGCGCCGCGAGGAGCGCCCCCAGGACTGGGCTGAATCCCCAGAGCACAGCCAGGGCGATGCCGGGAATCACGCCGTGCGCGAGGGCATCGCCGAGGAAGGCGAGCCCGCGCAGCACAACCCACGTACCGACCAGTGACGTGGCCACGACGGCCACGATGCCGCCGAGCAGCGCTCGCTGCATGAAGGCCGGGTCGAACGCCTCGGTGAACCAGCTGATCACGATGCCTTTCCGAGAATGAGTCTTGGTCTCAGGACGCTATCGACGCATCTGAACGGAAACAAGAACGAGTCTCATCCCCGTCAGGCAGATACCCTCGTCGCGATGGTCACCGCCGACACTCACGACGTCGTACAGACGCGGCTCCGGCACAACGACCAGCGCTACACGACCCGTCGGCGACAGCTCATCGAGCTCCTCATCGCCGACGGCGGACCGATGACCATCCCCCAGATCCTCGATGCGTCACCGTCGCTCGCACAGTCGAGCGTGTACCGAAACCTCAGCGTGCTCGAGGAGGCCGGCGTGGTGGTCCGCATCGTGACGTCCGACGACTTCGCGCACTACGAGCTCACCGAGGAACTGACCGAGCACCATCACCATCTCATCTGCTCCGAGTGCGGCGACGTCGCCGACTTCGCGCTCCGAGAGTCGGTCGAGGCCGAACTGGACCGAGCGCTGCACCGAGCGGCGCGAACGGCGGGGTTCGACATCAGGCATCACCGGCTCGACCTCGTCGGCGTGTGTGCCGACTGTCGACCGTGAGCGCTCGCTCCCCTGCGCTCGAGATCCGCAGTCTCAGCGTGCGGTACGGGCCGCGGGTCGCGCTCGAGGACGTCGACATCTCGATCGACACTGGCTCCACACTCGCGGTCATCGGCCCGAACGGCTCGGGGAAATCCACTCTGTTGTCGGCGATCATGGGCCTCGTCGGCACGCACACCGGGACGATCGATCGAGGCGAGCGCTCCGCTGCGATCGTCCTCCAGGCGACAGCAGTGGACGCGAGCCTCCCGATCACGGTCGCAGAGACTGTGCGCATGGCGCGCTACGCCGACCGTGGGTTGTTGGGCCGATTCGACTCGGCGGACCGCTCCGCCGTGCAGCTCGCGCTCGATCGAGTCGAGATCTCCGACCTGCGGAACCGGCAGCTGCACGACCTGTCCGGCGGCCAACGCCAGCGAGTTCTCGTGGCGCAGGGACTCGCACAACAAGCGGACCTGTTGCTGCTCGACGAACCCGTCACCGGACTCGACCCCGTGTCCCGCGATGTCATCCTCGATGTCGTCGACGAGGAACGCGCCGCCGGACGTTGCGTGATCATGACGACTCACAGCCTCGACGACGCCAGACGTTGCGACAGCGTCCTGCTCCTGTCCACCCGTCCGATCGCCTTCGGGACGCCAGACGAAGTCTTCCGCGAATCACACCTGCGCGAAGCCTTCGGTGGGCGCGTGCTGCAACTACGCGGTGGCGATTTCCTGGTGGACGACCCCCACCACGAACACTGACGCGATCACATCGCGAGCGTCTCCGACAGGCGATCGATGGTCGGCCGCAGGATCATGGTGTAGGTGTCGGCGATCGCCGTTTCGCGGTGCGCCGACTGCGCCTCGAGGCGCGACGGATCGAGCGCTACCGCCATGAACGCTGCCTTGCTCGGGAAGGCGTTGAAACGAGCCTGATCCCACGCACGTCCGTCACCGATGATCGTTCCCTCGACTCCGAACCAGCCGGAGATGCGGACCCCATGAGGTACGGCGGCGTCGCCGGCATGCCTCTGGTACTCGACCATGTCCGAGTCTGCGCCGCCGGGATGGAAGCGGATGAAGTGCAGCAGTGTGACCGGTCCGTCGTCTGACGTCGGGGGATGTGGCACGTCGGCCCAGTCGGGCAACGTGGCCGGGTCCGCAGCGGCCATCGGGTCCTCGATCGGAACGCAACCGGCCACGATCGTGGACGCCATCCCCGCTGCCTTGTGCACGTGCTTGGCCTGGAAGTCCTCTCGCGACTGCATCTCGATGAAGGACCGGCGCGTCGGGTACTTCACCACGCCGACACGATCCCAGTGCGGCGCATCACCGAGCAGCTGGGACTCGACGTCGGCGACGAACACCGGTTCCGCACCGATGGCAGACAGCACTTCGATCGGGCTGTAGCGATCGTCCGCTTCGCGCCCGGAGATCGTCGCTCCGCCGTTCTCGTACTGCGCCACCTCGTGGTACTGCATGAGGTTGACCATCCAGATCGGGCCGTCCTGCGCCGATGGCGTCGTCGCCAGACGCACGCCGTAGTCGCGATCGACCTGTCCGTAGGGAGGGTTGTCGGTACTCATGGCCGCCATTGGACGCAGCTGCGAGTTCGACTGTCAATAGTTTGACACCGGTGCCGTGTGCCGGTGCCGGATCGCTCGCCGATCTATCGTTCGCCCATGACCGATCACGTCGAAGTCTCCCGCCAGATCGCCGCCTCCCCTGAGACCGTCTGGAGCGCGATCACCGACATCACACGCATGGGTGAATGGTCACCGGAGTGCCACAGCTGCGAGTGGAAGGACGACGCAACCGGCCCCGCGGTCGGTGCCTGGTTCATCGGACACAATCGCAACGGCGAGTTCGAGTGGTCCACCGAGGCAGAGATCATCGAGTGCGTACCCAACGAGGTCTTCCGGTTCGACGGCGTCTTCGGCGATCTCCACTTCGCGAAGTGGGGCTACCTGATCGCGCCCGTCGACGACGGATGCATCGTCACCGAGACCTGGGAGGAGGGGCGACCGCCCGAGGTGATCGAGATGACCAAGTCGATCTCGGGGGTCGATGACCGCGCCTCACACAACCGCACGGGGATGGAGCAGACACTCGAGCGGCTGGCGGCAGCCGTCGAATGAAGCGGTGATCCTCAGCCGAGCTGTTCGGACAGACGCCGCATCGCAGTGGCGTTGTTCCGACGGATGAACGCTCGGACGATCGGCGACATGACCCGGTCAACGACCGGCGCATCGATCCAGGCGAACTCGAAGTCGATCCGTGTACCACCATCGTCGGTGGAGGTCAGGGTGTATGTCCCCTGCCCGGTGCGGCCAGCTTTCCTCGCGACGTTGCGCTCGACGATCCGCGACGGCGCCTCGGCGGCGATGACCTCGATGTCGACGACGTCGGTCACTCCGAGTGCCTTCGTCTTGACGCGGGCCTTGGAACCCACGCCGCGTTCGGGGCCGCTGAGCTCCCAGTCGTGCATGAGGTGATCGTTGAAGGGTTCGTGGTTGGCCATGACATCGAGGAAGGCGTAGACGCGATCTCGATCATGGGGCACGTCGATGGAGACGGTGACAGGCTTGGGCATGTACCGCATGGTACAGCTTTCTGTACCATGTGGTACAGTCAATTTCGATGACCGATCCGAGCCCGCGCGAAGCCCTGCTCGATGCAGCCATCGAACACGTGGCGGCCAACGGCATCACCGACCTCTCACTCCGTGGACTCGCCGCCGAGCTCGGCACCAGCCACCGCATGTTGAGCCATCACTTCGGATCGAAGGACGGCCTGTGGACGGCGATCGTCCAGGAGGTCGAACGTCGACAACTCGATGCGGTCGCCGAGGTCGTGCCCGATCCGGACGCCTCTCCCTCCGACGTCCTCCGCCTGTGGTGGGAGCGCATCTCCGACGAGAGCCTCTGGCCGAACGAGCGGCTCTTCTTCGAGGTCTACGGACAGGCCCTGCGTGGCAAGCCGCCGACCAGCGAGCTGCTCGACACCGTGGTCGACTCCTGGCTCGCGACCTCCGGAACCTTCGCCGCCATGACCGGGTTGAGCAGCGACGATGCCCGGACCATGACCCGCCTGGGACTGGCGGTCACCCGTGGATTGCTGTTGGACCTCTTGACCACGGGCGACCGCGCTGGAGTCGACGCAGCGATGGAGCAGTGGATCGAACTCAACGCGCTGGCCATCGACCGACTCGCCGACGGATAGCTCCGGTCAGCCCACTGGGGCCGTCGGCGTGAATCGCACCGGCAGGCGCTTGATCCCGCCCACCAGGGGCATGCCCATGGCCTCGAGCGGCACCGGCTCACCCGCGAGCTCGAGGTCGGGCAGCCGCGTCAACAGCTGACGGAACGCCACCGACATCTCGCGCCGAGCGAGATGGGCTCCGAGACAGAAATGCGGACCGGGCCCACCGAAGCCGACGTGCGGGTTCGGGTCGCGTCGCACGTCGAAGCGCTCTGGGTCGTCGAAGACTCGCGGGTCGCGGTTGGCCGCGCCGTAGAGCAGGACGACTTTGTCGCCCTCGACGAAGTCGTGACCGGAGACGGTGACGTCCGTCGTGGCCGTGCGACGCATGAACGTGACCGGCGATGCGACGCGGACGATCTCCTCGACAGCTGTCGGGGTGACACCGTCGATGTCGTCGAGCCACGCCTGCTTCTGTTCTGGGTTCTGCGAGAGCAGGTTCACGCCGTGAGTGATGGCGGTCCTCGTCGTGTCGTTCCCTGCAACGGCAAGGAGGATGAAGAACGGCGCGATCTCGTTGGGGGCGAGCATCTCTTCGCCGACGTCGTTGTGCACGAGCTTCGACGTGAGGTCGTCGGTCGGGTTCGCCCGTCGCTCCTCGGCCAACTCGTTCATCAGCCCGGTGAGGCTCATGCCCGCCTCGAACATGGCCATCATCGGGTCGCCGTCGCCCATGAACTCTGGGTCACCACCACCCAGGATCACGTTCGTCGCCTTCAAGACCGTGTCGAACTCGCTGCGGGGAATACCCATCATGTCGCAGATCACGAGCAACGGGAACGGCTGCGACATGACCTCGACCAGGTCGACTTCTCCGTCTTCACAGAAGCCGTCGATGACCTCGGTACAGATGGTGTCGACCGAGTCGAGGACGTCCTGCAACTGGCGGGGCGTGAACGAGCGGGCGACGATGCCCCGCTGCCGGGCATGCCGAGGATCGTCCATGTTGATGAACGAACCGAAGAAGTCGAGCGCCTCCACGGGGAGATCGGGGATGGCGACGGCGCCCTTGCCCGAGCAGAACTCCTTGGGGCGCTTGCTGATCTCGACCACATCGGCGTATCTGGTGGCGGCGAAGAAGTGCTCGGTCTCCCCCGACATGATGTTGTCGAACGACGACGGGGTGAACGGAGCCGCCTCGCGGATCTCGATGAACTCCTCCATCCGAGCGTGCAGTGGCTGCCGCCAGAACTCGGGATCGATCAGTCGTGGCTCGGTGTGCACGGTTCTCCTCAAGGGCACGGGTGGTGGCCGCACGATAGCGACCGCTCAGGTGTCCACAGCGAAGACGAACGCTCCGTCGTGCTCGTCGGTCGTACGCTCGTCCGCCATGGCCAACGTCTTCATCACCGGTACGTCGTCAGGTATCGGCGAAGACGCCGCACTGCGTCTCGACGGTCTCGGACACACCGTGTTCGCAGGCGCACGTCGTGCGGAGGATGGCGAAGCGCTGGCTGCACGTGCGTCGTCGCGTCTCACACCCGTCATCTGCGACGTCGCCGACGAGAAGTCCATCGCCGCTGCGATCAACGTGATCGAAGATGCCGTCGGGTCGGCCGGTCTCCAAGGGATCGTGAACAATGCGGGCGTCGCCCGAGCCGGGCCGCTCGAACATCTCTCGCTCGACGAGTGGCGGTCGCAGTTCGAGGTCAACGTCTTCGGACAGATCGCGGTCACCCGCGATGCCATTCCGATGGTCCGACGGGGACGCGGTCGCATCTGCTTCGTCGGATCGGTCTCCGGTCGCATGGGCAGTCCGCTGATGGGCCCGTACGCCGGGTCGAAGTTCGCCATCGAAGGAATCGCCCAGTCGCTGCGCGAGGAGCTTCGTCCGTGGGACATCGAGGTCTCGGTCGTCGAACCCGGCCCGATCAAGACCGCCATCTGGGAGAAGGGCCGCACCTACGCCGCCGAGATGGAGGAGCGGCTCGGCCCGGAGGCGATGACGCAGTACCGCGACCAGATCGAGGGAGCGATGAAGGGCATCGACAACAACGAGCGCATCGGAGCACCGACGTCGAAGACGTCGGATGCGATCGAGCACGCGCTGTTCGCGGCTCGACCGAACCATCGCTATCTGGTGGGAACGCCGGCCAAGCTCGCGGGGCCGCTGACCCGTCTCCTTCCCGACAAGGCCCTGGGCGCGCTCATGCGCAAGATGGGTCCGTGAGCACACGCCTCGTCGCGATCGTCGTCCTGCTCTTCGCTGTCACCGCCTGTGGCGTGGGTGACGATTCGAGTGCTTCCGACGGCGCTGTCGATCAGACCAGCGCAGCGGCCGAACAGTTCCCCGACGTGGTCGACGTCGAGTTGACCGACTCGGGCGAGGGCGACTTCGAGGTGGCGGTCACGTTGTCGTCGCCCTACGACTCCCCGGACCGGTACGCCGATGCATGGCGCGTGCTCGACCCCGAGGGCAACGAACTCGGCGTACACGAACTCACGCACGACCACGCCAGCGAGCAGCCGTTCACCCGGCAGACCACCGTCTCCATCCCCGGCGACGTCGGCGAGATCACCGTCGAGGGACGGGACCAGATCAGCGGCTACGGCGGCGAGACGGTCACCGTCGCCGTTCCCCGCTGAGCGGGTCAGCCGGCGACGCAGCGATTGGTTATGGTTCCGACGCCGGCGATGGTGGTCTCGACGACGTCGCCGACACGGAGCAACTTCCCCGACGCGATCCCGACACCCTCGGGCGTGCCCGTGAAGATGATGTCTCCGGGCTGCAGGGTCATGATCGCCGAGAGGTACTCGACCAGGAACGGCACGGTGAAGATGAGCTGTGACGAGCTCGCCTCCTGACGCACCTCGCCGTTGACGCTGCAGGCGATGGAAATGTCGTCCGGGTCGGCGAAGCTGTCGACCGAGACC
>JBBSLH010000065.1:0-14433 GCA_038255425.1 Acidimicrobiales bacterium
GACCGGATGGAAGGTCGCCACATCGACCTGCGTCCGTTCGTCCTCTGTGGTGAGAAGGTCGAGGTCATCCCCGGCGGACTCACCCGGGTCGCGCTGACCAAGGGGTCGCTGATCGTGAACTCGAGCCAGGGCGGCGGCTCGAAGGACACCTGGGTCCTGGCACCGGAGGACGAATAGATGCTGGCACGCCACGCTGAATCGCTGTTCTGGGCCGGTCGCTACATCGAGCGGGCCGAGTCGACCGCTCGCATGCTCGACGTGACCTATCACACGCATCTCGAGGCCATGGCGGGCAACGAGACCGCGGCGTGGCACGACCTGCTCAAGATCCTGAACGTCGACCTGGCGTTCTCGGAGAGCGATCGGATCCTCGAAGCCTCGGTGGTGTCCGAGTTCCTGGTCTTCGACCCGTCGAATCCGGGCACGATCCGCTCGAACGTGACCCACGCCCGCGAGAACCTGCGTGCGGTGCGCGAGCTGATCAGCACCGAGTTGTGGGAAGCGATCAACGCCTTCCATCTCCGGGTGTCTGCTCGTGACCTACGCGACGACGTGACCGGCGAGCCGCACGAGCTGTACGCCATGATCCGGATGCAGTGCCAGACCATCGCCGGGGTCGCCAACGAGACCATGCCTCGCGACGAGAGCTGGAACTTCCTGTCGCTCGGGTGGATGCTCGAACGGTCGATCACCACAGTTCGTCTGCTGCTCGTCCGTTACAGCCAACTGGTGGCCGCGGGCGCGACCGGCGGATTCCACCACTGGGTGTCGACCCTGAAGTCGGCGTCTGGCTCCGAGGCGTTCCGTCGCCGATACCGGGCGTCGATGGACCCCGCCGACGTCGTCGCCTTCCTCCTCATGTCTCCGCACTTCCCGCGGTCGGTGCTGTTCGGGCTCCAGACGGCAGACAAGTCGTTGAGCTGGATCGAGGGCACACCATCGCCGCGGAGTCGCCCGCAGCGGCTGCTCGGCCGCCTGCGCGCCGATGTCGAATACCTGGACGTGAACGAACTGCTGGCCGGCGACCTCAGCGTGTACCTGAACATGATCGAGCGCGACATCCGCCAGGTGGCCGAATCGGTCGAGGTCACCTACTTCCGCAGCACGGACGAACTGTCGATCCACGTGCTCGACCCGACCATGGTGCGGGGCTGACGTGCGCTTCGACATCCGCTACCACCTCGCCTTCGAGTACGAGAACGTCGTCCGCCACAGCCAGAACGAGCTGCGCGCCTGCCCGCTGACCGACGAGCACCAGATGCTGCTCTCGTACCGAGTCACGTCCAGCCCCACCGCGCGCGTCCATGGGTTCACCGACTACTGGGGAACGCGAGTCGATGCGTACGGCATCCGTGAGCCTCACGTCGCCGTCGAGGTCGTCGCCGAATCGGCGGTCGAGACGCGCCAGCGACCGCTGATGGTCGCGTCGCCCGGGATGAACGAGCTGGCGGACCCTGCGTTCGCAGACCAGCACGCCGAGTACCTCTCGACGACACGCCACACCGAACCCGGTGAGCTGACCACTCGCTGCGTCGAGGAGATCAGCGCTCGCGGGGCGTCCGACGTGGTCAGCCTGGTACTCGACGTCCACCGTCTGGTCCACCGGTCGCTCACCTACGAATCGGGGAGCACCGAGATCGGCGTGGTTCCCGACGACGTGCTCGAGGGAGGCAAGGGCGTGTGCCAGGACTACGCCCATCTGGCGGTCGGGCTCTGTCGCCAACTCGGGGTGCCGGCTCGCTACGTGTCTGGCTACTTCTTCGCGGCCAACGATGCGACAGGCGCGGCGGTGGTCGGCGACTCGGCCGAGGTGCAGACCCATGCCTGGTTCGAGGCGGCCATCCCGGGTGCCGGATGGCTCGCCCTCGACCCGACCAACGCGCTCGCCGTCGGAGAACGCCACGTGACCATCGGACGGGGCCGCGACTACGACGACGTCCCCCCGATCCGTGGGGTGTACGCCGGCGTGGCCACGGCATCGCTCGACGCCGGCGTCGAGATGCGACTCCTTTCCAATCTCTCCCCTCCCCCGGGCCACACACCGCTCCTCCAGCAACAGATCCAGCAACAGCAGCAGTAGACCGGGAACATGACCCCGCTCCGGATCGGAACACTCGGCGCCGCGCGCATCACACCAGCCGCTCTCCTCACGCCCGCGTCGAAGCGCTCGACCGTCACGGTCACCGGGGTCGCCGCCCGAGACCGGGGCCGTGCGCAGTCGTTCGCCGACAAGAAGAAGATCCCGCGGGTCTTCGACTCGTACGACGCCCTCATCGCCGACGACGACATCGATGCCGTCTACGTCCCGCTCCCCAACTCACACCACGCCGAGTGGACGATCGCCGCCATCGAGGCCGGGAAGCACGTCCTGTGCGAGAAGCCGTTCACGGCGAACAGCGAGGAAGCGCGGCGGGTGACCGACGTCGCTGCTGCCCACCCCGACGTCGTCGTCATGGAGGCATTCCACTGGCGCTACCACCCGCAGGCGCAGGCAGTGATCGATCTGATTGCCGCTGGCGAGATCGGCGACGTCGAACACTTCGCACTCGAGATGTGCATCCCCCTGGCGATGCGCAACGACATCCGGTGGAAGCTCGACCTGGCGGGCGGGGCGATGATGGACGTCGGTTGCTACACGATCTCGATGCTGCGCCACTACGCCGGCAGCGAGCCGACCGTCCGCTCCGCGATCGCGCTCGAGAAGAGCCCTGGAGTCGACCGACGCGTCGACGCCATCTTCGACTTCGACGACGGCCGCACCGGATCGATCGCCGCGTCGATGTGGTCGAAGACGGTCTTGTGGGTGGCAGCGACGATCACCGGGACACGGGGCAAGGTCCGCATCCTCAACCCGGTGGCACCGCAGGTGCTCACGCGCTGCACGGTCACCTCCGACGGCGAGAAGCGTCAGCTGAAGTTCCCGCGATCGCAGACCAGCTATGGCTGCCAGCTCGACGCGTTCGTCGCAGCCGTGCGGGACGGTGAGCCCGTTCTCACGCCACCCAGCGACGCGGTCGCCAACATGACGGTCATCGACGCCGTGTACCGATCCGCAGGTATGGAGCCCCGCCCCGCACGCTGAATGCTGCGTCGACGTCGTCAGGTGGCGTAGCGCAACTCCAGGTCGTTGACGCTGCGGAGCACCATGCGTTGCGACCACGTGGGTGGGGTCACGACCTCGAGATCGGTGAACCGATCGACCAGCCGACCGAGCGTGACGTCGAGTTCGAGCTTGGCGAGATGGGTGCCCAGACACGAGTGGATGCCAGCACCGAACTGGAGGTGGTGCACGGCCTCGGAGCGATCGACGCGGACCGCGTCGGCGTCGGCACCGAACTCCGCCGGATCGTGGTTGGCCGCAGCGATACAGGGATAGACGACAGCGCCGGCCGGGACCGTGCCCCCCTCGAACGCCAAAGTCTCGACGGCGACGCGGCGGACGAACTGGTTGGGACCGTCGTAGCGCAGCAGTTCGACCACGGCGTGCGGCACGAGCGAGGCGTTGTCCCAGAGTCGACGGAACTCGTCGGGCTGCTCGAGCAGGCCACGCATGCCGTTGCCGAGCACCGCGGTCGCCGGCTCGTGGCCAGCGATGTAGAGCGTCTGGAGCTGGGCGATCAGCTCGTCGGCGTCGAGCGAGTCACCGTCCTCTTCGTAGTGGACGAGCGCCGAGGTGAGGTCGTCGGTCGGCTCCGCCCGCTTCGTCGCGACCTGAGCCCGGAGGTAGGCGCGCATCTCCTCGCCCGCGGCGAGGCTCTCCTCGCGTGCGTCGGCGTCGATGATCGGGTCGAGACCCATCGCGACCAACTGGACCCAGCGTCGGAACTCGTGACCGTCCTCTTCTGGGATACCCATCAGTTCGCAGATGACCATGACCGGCATCGGGTAGCCGAGATCGCCGATGAGGTCGAACGTGCCGGTCGGTCCGTTGCGTTCGATGATGTCGTCGAGCAGGTCGTCGACGTGTCGCTCGATCGTCGCCCGGAGGTCCTTGACCGATCCCTTGCGGAACGTCGGGGCGATCATCTTCCGAACCCGACTGTGATCGGGTTCGTCGAGAAGCGGCAGCGGGTTGGCCTCGTAGCCGATCTCGATGCGGCGCTCGATCTCCATGCGCGTGTTCGGCGTCGGCGTCGCGTTGTCGATCACGGTGCTCATGCCCGCGTCCTTGAGCACGCGGTCGACGTCGGCGTAGCTGGTCAACATCCAGCCCTGCATGAGGTCGCTGTGGTGGACGGGGTCGTGCTCACGAAGGCGCGCGTACTGCGCATAGGGCCACTCGGTGAAGCCCTCCTCGAACGGATCAAAAGTGGTGTCGCTCAATACGAGCCTTCCTCGGTGAGCCACGGCCGGCCCGACTCACGGAGCGCATCCCACTTCGAGAGATCGCGTCCTTCGGTCTGGCCCAGCGCTTCGGCGGTCGGCCCGAACTCGTCGACGAGTGGCTGCAGCTTGTCGACGTCGAAGTTGTAGACCTCGGCCGCCGTGCCACCGAGCATGGCGCGAGCCTCGTCCTCGGGGATGTCGTGGAACGCTCGGTGCAGGAACTCGGCCGTGTGCGGCCACGTACCCTCCGGGTGGGGAAAGTCGTTGCCCCACATGAGGTTCCCGACGCCGATCTCATAGCGCCGCTCGAGCTCGCGACGATGCGTGTTGGACGCACCGATGAAACAGTTGCGGTCGAAGTAGTCAGAGGGACGCATCGACAGGTTGGCGGTCAGTTGTGCGCCGAGCTTCTTCGAGCCGTGCTCGCGCTCGAACACCGAGTCCATGCGCCACAGCAGGTCGTTGACCCAGAACGCGCCGCACTCGGTGACCGCGAACTTCAGTCGAGGGAAGCGCTCGAACACGCCCGACCAGATCAGAAACCACAACGGACGGGCCGACCAGAACCGGACCTCGGCGGTGTAGATCCCGATGTGCGGACCGTACGACGCCTTGTCGGCCGGACCGGAGTGGACGTGCACGGGGAGGTCGAGTTCCTGGCACACCGTCCAGATCGGGTCGTACTTCGTGTCGTGATACGGCGCTCCGGGTTGCCACATGGGCGGGATGAGGATTCCACCACGCAGGCCCGACTCGTGGGCTCGACGGATCTCGGCCACCGACACGTCGATGTCGATGAAGGCGATCGGGACGACGGCGATGCCTCGTCGGCGTTCCGGGCTGGTCGCGCACAGTTCGGCCAGCCAGCGGTTGTGCGCCTGCGCTCCGGCGAGCAGGTGCTCGGGAGGGGTTTCGCCGCTCTGGCCGAGTCCGGCGCCGAACGGTGCCGACGCACCCGAGCTGACCGAGTCGCCGTCGGGGAAGATGACCTCGCCGACGACGCCGTCGTTGTCCAACTCGCGGTCCCGCTTCACGGCGTCCCACGAACCACGCAGGCCGTCCTCGTTCTCCTCGGCCCACTCCTCGGCGAACTCCTGGTTGAGGAACCCTTGCATCGCGAGCTGCCGCTGCCGCTCGCGGTCTTCGAGGCTGGCGGTGAACGCGTCGTGGAACGACGGGTCGAGCCACTCTCGGTACTCGGCGTTGGGGAGGCCGGCGTGGCAGTCGGCCGAGATGACCAGGAACCTGTCGCTCATGACTTCTCCTTGTGGCTGCCGTTCGAGGGAGTGCCACCGACGGGATGGATGTCGTCGTAGCGCTGGTGGGCGAAAGGGAGGATGTCGGCCGGGTCGAGCGTGGCGACGATCTCGCCGCGCTGTTGGCTCTGCCGCTCGGACAGGCTCATCTCGAGGATGCGACGCACGGGCAGGTCGGCCACCGGGTCGAACCGCGACTCGCGGAGGATGATCTCGCCGTCCACTGTCTCGCGCGTGCGGTTGGTCTCGTTGCGATGGCAGTGAACCAGGCTCGGCGGCGCGTCGAAGCCGTCGCCGCCCGGATCGCGGAGGAACTTGAGGTAGAAGTCGGTCCGCTCGAGCGGGGCCGGTGGCTCCTCCGAGCCGGTCACCCTGCCCCGGAGTTCGATGATCGTGACGCCCATGCGCGACACGGTCCCGACGAGGTCGTCCCCATCTCGCTCGAGCGCGACCTGCGACAGCTTCTTGGGCTCACCGAACGTCTCGCGACCACCGATGACCGACTGTTCGGTCGTCATCGGCATCAGCAATGGATAGAACCCGACGAGGCCGTCGTGCTCGCACTGGACGCCGAACGTGCCAGCGCCGAAGGTCGGCACGCCGGGCCGGTCGATCTCGACCGTGGCGATCGACACCTTCACGAGCGGCTGAGACGAAGCCACGAGCGGCGGCGGAAGCACCTGCTCGATCAAGCCAGGGTCGGTCTCGTACAGCGCCGTGAACGACGTCGACCATGCGCCGACCTTGGTGGCGGCGACCTCACGATCCTCGGTCGAGCGGGCGCCGTAGCGAATGGTGGGGACTTCGATGGCGGTCATGGGCTAATCCAGATCGGGGTCGGGGCGGAACTTGCCGATTGCGAACGACGGGCAGCGCAGCGCCTCGTCGGGGATGTCGTCGCGCTTGAGCGGGACGGTGAGGTGGTCGACGGTGGGGCCGACGTCGGCGGCGATCCTCGCCAACGCATCCATGTCGAATCCATAGATGCGAGCGGCGTTGCCGCCGACCATGGCCTGGATCTGCGAAGGGTCGCAGTGGCCACCGAAGCTCATCTTCAAGTGGTCTTTCGACCAGGGCCAGCAACCCTCGAGGTGTGGGAAGTCGCTTCCCCACATGATCGAGTCGGTGCCGATCGTCTCGTGCATCCGAACCTCGTGGCGTCGGATGAAGCTCGCCCCGATGCTGCACTGTCGGGCGAAGTACTCGCTCGGCGTCGTCGACATCTGCTCGATGGCGCCCGCCGCGAACGCCGCTTCCTGGCTTCCCTTGGCCATGGTGAAGCGCGTGTACATGTTGTCGAGGCGGGTCAGTTCCTCGGGCACCCACTCGGAACCCTGTTCGGTGAACACGAACTGCAGGTCGGGGTGCCGCTCCATCACGCCCGAGAACATGAGATGCCACAGGGTGCGGTGTGCCCACCAGGTGACCTCGAGGATGAACATCATCTTCGCCTCGGGGTAGTCGCCGTAGTCAGGCGCCGCGCTCCCGGAGTGGTGGTTGACGGGCATCGCGAGTTCTTCGCACACCGCCCACAGCGGTTCGTAGACCTTGTCGTAGAGCGGGGCCACACCCGACCCGGGTGGCGCGCCCGGCAACAGGACACCGCCTGTCAGTCCGTGTTCCTTCGCCCATCGGACCTCCGCCACGGCCGCGTCGACGTCGTGGAGCATGATCTGCGCGATCCCGGCGCGGCGGCCCGGGGCATCGGCGCAGAAGTCGGCCAGCCAACGGTTGTGGGCCTGCAGGCCCGCCCATCGGCGATCGAGGTCACCTGCATTCGCGGGCGGCGCCTGGTTGACGAGGCTGACCGCTGGGAAGAACGGCGGGATGGTGTTGGGGAAGATGACCTCGGCCACCACCCCGTCGGCTTCCATCTCGGCGAGCCGACGGGCGGAGTCCCAATTGCGTTCGGCGTCATCGCCCGTCAGGTCCTTGTACGGATTGTCGAACGTCTGCATCCACGCATCGAAGTCTTCGTGGTGCTCGGACGCGAGGTAGTCGCGGTAGGCGTTGATGCTCGCGCCGGCGTGGCAGTCGGACGAGATGACGACGTAACGGTCGCCGGCCGGCAGATCGATCTCGGTGTCAGTCATCTGGAACCCCCCGGTTCACTTTTCTAGAACACGTTCTAGCAGGGGCGAATAGGGTCCCGCCGATGAGCGAGACGCCTGACCCAGACCTCAGCGACCTGGCCGGCAAGACCGCGGTCGTCACCGGCGGTGCCAACGGCATCGGTCGGTCGATCGTCGAGGCGTTGCTCGATGAGGGCGCACGCGTCGTCATCGCCGACATCGAGGAGCCGGTCCTCGACGCTACCGTCGCCGAACTGCGGGATCGCGGCGACGTCACCGGAATCCGGACCGACATCAGCGACCCCGGGTCGTTCGAGGCGCTCGCCGACTCCGTGTTCTCGGCGCACGGCGCGTGCCATCTGCTCTTCAACAACGCCGGTGTGACCAGCGGCGGGGGCGGCAAGCCATGGGAGCAGGAGTTCAACGACTTCCGCTGGTGCTTCGGCGTCAACGTGTTCGGCACCGCCAACGGGTGTGCATCGTTCATCCCACGCATGATCGAGTCGGGTGAGCCCGGTCGGATCGTCAACACGTCGTCCGGCGACGGCGGGTTCGCTCCGGTGCCCCGAGCCAGCGTCTACGCCGCGTCGAAGGCTGCCGTCTCGTGCTTCACCGAGGCGCTGGCCCACAACCTCATCAGCGACGGAACGAACCTCCGGGCGTCGGTCTTCTATCCGAGCGGCGGACTCATCGACTCCGGGCTGTACACCGCAAACCGCAACCGACCATCCGAACTCGCGCGTGAGCGGACAGCCGCCCGGCGCTCGATGACGTTCGAGGAGTTGAAGGCCGCACTCGAGAAGGGCGGCAAGGAGGTCCCCGTCGCCGACGTGCCCGCGCTCGGACGCTTCGCCGTCGAAGGAGCCAAGCGAGGCGACTTCATCATCGGCCGAAATCTGGACGACACCGCCGACCTCCTCCACCGCCGCGCCGATGCGATCGGCCGGGCCGAACTGCCGCCGCACCACGGCATGGACATCTGACTCTCAGCTCAACGCGCTGAGCCCCTGGACCACGAGCAATCCGAAGATCGAGGCGAAGCAGTACCAGTGGTCGCGGTGGATCTCGCGAGCGATGGCTGACTGCGTTGCCTTGTCGTCCTTCCGGGCTCCGAGTCGCACAGCGTTGGGAACCACGCGCGCTCCAGCGAGGGCGATGGGCGGAACCGCGAGCGCCACCGACGCGAGCACCCACACGAGCCCGGGGTCGCCCGTCGCTGCCTCGCCCACCAGCCCAGCGAGCGTCACCACCATCCCGAACGCAACGAACTTGTTCATCGGACTCGCGGACGTCGTCACCCGCGCGTAGTACCCGGCGATCGAGGCGAGCACGCGCTCGGGGAGGACGTCGCCGACGTGGCCGCGGACCTGGACGTCGAACATCAGGTCGAACCAGAGCACTGCCAACAGGAATCCGCCCCCGGCGGTCACGACTCCGATCATCGCGGCAGTCTCCCAGACGGTTCACGCGCACCGATCGACCTCAAGGCTTGACCTTCGACCTGGGTCGAAGGCCTACGGTCACCACATGGGCACCTACACCATCGGGCAGATCGCAGAACGCACCGGGTTCACGGCCTCGTCGCTCCGCTTCTACGACAAGCATGGGCTCGTCCCCCCGATCGAACGCACGGACGCCGGCTATCGCGTCTACGACGACTCGTCGGTCGAACGCCTCCGATTCCTTGCCCGGGCGAAGACGCTCGGCTGCACGCTCGACGAGATCACCGACCTGGTGGCGTTGACCGACGCCGATGAATGTGAGCCAGTTCAACGCCGCCTGCATCAACTCGTCACCGCCAAGATCGCCGACGCTCGATCTCGGGCCGACGAACTCCATGCGTTCACGACGCAGCTGGAACAGGCGGCGCGCCAACTCGACGCCGACTCGGTCGACGGACCCTGCGACGAGGGATGCGCGTGCCTCGCTCAACCCACTGCCGACCCCGCGACCGTCCGGATCGAGTTGTCGGCGAAGCCCGACGAACCGATCGCCTGCACGCTCGCGGCCGACGATCTGCCCGCTCGACGAGACGACTGGGACGCAGCGCTGGCGTCGGTGCGCTCGCGAGCCGACCTCGCCGACGGGCGCATCCGGCTCGAGTTCAACGAGTCGGTGTCACTGGACGACCTCGCTCGACTCGTCGCGGCCGAGCAGTCGTGCTGTTCGTTCTTCGCGTTCGCGCTGACCGTCGACGCTCGCGGCGTCGGACTCGAGGTCGAGGCGCCGGCAGATGCCGGAGCAGTGGTCGAGCTGCTGTTCGGCGACTCGACCTGACCGACCCCGGCTCAGGCCTGCGGGTCGAACAGCGCTCCGCTCGGTGCAGCCTCGGCGTCGGCCCAGACCTCGTGTTGCGCCGTGGCCAGTTCCGCCAGCTTGCGGATGCCGTCGACCGTCCGCTCGTCGAGCTTCATGCCGGGCCCACCCTTGACTCCACCACCGGCGCGGAACTCGAGCACCTCGACGCCCTCCGGGCCGGCCTTGTACTTGTACGGCATCTCGTTGGGGACGAAGAACCCGTCGCCGGGGCCGAGACGCTGGCTGCCGAGGACGACCTCACCGGCGACCACGTAGTAGAGGCAGTCGCCGTAACGGGGATGGCTGTGACGGAACAGCGGGAAGTCCGGGCCGAACCACACGTGCACCAGCGACATGCCGTCCTTGCCACCCTGGCCGAACAACGGCGTGGTGACCGTGCCGGGAGCGATGGCGCGGACCATGTCGCCGATGGCGTCGCGGACCTCGTCCTCGTCGTTGTCCTCGAGCAGACCCGAGTAGTCGAAGCCGTCGGCGGCACCGGACATGTCGACGTTCGCCATCACCTGCGCAGTCGGCGGCTTGCGGAGATCGGGCGCCCGGAAGATCTCGAACTTGCCGCGCGGCGACTGGTGCCGACCGGCGTCGGCCTCGGTGGCGGCGTCTTCAGCGACGGCGTCGGCGTCAGTCGGTGCTGTTGTGGTGTCCGTCATGGATCCCCCTGGGAGTCAATTGACCGTGCGGTCAAGAGTAGCGACAGTGACCCGGTCCGCGCCCGTAGAGTCGCCGATGCACGGCCCGAACCTGGAGGACGACACGATGACCTCGCTCCCCGACCGCCCCAACACGGCGCTCCTCATCATCGACGTGCAGCGAGACGTCGTCGCCGAAGCCCACGACCGCGACGCGGTGATCGCCAACATCAACACCGCGCTCACCGGCGCACGCAACAGCGGGACACCGGTGATCTGGGTGCAACACAACGACGACGGCCTTCGCCAGGGAACCGAGGGCTGGGAGTACGTCGAGGAACTCCAGCGGGAGCCCTCGGAACCGGTGGTCCACAAGCAGTTCGGCGACTCGTTCGAGGAGACCCACCTCGAGGACCTGCTGGCCGAGCGGACGGTGGGGCACCTGGTCGTCACCGGCGCGCAGACCGACGCGTGTGTCCGCAACACGCTCCACGGCGCGCTCGTCCGCGGCTACGACGCCACGCTGGTGTCCGACGCACACACCACCGACGACCCCAGCAGGTACGGGGCCCCTCTCGACGCCGCGCAGGTCATCGCGCACACCAACCTCTACTGGCAGTACACGTCAGCACCCGGTCGCCGCGGCAACACGGTCACCGCGGCCGACCTGACCTTCCCGACGAGCGTCTGAGCCAACGGCTCAGTCCATGAGGCCGAGGATCCAGTCTCGAATGATCGGATGTCGACTCGCTGGTGGCCGCCGAGGTAGCGGCAGTTGTCGGTGTACCCATAGCTGGTGTCGCCTTCGAGCCCACACGGAATGAGGATCGAGACGCCAGCCCGCACCGCAGGTCAGATGAGCGTGTTCGCGAAGATCTGCCAGGCCAGCGCGCTCTTCGCCACGAGGCTGAGGACGACGTACACCCGCTCGCCGAGCAGGTAGCTCGCGAATCGGCCCTTCCCCCGGTACTGCAGCCACTGGTTGAGTGCGAAGCAGTTGAACAGCAAGAAGATCGAGATGATGATCCCGTAGACGAATCCGGGGGGCGTGGCCGCGCCCTCGATCGATGCGTTGGCGACGAGCGTGGCGGCGATGGCGATCCACGGGCCGGCGCCGGCGACGCAGCCGACGATGAAGGGCGTCCACCAGGTCCGCTGGCGTCCGGGTGGGTTGGCCATCTCCATGAGCCAGCCGCAGAAGATCATCGTCGCGTTCGCGAACGCAATGACGACCAGAGCGGCGAGATCAGCGATGCCGGTCACGAGAGCGATGAGGACGATCATCAGCGTCGCGGAGAGCGCGTACTCGACCCATCGGAAACGGTTCCGGCCATGGCGGAGCTCGTCGATGTAGCGCTGGAATCCGACCGTGGCGATGACACCGTGGAAGATCGCCGAGAGGAAGAGGAAGCCGGCAGTACCGACGGCCAGGGGGATACCCACGACCTCGTCGAGGCTGCCCTCGGACAGGGGCGTTCCTGGCGGACCACCCAGGGAGAAGACCGAGACCGGCAGCTCGAAGTTCCTGTCGCCGAGGACGAGCATCAGTGTCCCGGAGATCGCGTGGAGCACCCCCATCACGGCATTCCACCGGCGGAGACGCCCGGATTCTTCGTCGGTCACTTCGATCGTGCTCGCCCGTTGCATGGCGCGGTCTCTACCCCTCGACCTTTCGCTTCAACCGACCTCGGCGTGGTCGACCATCGACCGCGAGAGCGGTGGTACTCGGCAGACTTTTGCCATGGCGTTCGGTCAACAGTCAGGTCCTCCGGCGTCCAGGCGCGCCATCGAGCAGCTGCTCGACCTCCTGCTGGCAGACGGGCACGTCGACTTCCGCGACGCGCGAGGACCGATGGGCTTCACGCAACGCCAGGCCGCGGGGAAGTTCACCAGCGACGAGGCCGCCGCGTTCATCGAGCAACTCGAGACGGCGCAGAACGCGAGCCAAGAGGACGGTCCACCGCCACCGCCGGTCGAGCGACTGACAGCTTCCGACCGCGCCATCCGAAAGCTGTCCGACGCCGCCCTCGCCGCCGAGCTGCAGCGGCGTGGCTGGGTCGTGATGGAGCCCTGAAGGCCGACTACGACGAGTCACACGTGCACCGCCTCGAGTTGGTCCGTGCACTCCGCGAGGGCGGCGGGCTTTCGATCGCGGCCATCGCGGGGACGCTCGCCGCCATGGACCGGCCCGTTGGCGAGCCCGGCACGGAGTACCTCACCACGGCCGTCGCAGCACTCAGCGACCCGGTCGATCGCGACCAGGCCAAGACCGCCAGCCACGACGCCGCTGCGCGCCAGGTCGACGAACTCCTCGACCACCTCGGCTGGGACGTCGATCCAGCTTCACCAGGACACGACGATCTCGCGGCCGCGGTCGCAGCCATCCACCGGTTCCTTCCCAGACTCATCTCATCGCCTCAGCAGCTGCGGCCGTACGCCGACGCCGTCCGCGGCCTCGCCGACATCGAGATCCCCGACGGCTACGACCCGACCTCCGAGCCCGAGAACGTGCTGCGCTACAGCGTGCTGGGCACGGTGCTCTTCGAGCCGGTGCTTCTGGCGCTGCGAAAGCTCGCCCACGTCGACCGCATACGCGACCTCGGGAAGCGGTCATGAACTCAAGAGGACCCTGCGCGATTTGGTGGAGACGATGGGAATCGAACCCACGACCCCCTGCTTGCAAAGCAGCACGGAGGCCGTCCGGACGGTGTTGATCCGTGCTCTCAGGTGCCGCTCTGGGGCGCTCAGTTCGGTGCAAAGTCGCAGGTCAGCAGGGGTCCGGACGTCCGGGCCAGTCCGACGGGATCACGCGCCGTCGTGCACGGTACGGATCTGTCCGACGAAGCGAACTGGCTACGTTCGTGGCTACGTTTCGGCCCTGCCAGGTACGCAGGGGACACCGCGGTTCCGGCTGAACGTAGCCAAACGTAGCCAGCAGTCTGACGAGCCCGGCTCTCCGACGCCGCTACGAGGCGGGCGAGCACGGAGTAACCTGCACTCGTGGCTACGCCTGTCGACACCGGCAACGAGCGGCTCGCAGACCGAGCCCTCGCCATCACCGACGACGTGCTCGGGGCGACGGCCCGTGTCATCGAGCGGCTCCACGCGTCGGTGCACGAACGCCGGATCCTCCACGACGCTCGGCGAGGCGCGCTCGGTGCGCCACGCGATGGCGACTACATCCGCTCGCACGCCGACAAGCTCCGCCAGTCCTGACAGTGGTCATCCGCCTCCGATGTAGCTGACGAGGCACCACTCGACATCTCCGCGGAGCAGTTCGACGAGGACCACGGATTCGCCCACCGTCAGTTGTGCCTGGAATGCCGCCGACTGCGGAACTTGAACGAGCTCGCTCAGCTCGATGGTGCCGTCGGCGACTTCGGCGAGGAAGTCGAGGACGCGCAGTTGGTGTTCCTCGGGCGGACGTCGACGCTCGACCCACTCCTCGAACGTCGTCTCGTAGATCACCATCACGGAGCTGGCGAGGGTACCCACCAGGAACGAGCGACGACGTCGTCGACATCAGGCATCGAAGTTGGAAGGCGAACCACCCTCAACGCGACCGACGTTGACGTCGCGCCACGGGCATCACCCATCGGAGGCTTCCTGCTGGCAGTCATCGCTCGCCTGTCGATCGATATCAATCGAAACCTGAGCGAGCCACTCGCGCCGCAAGCTCAGCGGCCGGAATTCGCCTCCTCGTCAAGGGCCTCGTGAAAGCTGTCGTTCTCGGAGCGCACGTCCGCCCACGCAGCGCTGAGGTGGACGATCTCCTTCGCCTCTGCCAGGGGCACGCCGAGTCGCTCGACCGTCGCCTTGATCGACTGCACC
>JBBSLH010000066.1:0-14421 GCA_038255425.1 Acidimicrobiales bacterium
CAGGTTGAATGCGTCGACCAGGACGAAGCCGACGACGATGGCAGCGGCGAAGACGAGGAGGCGGATCATCGGTCAACCTCCATCCATGCGATTGGTAGAGCGAAGATGGCGACCGCAGACACTGACGCCGTGATCCACCATGCCCTCGCGACTGGTTCGTCCATCCCAAACAGCGCCCAGTACCACAGCGCCACGAGCGAGCCGACGAGTCCGGCCACAACGAGGGCCGTGGCCGTGATGGCGACGAGGAGGCGGATCATCGGGTGACTCCTTCGAGTGCGGCCTCGACGGCACGAGCAACGAACGCCGACCGATCGCCCCACCCGACAGCAGCATCGAGCTCACGACGCACATGAGCCGGCAAGGTCACACACACCGACACCGACCGGGACTCCTCGGGCTTGCAGCGCTGGCCACGATGATGAAGACCACAGCCGCCACACGCCGCACGATCACGGTTCCCCATGACCCGACACGACGTCGAACAGAACCGATGCCCCAGACGCTGCCGGGTGTACCGATCACCGCAATGGTCACAGTTACCGACGTCGACCTGCGAGGCGCCTGAGCCAACCTCGTTGAGCGCGGTCATGCCGCCTCCACCGTGAGGAGCCACATGGCCTGCCGGTCGTCGCGCACGTCGCGGATGACAGGCATCCGGGCAGTGACGAACTCGGGCGAGTCATCAACGATCACGCCCGCGTCCACGAGCCCATCCAGGCAATGCTTGAGCACGCCACTGACAAGGTTGTCAGCATCACGTCTACGACGGTCGGGAGGGAAGAACTCGAGCGCGACGGTGACGTGGTCCTGTGCCGGGATCTCCGCTTGCAGTGCGAGCATGTGCACGGCGGTTCGCCATGCCCGCGCGCATCGTGCCCGCTTGGACCAGTGCACCCGCGAGTTCGGCGTGAAATAGTCGGACGGTGGGAGGTCGAGTACCCAGGTCATGCCGACTTCTTCCGGTCGACGGCCTCGGCCAGCGACGCACGCGCCTTGGACAGCCCCGCGGCCTGGTCGCCAGCGAGCGCGTCCTGGCGGTGCTTCACGAACAGACGGTCGAGCTGGAGGGCATCGACCGCGTCGATGCGAGTGCCACAGAGACACACTGCGTAGAGATCCGGGTGCTGGTACGTAGCGGCCATGCGATGCTCTTTGCCGTCCCACACGTCAGCCCGGGCCGAGGCGTCGAGCGACGCGGCCATGCCAGCAGCAGCGGTGAAGACTTCGCCCATCAGAACGGATCCCCCTGGTGCGCTGCCGGGTCTGACATCTCGTCCTGGTGCTCGGCGTGCAACCGCTCCGCCTCGGCCTCGGTGTTCGCCTCGAACACTTCACCGCAGTCGCAGTAGTGCCGGGACCGGTACGGGGACGGGAGCGGGATGAACTCCATCACGAACGCCATCACGCCACGATCTCTGCGTCGACGGGCTCGTCATCAACCTCGAACGGACGACCCGGGTCGTCGTCGTCCCAGTCTTGTTCCGAGTTGATGGCCGGAAGATCCTCCGGCAACTCCGCCGCAGGCAGAACCGGATCTCGTCCGCCCTGCCTCAATCGTTCGCGGATGTACTCGCTCGACGTTGGCACCCACTTCCGAAGCTGACGGACGGCACTCTTGAGCCACATGGCGGGCTCGTCGGTCTGCCACGGCGAGTACTGACTGTCGGCTCCCTGCGCCTTGGCCTTGATGCGAGCCATGTCGGCGCGATTGAGGACGACCACCTTGGACGTGGCGCCGTCCTTCATGACTGCGTATGCGTAGGTGAGGCGGAGGTCGCCCCGGTCGTCCAGGTCCCAATCGATCTCGTGCAGCGGCCGCTCCTGCTGGCCCGGCGCGTACTCGAATCGGTCTTGGGTGAAGACGCACTCGGCGATCACCGACGACACGGCACCGGCCCGGAAGATGAGTTCGACGATGCCCTGGTATCCGATAATGCCGAGGATCTCGGTCTGGTAGCCGCCACCAGGCTTCTTCACACGTCGCGGCGTCAGGTAGTACTGCTCGGTGCCGGGTTCGAGTCCGAGGCGCGCGCAGTCCAGAAGGGTGGCGAGGAGCACGGGCACGTTGTTGTTGGCGGCGACCTCGAGCTCGTACTTCCCGTCGTTTCCTCGCTTGCCTTTCTTGAGGGCACCCTGAGCGAGCCGGAGCCAGGTGTCCGGGTTCTCGATGTGCGACGGGAGCACTGCGGCGAAGCTGTCGGCGTACTGCTGGATCAGCGCCTTGGCGCCGGTCTCCGCCTTCTCGATGGCTTGGCTGGTGCTGGTCATGCTGCGCTCGTTTCGTCGGTGAGGTCGGGGAGGTTGCGGCCGATCACGACGAATGGCCGGGAGTCGCCGCGGACCTGGCGGCGGGCGACGACGGTGCCGTCCCATTCGGCTTTCTGGGCGTCGCCCATCCGGTCGGCAACGACGGAGGTGGCGAGCCGTGCCCGTTCGTCTGCGACCTTCGCTGCGGCCTTCGCTGAGATGAACTCGCGGGCCGTGTCGTTGTCGAGCATCACCGTGTCGGGGGCGATGTCGGGGTGCAGTTCCTTGATCGTCTCGTACGTCTCGGTGTGGCTGTCGATGTCGGGTCGGGCTCGGCGGGCCAGGTCATCGAGGAACGCAGCCCCGCGCCGGCGAAGCAGGTCGGCCTCCACAGAATCGAATTGGATCCGGTACTCGCGGTAGTCGTAGCCGCCGATCAGGCAGGCGATGTCGAAGAACGGGCGGTCGAGGACGTCGCAGTACCAGACGCCTTGCGTGCGGATGTGTGGTGGAACCTCGTCGCTGCCGTCCTCGCCCCAGCCGTCGCCGAACATGGAGAACTTCGCGTCGACGATCCTGTCGGCGGCAACGGCGTCGGGGTTGGCGATCTGCCAGGGGCGGTCGTCGGTGCAGTAGGTGCCGGGGTGGACGGCCCATTCGGTCAGGTCGTCGGCGTGGACCTCGGCGTACTTCTTGAGGATGGGCTGCTCGAGGCGGGTGCCCCATTCCATCGCCGGGGTCTGCTCGACGGGTTCGATCATCCCGGCCTTGCGATGCCAGAGAGAGAAGCGGGACTCGAACGGGGAGAGTCCGAGGACGGCGCCGATCTCGGAGCCGCCGAGGCCGTTGGCGCGGGCGGCGTGCCACTCAGGCGAACCGATCTCGAACGTGCCGACGAGGACGGCCGTCATGCCGTCCTCGCTTCGACGTCGCGGACGACGAACCAGTCGCAGCCGTTCATGCCTCGGGCGAGACGACGTGCCCGCTTCAGTGCTTCCTCTGCTTCTTCGCTGGTGCGGTGCGTGGCCTGCTCGAACCGGTAGGCGGTGATCTGGTCATTGCTGTCAACCCACCAGCCGTCTCCGCCGGCGTCGACGGCGACGACGTACCAGCGGGGCCCGTCCAGCGCCTTGTCGATCGCGGCTTTGACGGTCTCGACCGCCTGGGCGTGGTGCTCTATCGTTGATGCCATCGAGGTCTCCTCCTCGGTCAATGCCCCGGCCGGTTGCACGGCGCGGGGCAGTTCTCATTTGCGGGTGTCGACGGTCCCGTCGCGGCTTCTATCCGTCCTGCCAACGCACGGGGCGATGGTTGAGTGGACCGGTCGGGGACCGTCGAGGTCGTGGTGGCGGGGCGCGGGTCTTGTGCGCGATCCCCGCCACCGTCAGAGGAAGCGGCGGGAGCATCCTCTGAGAGCTTTGGTTCGATCTGTTGGGGGTCGAGTAGGTCGCGCATCTCGGGCGACCACTCAGCGCGGGGCACGGAGACGGTCATGATGCGACCTCTTCGCCGTTCATCCGGTGGATGAAGTCGACAAGCTCCTCGGTCGACTCAGGGGCGCGTCCGACGACGGCGTAGAACTCCACCTGGGAGGCGGGGATCTTCATGGTGCGACCGAGACGGATCACCGGCAGCGGGAAGTCGCCGGCCTTGATCCGTTCGTACAGGACGTCCTTGCCGTACCCGAGACGAGCAGCGGCGGCCTCGACGGAGAGGGCGGCGGCGGCGTTCATACCGTCGCCTCGAAGACGATCGTGGGTCGTCCGGTGGATCCTTCGCCGCGGTCGCCGGTGTCACGGATCAGGCCGCGACGCTTGAGCTGCGAGCAACGGGACGAGACGCACGACCGCTGCCACGTCCGGCCGTGAGGCTCGGTCGCCTGTAGCCAGTCTGTGATCTGGTCGGCCGTGCCACGTCCGCCCATGGAGTGGAGGGCGCCGAGCACCAGGGCCCGGTCGTTCGTCGCTGACTGCTCGATCGAGGCGGCGGCGGCGACGCTTGTGTCGGGATCGTCGAGACGGACCGGTGCGTCGAGCGGAAGGTCGGGGGTCGGGTCGCAAGTCCCGACCCCCGGTCCCTCTGCAAGGGGGTCCTGGTCGAGCGACAGTTGCTCGGTGACGGTCATGCTTCTGCCTCTGCTCGTATCTGCGCCTCGGCCATTCGCTCACCGAGCGTCTCCCCCACTGCGCTGATCGACACCCGGAGCCGATCCCCCACACTCATGGCGCGGGTGGTGCGGAACTCGAGCGAGTGGCCTTCGTTGTCGACGGCCATGACCAGGACGGGTGCGCCCGGTTGCGGTGCGGGGACTGCTGATTTGATGCGGACGACGGTGTAGATGGCGGTGGTCGTCATGCCGACACCTCGATCCCAGCGGAGCGTGCCGCGGCGGCGAGTGCGGCCTTCGGGTTGTTTGGCCCAAGGAACACGTGCGCCGGATAGCCGGTCAGCTCCGCGAGCTTGTGGGCGAGGTCGAGGCCGCCGTACCGGTGTCCGCTGAAGATCAGCGAGAGCGTCGATCGGTTCCACCCGATCCGCTTGGCGATGTGGCTGACGTTCCCGTGGCCTGCGGCTTCGCAGATCAGCTTGGCGGCAGGTCCGTTGACTCGCAGTTCGTCGGGCACAGAGACGAACATACATCACTACGTAGCAACTTGCAACACTTTGGTTTGATCATCTCGGGTTATGTAGTTACACGACGCCATCGAGGACCGGGCTGTCGTTCCAGGACCGTCCTTGCTGTTGCAGTCTGTTTCGGATCAAACTGTCCGGGTGGCAGTGAATTGGGCGAACGCAGGACAAGCGGTGAAACAGCAGAGAACCGACCCGGAGCGCCGATGGTCGATTCGTACAGCAGCGGAGATCGCAGGCGTCTCGACGAACACCTGGTTCAGCGTCGAACACGGCAACCGCATCGACGACATCCGCCGCAACGCCATCGGCGACGTGTTCGGGTGGACAGCGCAGACATGGGAGCACCTGCTTGCCGGAGGCCGGTTAGACGAGCTGCCAGGTGAGCACGAGCAACCGTCCGAGCCTGAGCCCGAGCGCGACGCGATGGACTTCCACGCAGACCTGTCCGACATCTCCCCCGAGGGCCGGGCAGCCATCCAGCACATCATCGACATCGAGCGAGGGAAACAGAAGCCATGACCGATCAGATGCCGCCGCCGCCCCCACCACCGACGCCGGCGGACGGAGGCGGTGGTCAGCCGGGCTTCATGAAGCGCTCGTGGACGCGATTCCGTGGCTGGCCAACATGGGCACAGATCACCACGGTCGTCGTGCTGTTGATCGTGATCGTCGCAGCGGGCAGCGGCGGCGGGGACGACGAACCGGTGGCATCGTCGGACAAGGCAGCCACCAGCACCATCGACGAGCAGGAGGAGGCGACCACAACGACCGAGAAGGTGGCCACCACGTCTACGACGACATCGACCACCACGACGACCACGGCGCCTCCACCGCCTGACCCGATCGTCATCTCCGGTGCCGGCGACGACGTACCGAGCGTCTCCATCCCATTCCCCGCCGTGGCCCACATCACCCACAGCGGCGGCTCGAACTTCTCCGTCATCACCTACAACGGACCCACCTACGGCGACCTACTCGTCAACGAGACGGGCAAGTACGACGGCACCGCCATCATCGCCGACTGGGACTCAATCGACAGCCTCGAAATCACGGCAGACGGTCCGTGGACCATCGAGTTTATTCCGATCGAAGCGCTCCCGGTAGCGGACCTTGCAGCTGGAATATCCGGGTCAGGCGACGCAGTCATCGTGGTCCCCGGTGACAGTGACCGGGTCCGAGCCACGCACGACGGCTCGTCCAACTTCGCGATCATCGGGTACACCTCGAGCGTCAACTACGAGGGGCTCATGGTCAACGAAACCGGTGCCTATGACGGCGTCATTCGCGTCGAGGGGACCGTGCTGGCGATCACCGCCGACGGCAACTGGACGCTCGGGACCCCCTGATCGTCGAAAGCACCGACAGTGAGGAAGCAGTGAGAACAACAACCGCAGCTGTAGCGATCGCCCTACTCATCTCAGCGTGTGGCGGCGGGGACGACACAACAGCCCCAACGTCGACCTCTTCGTCGACGTCCAGCGCGACTGCCACCACGACAACCACGCAGGCCCTATCGCCCGAAGAAGCGTTCGAGGCCGACTTACGGCGGAAGCTGACCATCGGCGACGGCGACTACCAGTCGATGGTGAACCTCGGGTCGGCGACGTGTTCTGCGATGAGGCAGGGCACCGAGGGTGTCGCTGAAGACGACGCTCCCAACGACACGCCCGAATCGGACGAGGAGATCGGTGGCGTACTGACCGCCATCGCGCTGTCAACGGCCTACGAGGCATTCGAGAGTCAGATCGTGAGTGAGGCGTTCTTGCGAATGATGGCCGACAACCTGTGCCCCGAGTTCAGCGAGGACGTCGAGTCCTTGATCGCTGCCCGACGCTGAGTTCCTGTCACGACCGCGGCGTACAACTGATCGATGGCGGAGAACGTGTGGCGGAGCATCGCCCATCGAGATGACATCCATGTTCGGCTCAGCCGACACCTACCCGGCGAAGTCGGCGGCGGCGTGCTCGTCCGCAAGACCGACGGGAACATCTGGATCCTCCTCGACGCCCACCTCCCGGCCCACGAACGCCGCGCCGTCCTCGCTCACGAGCTTGAGCACCTCGCCCGCGGGAGCGTCCGGTTCGTCGGCTCACCGACCACCTGGGACAGCGTCATCGTCCAAGAGGAGCGGCGGGTCGACCGGAACGTCGCCAGACGCCTGGTCCCCATCGACGACCTGCGTGCGTTCGTAGCCGCCCGATGCTCGACTGGGGAGTCCGTCACGGCCGCCGACGTCGCGGAGGCGTTCGACGTGCCCGTCTGGGTGGCCCGGTGCGCGTGCGAGATGGCGGCATGACGTCCCGGCCATCGGCCATTTCATCGGCCATCGGCCACATATCGGGGGTCAGGCGCCACGCGGGTCGAACATTCGTCCGCCACCCGACAACCCCACTACCAGGGCAAACGCCGAAATGTGCAGAACCGCAACTCACGGCTAGAGAGCTGTCAACCCCCTCTTAATCCGCAGGTTCTGGGTTCGAGTCCCAGGGGGGGTACCACCGAGACCGCAGGTTCCACGACCTGCGGTCTCTCGCGTCCGACATCAGTCGGCACCCGCCAGGGCGGCCTTAGGGTTACCCCGGTGTCGGACACGACCGGATCGGAACCGCTCTCGCACGAGGGCGAACTGTTCGAACGGTCGCGGGTCCCCACACTCGTCCTGGACCTCAACGCCCGGTCGATCCGGGCCGCCAACACCGCCATGGAGCAGTTCCTCGGTCTACCCCGCGAACAGATCATCGGTCGACCCGGATCAGACTTCGTCACCGAAGAAGTCGCCGACATGCTGCGCAAGCGAGGGCTCCGCAGTGCCACCACCGGCACGGCTCGGGCCATTCTCACCGAGGGCGGACCCCGGATCGCCGAGGTCACGATGACCCCGTCCAGCGAGGAGGGGGTGATGTTCGTGCAGCTCCTCGACCTCACGGGCCTCGCGCCCGACTCGACGCTCAGCGCGCACCAGAGCCTCGACGCCGGACGCGTCCTCGATGCGTCTCCGGCGGCGACGATCGTGGTCGATCTCCCCACTCGGGCGATCACCAGGGTGAACCCGAGCGCAACGGCGTTGTTGGGGACATCCGAAACACAAGCGATCGGGAGACCGGTGCCCGACTTCGGCGTGGGCGGCGAGGACCTGGAGGGTCTGCTCACCGCCCTGGACGACGACGAGACCGGCGCTGCCCACTCACTGGTGACGATGCTTCACACCTCGCAGGGCGACCGCGCCGTCGAGATCACTGCTGTCGGGCTGCTCGACACACCGTCGGCAGTGCTCCACCTCGAGGTGGCCGGGACCTCGCGACCGACACGCCGGCGCCGACGGACGGGCGCGCACACGATCGGGGACGCCGTCGAGCCGAAGACTCGACGACGTATCCAGATCGCCTGCGGCGCTGCAGTGGCTGTTCTCGGCGCAGTCGTGCTCGGCATCGGGTGGTGGCTCGGCGTCGACTCGGTGACCCGTATCGCCCCCGACCTCGCGTCGATGAAGGTCAACACCGCCGTCGGATTCCTCGTGATCGGCGCGGCGCTCCTCACCCCGAAGACGGAGCGCTACGGCAGGGTCCAGTCCGTTCTGTGGTCGCTTCTTCTGGTGATCGGTGCGCTGACCACGATCGAATATGCGCTCGACCTCGACTTCGGTGTCGACGAACTCCTCGCGGCCGAGACCGACCTCACGGCGACCTCATCCCCTGGCCGGATGGGATTCAACACCGCGCTCTGCTTCGCGGCGATCGGCCTCGGGGCACCGCTCTCGGGCTCACGTCGGACGTGGCGACAGACCGTCGCCGGCCAGGTCCTGATCATCAGCGCTGCTGGCCTCGCACTGCTGGCGCTGCTCGCCTACATGTTCGGCGCCACTGGCTCACGAGGAATCGCGAGCTCCACCGAGATGGCGCTGCACACGAGCGTCGCCGTCATCGTGGCCACGTTCGGACTCCTCAGCACGCAACTCGACCGAGGAGTCATCGCACCGTTGGGTGAGCCGTTCGCCGGCGGACGGTTCGCTCGCCGGATCATGCCGATCGGCATCGGCCTGGTCTTCGCGTCCGGCTTGGTGGCCCAGCGCCTCACCACGGGTGAGAATCAGACGGATCCCGATCTCGAACTCGCCTTCTTCGCGCTCGTCGTCTCGGCGTCGCTGTTCGTCGTCGTGCTCGCCGTCACCCGCCAGACCAACGCACTCGACGCAATCGCCGCACGCTCTCGTCGTGACCTCTCGGCCGTGATGGCGGCGTTCTCGGACCGCCACTACCGCGTCGACAATGAAGGCAACGCAATCGCGGTCACCGGAGCCCAGATCGCGCACCACGTACCAGTGGACGACTTGGTGCCCCCTGCGTTTCGGGACCGGCTCGAGAGCGCCGTCGCCGCAAGCCGGACCGAACGACGGGTGACGGAGCTGACATTCACCCCCGAGGACGGCGAAGGACGTCGCGAACTCCGCATTGCCCCGCTGGATTCACAGGAGGTCGCAGTCTCCGTGAGAGACGTCTCGGAGCTGGCCGCGGCGCGCGACGCGCTGGCCGAGCTGACCCGTTCGCTCGAGGACGACGTCCGCGCCCGAACGGCCGAACTCGAGGGTGCCAACGAAGAGTTGGAGCGATCCAACTCCGACCTCGAACAGTTCGCCTATCTCGCCTCACACGACCTCCAGGAACCCCTGCGCATGGTCTCCACCTTCGTCGACAAGCTGGCCAGACGCCTCGGAGACGAGCTCGACGATCGATCGGCGCAGTACGTCTCGTTCGCCGTCGACGGGGCCGAACGCATGTCCGACCTCATCGACGGCCTGCTCCAGTACTCGCGGGCCGGACGCGACGCGGGGAACCCCGGACCCGTGGATCTCGACAGCGTCGTCCCGAGCGTGCTGCAGGGGCTCTCCGAACGGGTCACCGAGCAGGACGCGACGATCGAGATCGCTGACGATCTCCCGAGTGTGTGGGCCGACGAAGTGCTGCTCCGCCAGATCCTGCAGAACTTGCTGGGCAATGCACTCAAGTTCAACGACCCTGCCCGACCCGGCCGCGTCCGCGTCGACGCTCGGCGGGTCGGCACGACGGTCGAGATCGGCGTTGCCGACAACGGTGTCGGCATCCCACCGGAGTTCCGCGACCAGGTGTTCTTGATGTTCCGCCGCCTCCACGCCCGCACGAGCTACGCGGGCACCGGCATCGGCCTCTCACTCGTGCAACGTCTGGTCGAGTCACAGGGTGGCAGAGTGTGGATCGACGACGACCACGGTCCGGACGGTGTGCGCTTCGTGTTCACGGTGCCGGCCAGCCCCCACACGAGCGAGACGACCCGATGAACACTCCTGCTCCATCTCGCCCGGTCGAGGTGGTCCTCGTCGAGGACAATCCGGGCGACGCCCTCATCACCGAAGAGGCGTTCGAACAGGCGAAGGTCGCGATCAACCTCACCGTCTGTGAGGACGGTCCGACCGCCCTCAGCCACCTCGAGCAAGCCCTCGCCCCGAGCGGACCACTCCTGCCCGACCTCATCCTGCTCGATCTCAATCTCCCTGGCATGAGCGGACTCCAGGTCCTCGATCACATTCGAGCGCACGACGGTCTCGTACACATCCCCGTGATCGTGATGACCTCCTCCACCGCTCCCGACGACGTGTTGGCTGCGTATCGAGGCCACGCCAACAGCTTCATCAGCAAGCCCGTCCGGCCGCAGGAGTTCCTCGATGCCGTCAAGTCGCTCGAGTCGTACTGGCTGACCGTGGTCCGGTTGCCGTCGGACCGATGACCACCACGGTCCTGGTCGTCGAGGACAACGACGGCGACGCGATGATCATCGAGGAACTCTTCTCCGACGACGACGTCGGCGGTCCGATCCACATCGAACGTGCGACGTCGATTGCCGATGTGAGTGCCCTGCTCACCAACGGCTTCGATCCCGACTGCGCACTGCTCGACCTCGGCCTCCCCGACGCGGTCGGAACCGAGGCCGTGGAGGCACTGTCGTCTCTGGCACCGCAGCTCCCCATCGTCGTGCTCACCGGATCCAATGACCCCGATCTGGCCAGCGATGCGCTCCGCGCCGGTGCGCAGGACTACCTCGTGAAGGGTGCAGGCCTCGACGACGAGATCGCGCGACGTGCCATCCGCTACTCCATCGACCGAGCCGCCCAGGTGCACGCGCTCCGCGCGTCTCGCGGTGAGCTCCGCGACTTCGCGCATCGAGTCGCACACGACCTGAAGTCGCCCATGTCCGTCGTCCTGGGATCGCTCGACCTGCTCCAGCGGTCGCGCCCCGACGACGAGGACACCGCCATCTACGACATGCTCGGTCGGTCGAGCCAGCGGCTCGTCGAGATGATCGACCGACTCCTCGAGTACGCCGACACCGCAGGGTCTGACCAGATGTTGGCCTCCGTCGACCTCGATGCCGTCCTTCTCTGGGTGACCGAGACCCTCGACACCGCACTCGACGACGTCGATCTCGTCATCGAATCCCCACTCCCGACGGTGCACGCGAACGAGGTCGCTCTGCGGCACGTGTTCCTCAACCTCATCACCAACTCGATCAAGTACGCCGAAACGAGTCGGCGGGCAGCAATCACGATCGCGGTCACGGGGTCCGAGCCGGACCGTGTGCTCGTGTCGGTCACGGACAACGGGCGCGGGATCGCGCCCGAACACCGCTCGTCGATCTTCGACGCTGGCTTTCGGGTCGACTCGTCCGAGCCCGGTACCGGCCTCGGCCTGGCCACCGTGCAACGGACCATGACGTTGGTCGGCGGCAGGGTCAGCGTCGACGCAGGAACAAACGACGTCGGCACGACGTTTCTGCTCGAATTGCCGACGCCAGAGACGGCGTCGCCCTGAACCCTGATCAGGCGATCGTGCCGATCAGCGACACGGGGTTCGATGACACCGGAACACCGCCTGCGGTTTCGACCGTGATCGCGAGGGCTTGCGTCGACGGGTCGAGGTGGAACGCCACCACGTCGGGCGAGTGGCCCAGAACGCCGAGCGACACGACCATCTCGTCACGGATTCCCCAGAGTTGATAGGTCTCACGAGCATCGAGCGCTGGCAGCGACGTTCCGAGGAGATAGCCCGAGCCGTCGGGTTCGAACGCTGCGGTTGCGGTGATCTCGTCATCGTCGGGCGATGACAGGACGACCTTGGTCGCGCTCGGGTCGCTGAGCACCTGCCGGGCCACAGCCTCGATCGACGCAGCGGCGAACTCACCAGACTGCGGGGCCTGCTCGTCATTTCCTCCGATGAGCACGCCAGCCACGAGGCCGACGACCAGTGCTGCAGCAGCAGCACCGAGCAGTATCGGACGTCGTTGCTTGCGCTCACGTCGGGCTGCGAGATCGTCGACAGCGGCGGGCTCCGGCGGAGTCGCGGCCTGCTGGCTGGGGAGGTGCAGGGCCGGGGGTGTCTCTTCGAGCGAATCGACGATCTTCGACCAGACTCCTTCCGGCGCCGGGGCACCGGAGAACGCCATCATCGCTGCCACCTCTCGGTGGTCGGTGACCTCGGCAGTGCAACGCGGGCATTCGGGCAGATGTGCTTCGACGGCACGACGTTCATCGTCGTCGACGGCGTCGAGCGCGTAGGCGCCGAGCAGCTCGGCGATCTCGTCATGCATCTCCATCACCCACCACCAATCCCCACCGCGACGAGGTCGCCTCGCATGCGCTTCAGTCCGGACCGGATCCGACTCTTGACGGTACCTTCCGGCGTGTCCAACAGGTCTGCGACTTCGCGATAGGTGTGGCCGCCGAAGTACGCCAACAGAATCGCCTCGCGCTCGCCGTCTGGCAACTCGCGGAGGGCGTTCTTGACCCGGTCGCTGACGGCGAGGTCCCAGACCTCGCGCTCGAGGTCGTAGCCGGCCTCGGCGGCGAGGGTGAGTTCCTTCTCTTCCCGCCGACGACGTGATGACTCGGACCGGATCAGGTCCACACTGCGTCCATGGCACTGCGCCAGCAGATAGGAGCGGAGCGAACCGCGATCGGGATCGAACTTGTCGGGGTCATTCCAGAGTCGCAGGAAGCACTCCTGGACGATCTCCTCGGCGAGGGTCCGATCGGCGAGCAGTCGGCGGGCGAGGGCGAACACGGCACCGGCATGGCGTCGATACACCTCGGCGAGCGCGTCCTCGTGGTAGCGCCCGATCGACACCACCAGCGTGGCGTCGCTCGCCTGTTCGAGTTGCTCGACCGTCATCGATGAGTTCTTCGGCGCCACGCGCCTGTTCGGATGACTCGATTCGGACATTTCCAGACTTCCCTACGAGCGCTCGAAGCGGCTCACGAGTTCCACGTGGGGGGTCTGTGGAAAGAGGTCGATTGCGGTGGTGTTGATCCGCGCGTACCCGGCGTCGGCGAGGAGACGTGCGTCTCGACCGAACGATGCCGGATCACAACTGACGAGAACGAGACGCTTGGCCTCGGTCGCGGCGATGGATCGGACGACATCGGCGCCGAGTCCGGCCCTGGGAGGGTCGGCAACGACGATGTCTGCTGCAGAAGGACTCCACTTCTGGACTGCCGCCCGGATGACTTGCGCATCCAGGTGGGAAAGATTGTGACGGGCGTCGGCAGCCGCCGCATGGTTCGACTCGACGTTCGTCACGGCCATCTCTTTTCCCAGACACGCCGAAAAAAGACCAACGCCGCCGTAGAGGTCGATGAGCTTGCCGCTCCCCCATGCGCCCGAGCCCGCTTCGCGGACCGCATCGACGAGGGCTGCGGCCCCGTCGGTCCGGGTCTGGAAGAACGAGTCGGCCGAGATCCGGAACGTTTCACCTTCGACGCGATCGGTGATCCACGAACGTCGGCCCTTGCGAAGCGCGTCAGCACCCACGACTCGGACGTCCGGCGGAAGCGAGACGTCTCGTGGCACGGACGGGTCGAAACGCACCAGTCGCTCGCCGGTCTCGGCCCCGACCCGCAGCGTGACCTCCTTCGCACTCCCGAAGTACGCCTCGGCGATCAACTCCTCGATGCGGGGGTGGGCGACCATGCAACTGTCGACGACGACGCCGTCGTGACCTCTCGGGGTCCGGAATGCTGCCTTCCCATCGACCACGAGACAACGCACGGTGGTACGGAAGCCCTGGGTCGGGAGTTGCGGTCCGTCGACGACGGTGCCCTCGAGGCGGCCGATACGCCGCAGGCTCTCCTCTGCGATCCGGATCTTGAGCTTTCGCTGCGCCTCGGTGGTCACGTGCTGCCAGCCGCAGCCACCGCAACCGGCGGCGACGTGTGGACACGGCGGTTCCCTGCGGTCATCGCTCGGCACCAGGACCTCGTGCACCGCTCCCCGGACCATGCGTGGTTTGTCTTCGGTGATCGCCACCGTGACCTCGTCGCCGGGGATTGCTCCTCTGACGAGGACCACCCGCCCGTCGGGAGCGTGGCCGATGCCGTCGCCACCTGCTGCGATGTCGGTGATCGCCAGGTCGATTGTGTGCACCCGCGTCACCGTAGGGGTTCGCATCACCGAAGCCGAGACAGCAAGGATGTCGAAATGGCTGCACCGACGGACGACCGTCCCGGAACCGATC
>JBBSLH010000067.1:0-14290 GCA_038255425.1 Acidimicrobiales bacterium
GCCGCCCGGGGCGGGCCCACCGACGTCGCCAACGGCGAAGCGTTCTGTGGAACGCACAACCGCATCAAGGAACGTGGGTTCCGACCCGTCCGCGAGCCCGACGGCTCGTGGACCATCCACCGCCCCGACGACGACGGACCCATCACCCCAGCGGCCTGAGCCGCCCCACCGCCCGAGGATCGAGCACCGGCCAGCGACGGCCGAGGCTCCGCCGCGCCTGCGCGGACATCGGCCCCGTCCGGGACCATCGCCAGCCTGCGATCGGCACACCCGCCCTCGGCCCTCGCCCTCGTGGGGCGGAGTCCTCGACACGGCCGAGCGTGAGGCCCTTGCAGCCATCCTGCAGTCGGCGCATCGCATGCTCCAGCTGTGGTTCCCTCGACCGACGCTGAACGCCTGTGGTCGGCCCCGGAGCAGCGCTCGGACATGTTGCCGGGTGCGACGCGCCACGGGAAGACGAGGTGGTGCGGGCCCTCACCCCCGTGGTCGCCATCCTCCTCCCGGCCCGCCGGTTCCGGGGGGCCCGAGCGGGAGATCCGCCGCTGACCGACGAATTCTCGAGCGTCCAGCAGGAAGGAGGCGGATAGCGAGCACTCGCTTCGGCCTCGTCCTGTCGCATCTTCGGCGCTTCACGGTGTTGTACGCCATCGCCGCCGCCTGGCTGGTGATGGCCCTCGCGCTACCGGTGGTGCCGACCTCACCGACGTCCCCGTCCGGTGGACTCGGTGGTGTGACAGTCACGCCTCGACGCCGACGGGCCCGACCCCTCCAGGCGCGCTGACCGCCGCCGACCGCGCCTTTACCCACTGATGAGCGAGCTCGAGTGTCGCGGCGCCGTCGGGAAGGGTGTCGGGCTGCCGCTCCGGAAGATCGCCGAGACGGTCGGCGATCCGGCGGAGGTCATCGGCGTGGTGCAGGTCTTCGGGTAGTGCCGTCCACTCACCGCGCGCCGTGGCGGCGTCGAGTCCGTCGAGGAGAGCGGCCACGACGCCGCGATCGCCCGCCTCGGCCGCCAACGTCGCAGTGAGGCGGACCGCGATCCCGAGCGTGTAGACGTTGGGTCCACCGATGCCGATGGCGTACGCCTGCTCGAGACGGGCCAGCGCACCCGCCAGATCTTCCTCGTCACGATCCAGGTAGGCCAGCAACACGTGCCCCGCCGGGAGGTTCATGGCCACCTGGGCCGGGGGGAAGTTCCGCATCGACTCCTCGATGAGTGCACGCGCCGGCCCGCGGTCGCCGACGGCCTCCAGCACCAGACCGCACTCCCAGACGTGTGTTCCCCGATTGGAGAGATCGCCGCTCGCTCGGGCCAGCGACAGGGCATCGAGCGCGTACTCCCGAGCCGCGTCGTGCTCGCCGCGGGCAACGCGCACGATGGCCTCCTGCCGCAGCGTCGCCGCCAGGTTCCTGTTGTCGCCGAGCTCGCGCGCGGCGTCCATGGCCAGCGCGCGGAGTCGATCGCCCTCGTCCGGGTCGGCCTCGGTCCACCCGAGCAACTGCGCGAGCAGCCCGATCAGCCAACGGTCACCCGCCGCTTCCGACGCCGCCAACGCTTCACGGATCAGCGCATCGTTCGCATCCCTGTCCGCAGTGGTGAACGAGAGGAACATGCGGGCGATGCCACCTTCCTGGGTGGCCCCGCAGCCGTCGGCCAACTCGATCGCGCGGTGCAGGTTCGGAAGACCGTCGCCGTCCACCTCCCGCTGACGGATGACCTCCCCCAGGAGCGCGTGGGCCATGGCTGCTCGCCGATCGTCACCCGCCTCCTCGGCGACGACAACGGACTCGCGCAACAGCGCTCCCGAGTCCGTTCTCGTCTCCGACACATGACCGAGCCACGCCGTCCCGGTGAGGAGCTCCGCCCGGATCGCCGAGTCGAGATCATCCTTGTCCGCCGCATCGAGCACTCGGTTGGCCCAGAGACTCCCGTCGCGTACGAAGCCGGTGATGTACCAGGCCCGCCAGGAGTTTGCGACGATGCTCGCCGCGACGGCGCCCGCATGGTTGTCCAGACACCAGGTGAGGGCGGCGGCGACGTTGTCCTGCTCGGCCCGGGCGATGTTGACCGCATCGAGCTGGGAGGGACCGGTGAACCGGGCGTTGGCGCTCATCATCCGCTCGACCCAGTCGGCGTGGGAAAAGTGCAGGGCGGCGGCCTCGTCGTCGCCCAGCTGCGAGAGGCCGTACTCACGCAGGGTCTCGAGCATCCGGAAGCGGCGCTCGTCACCCGCCACGATCAGCGACTTCTGCGCCAGCCGGTCGACGAGGTCGAACACGTCCGTGGCCGCGTTCCCCGCAATGCGGTGCATCGCCTCTGCCGCGGCCAGCGTGAACCCGCCGCGGAACACGGACAACGCACGGAAGAGGGCGCGCTCGTCGTCATCGAGGAGTTCGTAGCTCCAGTCGACCAGCGCGCGCAGCGTCTGTTGTCGGGGCATGGCGGTACGGACCCCGCCGGTGAGGAGTCCGAAACGGTCGTCGAGCCGATGGGCGATCTCGGCTGGCTCCAGCAGACGGGTGCGGGCTGCAGCCAGTTCGATGGCGAGTGGGATGCCGTCGAGGCGCCGACAGATCGTGGCGATGGCGGGCAGGTTCGCCTCCGTCAACTCGAACGACGGCGCGGCCGCCCGCGCCCGCTCGACGAAGAGACGGACGGCCTCGGCGTCAGGATCGTCGTCGGCATCGGGCACCTCCAGTGGCAACACCGGCCACAGCGCCTCCCCCGCCACCCCCAACCGCTCCCGGCTGGTGGCGAGGATGCGCAGGTTCGGGCAGGCCGCGAGGAGCCGCTCGGCGACCGCAGCGGCATCGGCCACCAGATGCTCGCAGTTGTCGAGCACCACGATGAGGTGCAGTTCGCTGGTGGCCTCGACCACCGCGTCGATCGGATCCTGCCCCGCTGGCGCCTCGACACGAAGCGCGGCCGCCACCGACGCCCCCAGTTGTTCGGCTCCAACCGGGGCCAGCTCCACGAGCCACACGCCGTCGGTCACCCCACCGAGGAGCTGCGCTCCCGCTTGCATCGCCAGACGGGTCTTCCCCGAACCACCAGGACCGGTGAGGGTGACGAGGCGGCTCTCCGAGGTCAGCGCGATCACCTGGGCCAGCTCGGACGTGCGCCCCACGAAGCTGCTGAGTTCGGCGGGGAGGTTGGTGAGCTCAGCGCTCCTCGTACGCACCGGCGGGAATTCAGCCTGGAGATCGGGTGCGCAGAGCTGCCAGATCTGTTCGGTCGTCTCGATGTCCTTGAGACGGTGCGTTCCGAGGTCGCGCAGACTGCAGTGTTCCGGCAGGCAGTCGCGAACCAGGTCGGCCGCGGTGCTGGTGAGGAGCACCTGACGCCCGTGCGCCACTCCTCGGAGACGGGCGACTCGGTTGACCGTGGGACCGAACCAGTCGCCGTCCCTCGCTTCGGCCTCGCCGTGATGGATGGCCATCCGTACGGGCAACGGGAGCTGCTGCTGCATGGCGATGGCAGCAGCGACCGCGTGGGCCGGCTCGGCGAAGACCGAGAACGTCGAGTCACCCTCACCTTTCGACTTCACCAACTGGCCTCCCGCTCCCGTCACCAACGCCAGTGCGACTCGGTCGTGTTCGACCAGGAGGTCGGTCATGGCGGCGGCGTCGTGCTCCCACCGCTTGGTCGACCCCTCGACGTCGGTGAGCAGGAAGGTGGTGGCGCCGTCGAGTGGTGCGGCGTCGGGGCGAAGTGCCGTCGCTGGCGGCGTCACGCCCACGCGGAGCTCGGGATCGTGAGCGACGATCGCCTGCTCCAACTCGCGCAGGATGGGGCCAGGCTCGAGGCCCAATTCGTCGCCCAGCGTCGTGCGGGCCCGCTGGAAGGCGCGCAGCGCGTCAGCCTGGCGATCATCGCGGTACAGCGCTCGCATGAGCAGCGCCCACCGACGCTCACGCAGTGGCATCTCACCCACCAGCCGTTCGGCGTCGGCCACCGGTGCCTCCCCGGCGGCCAACTGCGCCCCGAGGAGGTCTTCCTCGACGCCGGCGCGCAGCTCAGCGAGTCGTACCGCCTCGGGCCGGGCAAACGCTTCGTCGGCGAACTCCGCCAGCGCCGGGCCGCGCCACAATTCGAGGACGTCGGCGAGCATCGCGGCGCAGCCGTGCGGGTCTGATGCGAGGAGGGCGATGGCTGCGGCTGCCTCGCGGGCGGCGACGTCGGCGTCCACCTGGTCGGCGCCGATGCGGAGGACGAAGCCGGGTGGCTCTCGTTCGATCGTCGCCCCCGTGCCGGCGAGTCCGGCGCGCAGGCGCGACACGTAGATGTTGAGTGTCTTCGTGGCCGTGCGAGGGGGCTCGTCTCCCCAGAGGATGTCCGTGAGCGTGTCGATGCCGACCACTCCGTTCCGGTTGACGGCCAGCACGGCCAGCACCGCCCGCTCCTTCGGCCCGCCGGAAGAAATCGGGCCGTCGCCGTCCTCGAGGGCGACACTCCCCAGGAGCCGCAACATGCCGGAACCGTACCCGCAGCGAGAGCCCCGTGAGACGTCAATGTCTGCCGTCAGGTGGCCGCGATTCGGGCGGCGAAGAGTTCCCACCGCCCGGGAATCCCCTTGAGGTCATGCGGGCCCCGCGCCTCGAATGCGATCGGCGCGCCGACGGTGAGACCGGGGACGGTGGACGACACCCACACCTCGTCGTCGCCAGCAGCGCTCATCACCCTTGCTGCGAGGTTGACGCCGATCCCCCCGATGTCCTGAGCTCGTCGTTCCACCTCGCCCGTGTGGATGCCCGCCCGCAGGTGGATCCCGAGGACCCGGAGGTGATCGATCATCTGATGCGCGACGGTGATGGCCGTGGCCGGACCTTCGAAGGTGGCGAGCAGTCCGTCACCAGTCATCTTCACGACCCGACCGCGTGCGCTCTCCACGACTCGCGTGCAGATTCGGTCGTGGTCATCGAGGAGCTCGGCCCACTTCGTGTCACCGAGGGTCGCGGCACGGTCGGTGGATCCCACGATGTCGGTGAAGAGCACGGTGGCCAGCACCCGTTCGCCCGGCCGTTCGATCCGGGGCGCCGATCCCATGACGAAGGGCTCGATCGCGTCGCACCACAGTTCCATGTCCTCGGGTCGAGCGCTGCCGTGGAACGCAGCATCGATCTCCTTGAGGGTTGCGTTCGGCAACAGCGACGCCAGCTCGTGTGCGTGCGCGACCGGGATCCCCGGGTCGTCCGTCGCGTGGACCACCAGCGTGGGCACGGTGACGAGGGGGAGAACGGGCCGCACGTCGATGGCCGCATTGGCCTGCATGAGCGCTGCCATCGCCCTCGGCGTCGCCATCGATCGTTCGATCTGGCCCATGAGGTCGGGATCACCCATGCCCTGTGCCCAGATCGTCTCGAGCAGCCAGCCTTCTCCCCAGGACTCCTGGAACATCGTGCTGAAGTCGGCGAGGGCCGGGTTGTGGGCGTATGCGCCGACGAGAACGAGTTGTTGCACGCGCTCGGGGAATGCGGCAGCGAAGACAGCGCAGATCGCCCCGCCTTCCGAGAGGCCGATGAGGGTGGCTGACTCCACGCCGGTGGCGTCCATCACCGCTCGGATGTCCTCCATCCGATCCTCCAACAGACCGGATCCGAGGGTGCGGTCGGACAGTCCGGAGCCCCGCTTGTCGAACCAGATGAACCGGCTCACCGAAGCGAGGCGGCGGATGGCGTGCGCCCACCCCGGGATCTGCCAGAACATCTCGATGTGCGACGCCGTACCGGTCACCCAGATGACCGCCGGGCCACTTCCTCCCAGGTCCTGATAGGCGATCGAAAGACCGTCGGCAGTCGTCGCATACCTGGTCGTGGGAAGGGCCATGGATGACAGTTCAGCACGCCCGGCTGTGGCGTTCGTCCGAGCTCGACGCTCCCCCGGCAGACGAGCTGCGAGCGGTCCGCGGGTCGGTGGCGGTGTGTCGCCGGTTGGATCACGGCACGGCCGGGTCGTTGGCCATCTCGACACCAGTGCTGCGTTCAGTCTCGACGGGTATCGCAACACCGACGACGAACTCGGCGGCGAGTCAACAGCCTCAAAGCGAACATCAGACCCAACTCACGCCGTCGCTAGCCTGCGTCCGACAACAATGCTGTCAGCGAGTCGGGTGGAGCAGGTTCCTCCCGGGTTTCCGACAGCCCCCGCCCTCGTAGCTCAGTCGGATAGAGCGACCGCCTCCTAAGCGGTAGGCCACAGGTTCGATTCCTGTCGAGGGCACGTGTCGGCTTCGCCGACCTCGCATTCGTCCGCGCAGTCCGATGGGAGGAGAACCGATGACCAGCGCGAGTGTCGAGGTGACCGACGTGGTCGATGCCACCCGCTTCGAGGCGACGGTGGGTGGTGCGCTCGCTGGCTTCACCGAGTACGAACGGCGGGACGGCCGGATGATCTTTCCGCACACCGTGGTCGACGACGCGTTCGAGGGGGAGGGTGTGGGGAGCGCGCTGGCCCGGACCGCGCTGGACGATGCGCGGTCTCGGGGGGAGAAGGTCGTCCCGCTGTGTTCGTTCATCGCCGGATACATCGAGCGCCACGACGAATATGCCGATCTCGTCGACCGGGCCATGCTCGCCGAGCTGCGGGGCGAGTAGAGCAGACGCGTCCTCTGGGCCGTTCCTCGATCGCAGTGTCCACCGCGTTCGAGCCGTTCTCGGCGGTTTACTACCTGGGTCCCGAGCGCATCTCGGATCGGTACCCGCTGACCGAACCCGAGTCGACTGCGGCCCACGTGTTCGGTTCGACGAAATCGACCGGGTTCGTACCAGGCACGCCGTCACCGCCACCACCGCTGGAGGATCGGCGAATCGCGTCGCTCGTCGAACGCGCGGAACCGCGCCACGCTCAACTGCTCGGGCGGTCGACTACTTCTTGAGGCGCCGGCTTCCCTGATGCCAGTCCTCGGACTTGCCGACCTGGTCCTCGGCGAGGCCCAGGACCCGCAGCGCCGGGAGCTCACGCATGCTGCGCTTCATCTCGGAGAACCCCGGGAAGTTGGCCAGCTCGAGCACGGCGTCCCAGAGACGAACGGCATCTTCGTCCGACGGCACCCGGGAGATCACGGGACCGAAGAAGGCAGGACCGTTCGGCGGGTCGTAGGCGATGATCGGGGTACCGACGTCTTTGCCGGTCAACGCGAGCGCGGCATCGGACTCGGCCTGGATGGTCTCGTCCCACGACGTGTCGTCGAGCGCGTCGGCGAGCGACAGGGGCAGTCCGAGGTCGGCGAGGAGCTTCTCGACCGTCTCCCGTGAGCCGAGCGATGCTTGGTACGCGGCCTGGTCTTCGGGCGGGTCGATGTCGAAGACGCTCCCGCCGAGGGCGGTGTAGAGGTCGCCCATGACTTCTCGTCCGTGCGCCTCCCGAGCGGCGGCGGCGACGCGGAGCATGCGCAGACCTGCGGTGTGGCCGTGTTCGTACTCCGGCGGGAACTGCGCGGCGTAGTCGACGTCCTTGTTGATCAGTCGAAGCGAGATGAACTGCCAGTCGACGGCGTAGTCACGCTGTTCGGCGACCTTGTTCACCCACCTCGACGTGATCCACGCAAACGGGCAGACCGGATCGAAGTGGAACTGGATGTCGAAACGCCGGTCAGGATTCTGGGGGTCACTCACACCGGCTGTAACCCGTCAGCCGGTCGGTCTATTCGATCAGTCGATCGGAATCCGGGACATGAGGTCTTCCTTCTGCTCCTCGAAGTCCTCGAACTCGATCTTGTCGTCCTCGAAGGCAGCATGGAGCTTGGCGAGCTTCTCCATGATCACCTCGGCCGACTCCTGAGGGCCCGTGGGCACCTCTTCTTCTTCGGTTTCTTCGTCGTCGGGGGTCTTGTCGAGGCGAGATTCCCGCTTCGCCGCCGCCTTCGCCTTCTTGGCGCGGTCTCGTTCACGCTTCGCGAAACTCGATCGTTGTGTTGCCATGGCTCATATCCCAAGTGTTTTCGCCACGTCCGGGTGACATGACGAATGGTCCAGTGTAGGGATCGCGTACCGTCGGTCACAGACCGCCGGGCCCGTCGTTGGCCACCCGGCCCCTTCTCTCCCGACCGCCCCGCCCTTCTCTCCCGACCGCCCCACCCTTCTCTCCCGACCGCCCCGCCCACAGGAGCACACGTTGCAGGACTTCGATCTCGTCATCATCGGTACCGGATCCGGTAACTCGATCCCCGCCGAACTCGACGACTGGAACATCGCACTGGTCGAGCGCGATGTCTTCGGAGGGACCTGTCTCAACCGGGGGTGCATCCCGTCGAAGATGTTCATCTACGCCGCCGACATCGCGATGCACATCCGGGAGTCCGAGCGCTACGGCGTGCGATCGACCCTCGACGGCGTCGACTGGCCAGACATCGTGGACCGGGTCTTCGGGCGCATCGATCCCATCGCCGCCGGCGGCGAGCGCTACCGGATCCAGGACTGCGAGAACATCACGGTCTTCCAGGGAAGCGGCGTCTTCGTCGACCACAAGGTCCTGGAGGTGGACGGAGAACAGCTCCGGGCCGACAAGTTCATCCTCGGCGCGGGCGCCCGTCCGTTCATCCCCGACATCCCCGGACTGGCGGAGTCCGGCTTCCACACCTCGGACACCATCATGCGGGTCCGCGAGGTCCCGGAGCGTCTGGTGGTCATCGGCGGCGGCTACATCGCGACGGAACTGGGCCACGTGTTCGACGCATTCGGCTCGCACGTCACGATGATCAACCGCAGCGGGCAGCTGCTCCGTTCCGAGGACGACGACATCTCCGAGCGCTACACCCAGCTGGCTGGCGAACGATTCGAGCTCCTGCTCGAGACCGCCATCGAGAAGGTCGAGACCGACGGCGGCACCACCCGCGTCCACGTGATCCGCAACGGCGAGTCACAGATCGTCGAGGCCGATGCCCTCCTGGTGGCGACCGGCCGTATCCCGAACAGCGACGAACTCGACGTCGAGGCCACGGGCGTGAAGTGCGACGGCGCCGGACGGGTGATCGTCCACGACGACTACCAGACCGACGTCGAGGGGATCTGGGCGTTCGGCGACCTGTCGAACCACTTCCAGCTCAAGCACGTCGCCAACGCCGAGGCGAAGGTCGTCTTCCACAACGTGGCGCATCCGGAAGACCCACGACACAAGGACGAATTCGCCATACCGCACGCGGTCTTCGGCAGCCCGCAGGTCGCAGCGGTGGGCATGACGGAACGCGATGCAGCGGCGGAGGGCGTGCCGTTCATCACCTCGTCGAAGGACTACGGCACCACGGCGTACGGATGGGCGATGGAGGACCGGACGTCGTTCGTGAAGTTGGTGGCACACGCACAGACCCGCAAGCTGCTCGGCGCCCACATCATCGGTCCCCAGGCGTCGACGTTGATCCAGTTGCTGATCCAGGGCATGCGATTCGGCCAGACGGTCGACGAGATGGCCCACGGCCAGATGTGGATCCACCCGGCGCTCACCGAAGTGCTGGAGAACGCGCTCCTCGACTTCTGACCGGTCGCTAATCCTGGGGAACGGTGACGAAGTCGATGAGCTGTTCGACCGCACCGACGAGGGGTGGGAACAGGTCGGCGTAGGTGTTCACCCGGCTCAGGAGTTCCTTCCAGAACGCTCCCGGATGTTCGCCGCGTCGGCCGATGCGGGCCAACACGCCCTCCTTCCACGGCTCGCCCATCGGGACGTCGGGCCACCCGTCGATGCCAGCGACGGCCGGGCGCACCGCCTGCCAGACATCCACGTAGGGCGTCCCGGTGATGAGGACGTTCGGGTCGTCGATCGTGGCGGCGACACGCGACTCCTTCGATCCCTGGACGAGGTGATCGAGCAGGACGCCGAGCCGGCGGGTTGAGCGTGGACCGAAGTCGCGGACGACCGCTGCCAGGTCGTCCATGCCGTCGAGTCGCTCGACCACGATGCCTTCGTGCCGGAGGTCGTCGCCCCAGATCTTCTCGAGCAGCTCGGCGTCGTGGACCCCCTCGACCAGGATCCGACTGGCTCGAGCGACACGAGCCTCGTGCCCGACTGCGACAGACCCCGATGCGGAGATGGACCGGGTCGCGGCCGGGGCCACCTTGCCCATGACCGGCTCACAGGCCACGCCGGCGACGAGGAACTCTCCGGGAGCGATCGTGAAGGTGTGCACCCGCCCGCCGGCATCGCGGACCTGGATCATGGTGTTCGCGAGCTTCTCCACCGTGCCCGTGGTCCGGCTCGGCACGTGGGTGATCGGGCTCCCGTGCACGACGCCGACGACCGGGAACCGCTTGTGTTTCGGTCCGTCGATGTCGATCGGATCCATGGACCGCTTGGCTGGACGTCTCACGGGAGGATGATGCCCGAACTTCCGTCGATCAGCAGGTGATCCTCGATCGCACGGTCGATCATCGCCTCGACGAACTGCCCCAGCGCGGGCGCCTCGGCGCCGATCGGCTCGAGCACGTTGCGGACCTGCACCGAGGTCACCCCGAACCGGCGCCATGGCAATCCGCCGGCCCCGAAGTTGAGGAGGAACGGCGCCAGCCGGTCGAACACGTGGGCGAACCGTGACTCCGCTGAGTCCCCGGCTTCGTACTCGTCCCACGCCGCCCGGAGCTGGGTCGAGACGTCGTCGGGAAGGAGCCCGAACAGTCGGTCGGCCGCCGCCTGCTCACGTTCGACCTTCGTCTCACTCGCCGTGGTGTCGTGGATCCCGGTGTCGCCGGCGTCGATCTCCACGATGTCGTGCACGAGCAGGAGGAGCACCGCTCGCGCGATGTCGACGTCGGCGTCGGCCTGGTCGGCCAACACGATCGCGAGCATGGCCACGTGCCACGAGTGCTCGGCGGTGTTCTCCCGCCGGAGTCCGTCCTGGATGAAGGACTGCCGTTCGACGGTCTTGAGACGGTCGAGTTCCTGGATGAATGCCATCTGGCCGGCGAAGCGGTCGCCCAGCGTCTGCGCAGCGACCTCGACCACTGTCTCGCTGCTCTCGGCCGCCTCGTCGGCAGGGCCGCGGCCAGGGCGGAGTTCGATGCGATTCCCGAAGGGGTCGTCCACGTAGAGCGAGTCCGGACCGATCGGATCCGACTCTCGCCGAGCGTGCACCCCTCGGTCGCTCAGCCACGTCTCCATCTGGTCCAGGTCGACCACGGCGAACGCCGGATGCGCTTTGGTCGCGGGGACGAAGTCATCCTGCACCCCGACGTGGATGCGCAACGCACCGTGTTCGAACCAACAACCGCCACGGATCGCGAGGTGCGGAGGCTTCGGGACCCGAGGGACACCCAGGACCTCCTCGTAGAACCAGGTCGCCAACTCCTCACCACCGGACGGCATGGCCAACTGCACGTGGTCGATCGCGTCGAGGAGCACCCGGCGATTCTCGCACCGCGACAGATCTGACGGAGTGTCAGATTTCCTGGCAAGCTCTGCCTGTGGCTCTCTTCATCGCTCGATACGACCTCCGCGCGCCCGTCGATGGCGACGTCACCCACGCCGACCTCTATCGCACGGCGCTCGACCAGGCGGCGTGGTGCGAGCAACACCGTTTCGACATGCTCGTGCTCTCGGAACATCACGGCGTGGCCGACGGCTATCTGCCGTCGCCGATCACACTCGCAGCCTCGATGGCGGCGGTGACGAGCACGCTGCCGATCATGATCTCGGCACTGTTGGTGCCGCTGCACGACCCCATCCGCCTGGCCGAACAGATCGCCGTCACCGACATCGCCTCGCAGGGACGCGTCCAGTACACGGCCGGCCTCGGGTACCGCGAAGAGGAGTATGAGCAGGCGGGCATCGAGTGGAAGAGTCGCGGCAAGCGGATGGAGCACTGCCTCGACACCTTGTTCAAGGCGTGGACCGGCGAGCCGTTCGAGTACGAAGGCCGCACCGTCCAGGTGACGCCGAAGCCGTTCTCGCAGCCGCGGCCGATGATGTTCTACGGCGGGGGGTCGGTCGCAGCGGCCAAGCGCGCCGCCCGCCTCGACATGCCGCTGTTCGCGCAGCACGGTGACCCCGGGGTGGCGCAGGCCTACCAGGAAGAGCGGCAGGCACTCGGCCTCGACCCGGGCATGGCGCTGGCCCCGCCTGAGCACGGGCCGGGCACGATCTTCGTGTCGCGCGAGCCGGACAAGACCTGGGACCGCATCGGCGAGCATCTGCTCTACGAGGCAACCGAGTACGCGTCGTGGCAGAAGGGCGTCACGTCGGCCGTCCACGACAAGTCGACGAGTGTCGACGAGATGAAGGCCGCCGGGATCTACGCGGTCATGACGCCGGACGAATGCGTCGAGTATGCCAACGGCATCGGGCCGCTCGACCCCGTCACCACCCACCCGCTCTGTGGCGGCATCCCGCCCGAGGTCTCGTGGGAGCACCTCGAGTTGTTGGGCAACGAGGTCATCCCGCGCGTCAAGGGTCCGCTTGCCTAGGCGGTGACCGACGGTCAGGGTGGACCCGTGCCGCTCGACCTCCACACCGTCCGGTCCGCCATCGACGACAGTTGGCGCGCCGACGTCGTGGACACACTCCACGACTTCATCACCATTCCCAACGTGTCGCCCGCGTTCGACCGCGACTGGGTCGCCAACGGTCACATGCAACGAGCCGTCGACCTCGTCCACGGCTGGTGCGAAGGGCGGTCGGTGGACGGCATGACCGTCGAGACGCTGGACCTCGCTGGTCGGACACCGATCGTGCTCTGCGAGATCCCGGCGACGCTGCCGTCACTCGCCGACGACACCGTCCTGCTCTATGGCCATCTCGACAAGCAACCCGAGATGACCGGGTGGCGCGACGGGCTCGGCCCGTGGACGCCGGTCCTCGACGGCGATCTGCTCTACGGCCGCGGTGGCGCCGACGACGGCTATTCGGTCTTCGCTGCCTTGACCGCGATCGAGGCGCTTCGAGAGGGCGGCGGCGACCACGGACGCCTGCTCGTGCTCATCGAGGCCAGCGAGGAATCGGGGAGCCCTGATCTGCCGGCCCACCTCGAGGCACTCGGCGAGCGACTGGGTGAGGTGAGTCTGGTGGTCGGCCTCGACTCCGGCGCCGCGACCTACGACCGACTGTGGGTGACCACGTCGTTGCGCGGCGTGGCGTCGGTTCGTCTGCGCGTCGACGTGCTGACCGAGGGCGTGCACAGCGGTGCGGCCGGCGGTGTCGTCCCCTCGTCGTTCCGCATCCTCCGCTTGCTGCTCGATCGGATCGAGGACTCGTCCACCGGGCGTGTGCTGGTCGACGAACTCTGGGTCGACGTGCCGGAGGAGCGGCTCCGCCAGATCGACGAGATCGCCGACGAGGTGGTCGGCGACATGGCCTTTCCGTTCGCTGGCGACACGACGGCCGACCATCGACGCCCGTCCGACGTGTTGCGAGCGCGGACCTGGGAACCGTCGATCGCGAACATCGCCGCCGCCGGCTTTCCACCACCCGACCGGGCTGGCAACGTCCTGCGTCCCCACACCGAACTGTCGATGGCCATCCGCCTCCCGCCGACAGCGAACCCGGACGACGCGATCGACGCGCTCCGGCAGCGGCTGACCAGCGACCCGCCGAACGGTGCCGCGGTGACATTCGAGGTCGACGCCGCCGAGGCGGGATGGAACGCTCCCCCGACGCACGACTGGTTGCAGTCCGCCCTCGACGACGCGTCGGAGTCGATCTGGGGTCAGTCGTCTTCTGCCATGGGCGAGGGCGGGACGATCCCGTTCATGGGCATGCTGGGCGAGCAGTTCCCCGAGGCGCAGTTCCTCATCACCGGAGTGCTCGGACCGGGCTCCAACGCTCACGGGCCGAACGAATTCCTCCACCTGCCCATGGCACGCGGCATCGCTGCGACCGTCAGCCGGGTCCTCGACGCCCACGCCCATCGGTGACCGAACCGCGATGGCGCGCCGCCGCCGAGCACCTCCCCATCCGGGACGCGATCGAGCCGTTGCGGACAGCCCTGCGCGATCGCGGACGTGCCGTGCTCCACGCTCCGCCGGGGGCCGGCAAGACGACCATCGTTCCCCTGCTCCTGTTCGACGAACCGTGGCGCGACGGCACGATCGTCGTGCTCGAACCGCGCCGCCTGGCAGTCCGAGCCGCCGCCACTCGGCTGGCGTCGTTGGTCGGCGAACGACCGGGCGAACTCGTCGGTTGGCGCATGCGGCAGGACACCAAGGTGTCGGCACGGACGAAGATCGAGGTCGTCACCGAAGGGACCCTCACCCGACGCCTCCAACGCGACCCGGAGCTCACCGGTGTGTCTGCCGTGGTGTTCGACGAGTTCCACGAGCGGAGCATCGACGCCGACCTCGGTCTCGCACTGACACTCGACGTCGCCGA
>JBBSLH010000068.1:0-14065 GCA_038255425.1 Acidimicrobiales bacterium
GCCATTTCGGTGGTCGGTTCTGAGTGTCGGTGGCGCCGGGTAGGACCGTTGCCAGGGCCGGCGACGGGCGTCGCGGTTTGCGTCAACCGAAGGAGCGAGATGGGCAACGACGACAACTGCGTCGTGTACTTGGAGACCGAGGTCGCAGAGGAACTGCTCGGGCTCGTCGACGACGAGCCGGGCGATGCCGATGAATACCTCCTCGATGAAGCTGCCGCGGCGATCGAGCACGCCAACGGCGGCCTGCCTCCGGTCAAGCAACAGGCGGTGGCGCGCGGGGAGGCGGTGGCCCTCGGTCTCGACTCGGCCGAGGTGGAGTCGCTGCGGACGTTGATCGAGACGAACACGGAAATCGACCCGCAGAAGCTGAAATCGGCGGCGCGCTCGCTCCAGACGAAGCTGCGGGCCGCGTCGAAAAAGGCCCGGTCCTAGCGAGGCCCTCGGTCCGCACGACCAGTTTCGGTATCGACTTGACCGACCGGTCAAGCACCCCGGTAACGTCGGACCATGGCAGAGCCCCGCTTCGAGTCCGTTTCCGCTGTCCGAGAGGGCCTGCAGAAGGTCGACTACCTCTCTGACGAGGGCATCGCCGGCATCGTGTACCTGGCAGATCGGCTCCAGAAGCCGATCCTCGTCGAGGGCCCGGCCGGTACCGGCAAGACCCAGCTCGCCAAGTCGGTCGCCGAGATGTCGGGGGCTCGCCTCATCCGCCTCCAGTGCTACGAGGGCCTCGACGAGTCCAAGGCGCTGTACGAGTGGAACTACAAGAAGCAGCTCCTGCGGATCCAGGCAGCTGGCAAGCAGGACGACTCCGGTTCCGACGAGTGGGACGCGCTCTCGGGCGACATCTTCTCGGACGACTTCCTGCTCACACGACCGCTCCTCGAGGCCATCACCGCCGACGACCCCGTCGTGCTCCTCATCGACGAGGTCGACCGGGTCGAGGTCGAGACCGAGGCGTTGCTGCTCGAGATCCTGTCCGACTACCAGGTCTCCATCCCCGAGCTCGGCACCATCGAGGCCAAGCAGATCCCGATGGTGTTCCTGACCTCGAACAACACCCGCGAGCTGTCGGAGGCGCTCAAGCGCCGCTGCCTCTACCTCCACGTCGACTACCCCGACCTGGAGCGCGAGAAGGAGATCGTCCTCACGAAGGTGCCGGACATCACCGACTCGCTTGCCGATCAGGTGGCCCGCATCGTCCGGTCGATCCGGAACCTCGAGCTGAAGAAGAGCCCGTCGGTGTCGGAGACCCTCGACTGGGCCCGGACGTTGCTGTTGCTCGGTGTCAACCAGATCGACGCCGAGACGGCCCGCAGCACCATCAACATCCTGCTCAAGTACCAGTCGGACATCACGAAGGCGCTGCGTGAGCTCGAGGACACCAAGTCCGACATGCACGCCGACGCGAACGCATAGTCGTGGCCGACGGCTCGCTCTCCGAGGCAGAACTCGGCGCCGGCGTTGCGCTGAGTGAGTTGCTCGCGGGCTTCATCCAGGAGCTGCGGTCGGCTGGGCTGCCGGTGAGCCTGACCGAGAACCTCGACGCGATGGAGGCGGTCAAGCACATTCCTCTCGAGGACCGTGAAGCGTTCAAGTACGCGCTCGCTGCGACGTTGGTGAAGAACAACTCGCACTGGCGGGCATTCGAGACGGTCTTCGAGGTCTACTTCTCCTACCGCGGCCCCGAGTACGAGATCGACCCCGACGCCGACCTCTCCGACGCACTCGACGAGCTGATGGAACAGCTCCAAGGCGATCAGGGCGACGAGGGCGACGGCTCAGGTGGCGGTGGCGCCATGGACGCCATGACACCCGAAGAGATCGCGCAGATGCTCATGAAGGCGCTCCAGCAGGGCGACCAGGGCATGATGCGGGCGGTCGCGCAGCAGTCGGTCAAGCGCTTCGCCGGTATGGAGCCGGGTCGACCCGTCGGCGGTACCTACTACCTGTACCGGACGCTTCGCCACCTCGACCTCGACGGCGTGCTCGAACAGTTGATGGAACAAGCTCGCCAGGACTCGCCCGACCCGCTGAGCTCGCTCGAGGAACGCCTTGAACAGGACGAGTTCCAGACCCGGATCGATCACCTGAAGCAGGAGATCGAGTCCGAGATCCGCCGGCGCCTGGTGGCCGACCGCGGCGTCGAGGCCATGGCGAAGACGCTGCGCAAGCCCCTGCCCGAGGACATCGATTTCATGCACGCCTCCCGCGAGGAGATGGCGATGCTGCGCAAGGCGATCTATCCGCTCACCCGCAAGCTCGCGGTCCGCCTCGCTCGGAAGCGCCGGCACGGTCGCAAGGGTCCGCTCGATTTCCGCAGCACGATCCGGCACTCGCTCAGCTACGGGGGAGTGCCGGCCGAGCCCAAGTTCCGCTACCCCAGGCCGGCCAAGCCCGAGATCTTCGTCGTCGCCGACATCTCTGGGTCGGTGGCCAGCTTCGCTCGATTCACCCTGCACCTCGTCTACGCCATCCAGGGGCAGTTCTCGAAGGTCCGGGCGTTCGTCTTCATCGACGGCATCGACGAGGTCACCCGACTGTTCGAGGGCGTCGAGGACATCGCCGAGGCGGTGCACCGGGTCAACACCGAGGCCGATGTGGTCTGGGTCGACGGTCACTCGGACTACGGCCACGCATTCGAGGTCTTCTGGAGCACCTACGGGAAGGACGTCGGTCCCAAGACCACGGTCCTGCTGCTCGGCGACGCGCGGAACAACTACCACGCCTCGCAGTCGTGGGTCGTCAAGGAGATTCAGCACCGCGCCCGGCACGTCTACTGGCTCAACCCGGAACCGAAGTCGTACTGGGACACGGGCGACTCGATCATCAGCGAGTACTCCGGGTACACCGACGGCGTCTACGAGTGCCGAAACCTGCGCCAACTCGAGCGTTTCGTCGACGTCCTCGAGTAGCGAGGACGTCCACGCGAGGGTGGCCGACAACGGCTACGTTGTCCGCTGTGTGACAAACACATGAGCGTTTGTTACAGTATCGCAACATTGCATGACCGATTCGTCCGGTGATGCACCAGGCAGGGAACGGGGTCGGACCCGGACCGCACTGCCCGCCCGTGTCCCCTCCCCCCAGACCCTCCGCCTCATGACTCTCCAAACCAAGCATCCGCTCCGGGCATTGGTCGCTGCCGCCCTCGTCGTCGGCATGATCATCGTGCCCGCGACGGCCCAGGCCGACACCAAGTCCGATCGGGCCGAAGTCCAGCGCAAGCGGGCCGCCGTCGCAGCGCAGGTCGACACGCTCCGTGCGACCGATGCGCAGGTCGAGGCTGCGCTGTCGACGCTGAATGCCAACGTCGACAGCCAGACGACGGCGCTTGCCGACGCCGAACGGAAATCCGCCGAGGCTGAGGCTGCCCTCGTGGCTGCGACGGCAGAGGTCGAGGCCAAGGAATCCGAGATCGTCGAACTCGACACCGCCGTGAAGGAGGTCGCCGTGTCAGCGTTCGTGCGGCCCCCGTCCTCGAACAGCGTGATCGACTCGCTCTCGTCGTCGACCATCGGTGAAGCCGAACTGAAGAAGTCGCTGCTCGAGGTCAAGTCCTCCAGCCAGCTCGATGTCCTCGACCAGCTCGAACGAGCTCGAGAAGACCTCGAGACCGCTCGCGCCAATGCAGAGAACGCGTCCGTCGCCGCCGAGCAGAACCGCAACGCGGTCGACACCAAGCTTGCCGAGGTCCGTCAGGCTCGCGATCAGCAACAGAAGGTCGCCGCCGACGTCCAGACCCGGCTCGACCAGCGCCTCGGTGAGGCGGCGAGCCTCGCCACCCTCGACAAGGCGCTCGGCGCCAAGTACGCGGCCGAGCAGAAGGCGATCGCCGCGGCTGCGGCCAGGGCTGCGGCCGCTGCTCCGAAGCGGGTCGCCGCTCCGAGCGGTGGGGGCGCAACCGTCTCGATCACCGGCTCCGGCAGCATCGTCTCGGTACGCGGTATCCAGGTCCACAAGAGCATCGCCAGCCAGCTGGCCAGCATGCTGTCGGCCGCCGACAACTCCGGCATCAGTCTCTCGGGCGGCGGCTACCGCTCATCGGCAGGTCAGATCCAGACGCGCCGCAACAACTGCGGCACCAGCAACTACGCCGTGTACCAGATGTCGCCGAGCCAGTGCTCGCCGCCCACTGCCCGCCCGGGCACGTCGATGCACGAGCGTGGCCTCGCCATCGACTTCACCTACCAGGGGCGGATCATCAACTCTCGCTCGTCCCCTGCCTACCAGTGGCTGAACTCCAACGCCTCCAGCTACGGCTTCTACAACCTCCCGAGCGAGCCGTGGCACTGGAGCGTCAACGGCAACTAGCCGGGCGGCTATCTTCTCACCCGCAGTGGTCGTGTCCGTACGGTGATCCGGAGGGCCGGGTGTCGGAGCTGATCGAGAGAGACGACGGGCAGCAGTCGTTGCCTGACGATGTGTTCGAGACCGGTGTGGTCATCGCCGGGCCCGACGGGATGATCAACGAGGCCGACGACAGGATCGCCTCGATGCTCGGCTACACGACCGACGATCTGATCGGCCAGCCGCTGTTGTTCATCATTCCCGAGCGGTTCCACGCCGAGCACGGTGTCGGTTTCGGTCGATGGGCGACGTCAGGGACGATGCGTATGGGTGGGAAGCCGCTCTCGCTCGTGGCGCGACACCGGTCCGGGTTCGACGTGCCGGTGACCGTCACGCTCCACCACATCGATCGCACGGGTGGGCGAGAGGTGGTCGCGTTCCTGAAGCCCTCGCAGACGGAGTCGACCGACCATCGAGAACTCTCTGGACGATTCCTCGCGTTGATCGGGCGCGAGCTGCCCTTCGACGAACTGCTGACCGGGATGATCGCTGAGCTCACCGATCACCTCGGATGGGATCATGGGTTGGCATGGTTGCCCGACGACGGTGATGGCGAACTCCGACTTGCTGCATCGTGGTCACGAGGCGACGACGGTTTCGCGGCCGACAGTGCCGATCGGACTTTCGCCCCCGGTGAGGGCCAGGTCGGGTCGTCGTTCGCCTCGTCCGAGGCAGTCTGGGTGGAGGACGTCGCCACGCTGGCGCACTACCACCGGGTCGATGTCGCCCGACGCCACGGGATCACATCGGGGATCTTCTTCCCGTTGGTGGCCGGAGACGAGCGGGTCGCGGCCATCGAGCTCGTGAGTCGGGAGCCGAGGGGCATCGACATCGCCACCAACGAGGCGTTGGAGCTCCTCAGCCGGGAGCTCGGCGCACTGATCCGGCAGCGTCGGGAGATGGAGCGATCCGAGTCGCAACGACGTCGGCTCGACCTGGCCGTCGAAGCGGCCGAGCTCGGGACGTGGACTCTCGACCTCGCCCGAGAACGCATCGAGGGCTCTGCACACCTCGCTGTCCTCCACGGGCTCCCGGAGATTCCCTTCACCGAGCCGTTCGACGACTTCGTCCAGCGCGTCCATCCCGACCATCAGGACGAGTTCCGTCATCGTCTCGAACAAGGAGGGCGCGACGGGCAGCGATTCGACCATCTGTATCCGATCGTGCGGCCCAATGGCGACGAGGTGTGGTTGCGGGGAGCCGGTCAGGGCCTCCACGACGCCGACGGTCGGCTCCGGTCCATCACCGGCATCGCGTTCGACGTGACCGATTCGATCGAGTACGCCACCCTCCAGGAGGAGCGGATCCGCCATGCGACCCTCGTCGCCGAGGTCGGAGAGATGCTCACGCGCGACTGGCTCAGCGACGACGGGCTCCAGCAGGTCGTGCAGGCCGTCGTCGACCACGTCGATGCCGCGTTCGCTCGTATCTGGACGATCGAGGAGGGCGCCTCAGATCTCGTGCTTCGGGCCAGCGCCGGCATGTACACGCACCTCGACGGCGCGCACGCTCGTATCCCGGTCGGCCAGTTCAAGATCGGCAGGATCGCCCGTCGCAAGAAGCCACATCTCACGAACAACGTGATCAGTGATCCGGAGGTCTCGGATCCGGAGTGGGCCGAACGTGAGGGCATGGTCGCCTTCGCCGGGTATCCGCTCCTCGTCTCCCGGCAGTGCACGGGCGTGCTCGGTCTGTTCTCGAAGCACGAACTGGACCCGTCCGCACTCGACCTGATCGGGACGGTCGCCGACATGGTGGCCCTCGCCGATGCCCGCTACCGGCTGTATCGGCAGCGGGCCGAAGTGGCCGACGTGTTGCAGCGCAGTCTGTTACCCCCTGATCTGCCCGACATCCCTGGCGTGGAGATCGGCGTGGCCTACCAGCCCTCGGTGGGCGACGTCTCCGGCGACTTCTACGACGTGTTCGCCGTTCGCGACGACGCATGGGCCGTCATGATCGGCGACGTGTGCGGCAAGGGACCGAAAGCCGCGGCGTCGACGTCGCTCGCCCGGCATTCGCTCCGAACCGCGGCCATGTTGGGCCCGGGCGCTTCAGGGCCGTTGGAGGCGCTGAACACCGCGTTGGTCGTCGGCAACGGCGAGATGTGCACGGCCGCGTTCGCGCGCATGACCTGTGACGAACGAGGCGTCTCGCTGACGTTGGCTCGTGCCGGCCATCCGCCTCCTGTGATTCGCCGCGCCGATGGGTCTCTCTCCAGCGTGCTCCTGCAGGGCTCGCTCGTCGGAATCTTCCCGGACGCGTCGTTCGAGGAGACAGAGATCCTGCTCGGCGCCGGCGATGTGATGGTGCTCGTCACCGATGGCGTCCTCGAGTCACGTCGCGGCGACGAACTCTTCGGTGAGCACCGACTCGCTGATGTCATCGCCAGCCACGATGCGCCGTCTGCACAAGCGCTGGCCGACTCGATCCTCGCCGCCGCCGAGGGATTCCACGATCGGTGGTCGGTCGACGACATCGCCGTGTTGGTGATCCGGGCGACGCCGGACACCTTCAGCTGAGGTGGATGCCGCACTCCGTCTTGTCCTTGCCGTTCCAGCGCCCGGACCGAGCGTCCTCGCCCGGCACGACCGGCTGCGTGCACGGCATGCAGCCGATCGAGGGGTAACCCTGCTTCACGAGCGGGTTGACGGGGACGTCGTGCTCATGGATGTAGGACTCGACGTCGTGGTCGGTCCACGCCGCGATCGGGTTGATCTTCACGAGCCCGCGTAGGTCGCGGCCCACCACGAGGGCGCTGGAGCGGGTGTCGGCCTCGTCGCGACGGAGACCACTCATCCACGCCGCCTTGCCAGCCAGCGCCCGCTCGAGCTGCTGGACCTTGAGCGCCGAGCAGCAGTTGTCCGGGTCGGTCTTCCAGAGCTCGTCGGTGTTGTCGGGCGCCGTCATGAGCTTCATGTTGAGCCCGTAGCGCCGACGGACCGCCTCGACGGTGTCGAGAGTCTCGGGGAAGTGGTAGCCGGTGTCGATGAACACGACCTCGATGGCCGGATCCGCCTTCACCGCGAGATCGATGAGCACGGCGTCGGTCATCGACGCCGTGAGGCACAGGTGCGGGCCGAAGGCATCGACCGCCCACGAGATGATCTTGGACGCCGGCGCGTGCTCGAACTCGGCGTTGAGTTCGAACAGTTCATCATCGGTGTAGGTGTGGCGCAGGCTGGGCAGCGGCACGGTGACGGGCATGGGAGAGACTTCCGTGTTCGGTGTAGGACGATTGTTCGCGGCCGGTGGCGTGAGGCTCGAGCGGCCCGTTAGGGCCGGAGGCCGAGCAAGCGGATCACGTGGCGCATTCGGATTCGCCGATCTCCTTCACGTACGGGCCCGTCTCGCCGAAGTCGACGTAGAAGTCGGGATCCTCGTCGTGGTCGGGGAAGACGTCGAGCTCCTTCAGCGTCTCGCCGACGCCCTTGGCGCCGCCGTTCCGCTCGAGCCATTCGCGGAAGTCCTCGCCGGCGGCACGCTCGGCGGCGAACCGGCGCACGACGCGGACGGCGGCCTCGGGGGCGTTCTTCGCCGGCAGGCGGAGGGCCTTCTCGCCGAAGTGGATCTTCTCCTGCCCGACGTAGCCGCCGAGGAGCATCTGGTAGCCCGGCGCAGAACGGCCATTGGCGCGGCGCTCTGCACCGAAGAACCCGATGTCGGAGATGTGGTGCTGGCCGCACGAGTTGGTGCAACCGGAGATGTTGGTTCGGATACCACCCACCTCAGCCAGACCCTCGGCGTCGAGGGCATCGCCGATGGCGTCTGCAAGACCGCGGGACTGTGTGACCGCGAGGTTGCAGGTGTCGGCACCGGGGCAGGCCACGACGTCGCGGGACAGCTCAGCCCCCGGCTCCGCCATTCCGATGACCGAGAGACGATCGAAGAGTGTCCGGAGCTGGGCTTCGCTGAGGTTGCGGTAGACCAGGTTCTGGCGGTTGGTGATGCGCACGTCGGCGTTGAGCTCACGCTGGATGCTGGCGAGCGCCCGGAACTGGTCGGCGGTGATGTCGCCGAGCCTCGACCATGCGTAGGCCGACACCGTCCCCTTGGCGTTGCCGCGGACGACGTTGGCGTCTTCCCAGCGCTCGTACTCGCCGGTGCGGCGCAGCATGACGGGCACGCCCTGGCCGACCTCGGTGGGGGCGACGCCACTGGCGACGCCGGCGGGGGAGTCGCCCCACTTGTCGACGACCTCGGGCACGCCACCGGGCCAGCTCGACGAGGCGAGGAGAAACTTTCGCTCCTTGAGCACCCGCTCCTGTAGTTCGTCCCAGCCCATGGTGTCGACGAGCCACTTCATGCGGGCCCGGAGCTTGTTGTCTCGGAAGCCGTGGTTGGAGAAGACCCGGAGGACGGCCTCGAGCGTGGCGAGAAGCTCGTCGCGCGGCGTGAACTCCTCGAGCGCGAGCGCAGGGTGCGGGTTGGCGCCGAGCCCGCCCGCCACGAAGACGCGGAAGCCGGGCTCGAGGGTGCCGTCCTCGCGGGGTCGGCTGACGGCGATCACGCCGCAGTCGTTGAACATCGCCTGGCCGCAGTCGGTGGCGCAGCCGGAGAAGTTGATCTTGAACTTGCGCGGCAGGCGCTGCACGATCGGGTTGCGGAGGAAGTGCTGGTTGGCGGCCTCGGCCCACGCGGTGATGTCGAGGACCTCGTGGGGGCAGGCGCCAGCCAGGTGGCAGCCCTGGACGTTGCGGTTGGTGTCGCCACACGCCTCGCGGCTCGTCATGCCGACGCTGGCGAGCTCACGCATGAGGTCGGGGATGCGCTCGAGTTCGACGAAGTGGAACTGGATGTTCTGGCGTGTCGTGATGTGGCCCCAGCCCCGGCTGTAGTGCTCCGCGATGTGCCCCATCATGTCGAGCTGCTCGGGCACGACCTGGCCGTAGGGGATGCGCACACGAACCATCTGGTTCGTGCCTCCCTGACGCTGGCCGTAGATGCCGTTGGTGAGGCGGAACACCCGGAAGGCATCCTCCTCGATGTCGCCGGTCAGGTAGCCGGCGAGCACCGACTCGAACTTCGCGATGTCGGCGGCCTGCTCCGGATCGAGCACGATCTCACGGCTCTGCATGATGGAAGGTCCCTCGTGGGTCGAATACCTGACCGATCCGGTCAGCTTTCAATTGCCAAGTGTGGCAAACCTGACTAATCCGATCAACATTCCCGTGATTCCAAGAAATCTTGCGTGAGTTCTTGCTGTGGGGTCGCCACAACTCTCGCGAGATCCGGCTTGGGGTCAGCTCCGGAGGAGTTCGGAGACTCGGAATGCCAGATCGAGCGACTGCCGGCCGTTGAGGCGCGGGTCGCACATGGTCTCGTATCGGGTGCCGAGGTCCTCGTCGAGCAGGTCTTCGGAGCCACCGAGGCACTCGGTGACATCGTCGCCGGTCAGTTCGACGTGGATTCCGCCGGGCCAGGTTCCTGCAGCCTTGTGGGCGGCGAAGAAGCCGGCGACCTCGCGGACGACGTCCTCGAAGTGGCGGGTCTTGCGGCCCGATGGTGCGGTGAACGTGTTGCCGTGCATGGGGTCGCAGGCCCAGACGACGGGATGTTCGGCGTCGCGGACGGCCTCGAGCAGCGGCGGGAGACCCTCCTCGACGTTGTCGGCGCCCTGGCGGACGACCAGCGTCAAGCGGCCGGGGATGCGGTCGGGGTTGAGGGCCTCGCACAGGGCGAGCACTTCATTGGGTGTCGCCGTCGGTCCGACCTTGCAACCGACGGGGTTCTTGACGCCCCGGAAGAACTCGACGTGAGCGCCGTCGATCTGACGGGTGCGCTCACCGATCCAGATCATGTGCGCCGAGCAGTCGTACCAGTCCCCGGTGAGGGAGTCCTGGCGGGTGAGCGCTTCCTCGTAGCCCAGGAGAAGGGCCTCGTGGGAGGTGTAGAAGTCGACCTCGTGGAGTGCTGGCGTGTCGGGCGTGTCGATCCCGACGGCGCGCATGAACTGCAGCGTGCGCTCGATGTCGGATGCGAGTTGCTCGTAGCGCTGGCCCTCGTTCGACGACGCGACGAACTCCTGATTCCAGGCGTGTACCTGACGGAGGTCGGCGAAGCCGCCCTTGGTGAAGGCGCGCAGGAGGTTCAGCGTGGAGGCCGACTGGTTGTACGCCTGGAGGAGCCGAGCCGGGTCAGCGGTGCGAGAGGCATCGGTGAAACCGATGTCATTGACGATGTGACCACGGAACGACGGAAGCTCGATGCCGTCCACGGTTTCCGTGTTGCTCGAACGCGGCTTGGCGAACTGTCCGGCGATGCGGCCGACCTTCACCGTCGGAACGCCCGACGAGTAGGTGAGCACGACGGCCATCTGGAGGATGACCTTCAATTTGTCTCGGATCGCGGTGGCGGAGAACGAGTCGAACGACTCGGCGCAGTCACCTGCCTGGAGCAGGAACGCCTTCCCGTCGGCAACCTGGCCGAGTTGATCGGTGAGCGCTCGGGCCTCGCCGGCGAACACCAGCGGGGGATACGAACCGAGTTCCTTCAACGCGCTGTCGAGCGCGCCCGTGTCGGGCCACTCGGGTTGCTGCGCGGCGGGATGGTCCCGCCACGTGCTCGGATTCCAGTTGTTCACGGGTGCAAGCCTTCCACGGCATGGCCCCGCGAGGGAAAGCCGTTCTACGCCGCCCCGCGGGTACCGGCTTCTTCTCGAACGGTGCCGACGGCCCGCTTCACGAGGCGTCGGGCGGCTTCGGCGGTGACGCCGAGCTCCTCGCCGACCTCGCGGTAGCTGCGGGTGCGACCGTCGTTGAGACCGAAGCGCTGCTCCACGGCGAATCGAGCACGGGGCTCGAGGACATCGAGGAGGGCGACGACCATGTTGTCTTCGGCGCGGGCCAGAGTGATTGCCTCTGGCCCGGCCTTGGAATCGGCCAGGAGGTCGACGAGTTCGGATCCATCCGGATCGTCGCCGACTTGGCGGTCGAGGGAGGTCGGGGTGGTCAGCCGGTGCAGGCGGGCGTGCTCGTCGTCGAGTTCGCCGCCCTCACCCGATGCATGGCGCAGTGCTGCACGGAGGCTGGCCGAGCGGTCGCCCGGGAGACGGACCAAGCTGGCTTTCTGGTCGAGCGCCCGGCCGATGGCCTGGCGGATCCAGAAGGTTGCGTAGGTGGAGAACTTGAAGCCCTTGCGCCAATCGAACTTGTCGACTGCGTGCTCGAGGCCGAGATTCCCTTCCTGGATGAGGTCGAGAAGCTCCATCGAGGGCGGAAGCGGGTACCGACGGGCGATCGAGACCACCAGGCGGAGGTTGGCCCGGATGAACCGGTCCTTCGCCGCGGCAGCAGCGCCGATTGCTCGGCGAGCCTCACGAGAGGGTGTTTCGTCCTCTTCGAGGGCTTCCCGAGCCTCGCGGCCCTTCTCGATGACTTGCGACAGTTGGCGCTCTTCCTCAGCAGTGAGGAGCGGCACCATGCCGATTTCGTTGAGGTATTGACCTACAGAATCGCTCATGACATGTGTTCCAACGAAGGTTGCAGCCGTGTGATTCCCACCAAATTTGTGACGGTGGTCACAAGCCCCGCTGAATGGGCCTGAAGTTGCTCGTTCCCTACCCGTCCGAGCGTCAGAGCAGACCGCCACGGACATGGACGCTGGGGGAGGGGAAGATTCAGTGTCGCACATCTGTCAAGTCGCCCCGAACCGGGTTTCTGCCGCCCGTCGCATCGCACGATGCCCGGTACGGTGCGCCCGTGGGTGAACGCAGTGGATGAACGGATCGGTGTCTTCGGCGGGACCTTCGATCCGCCCCACGTCGGACACCTGGTGACAGCGGTCGATGTCCGTCACACACTCGATCTCGACCGAGTCCTGCTCGTCGTCGCCAATCGGCCGTGGCAGAAGGTCGGCACCCGGCTGATCAGCAAGGCCGCAGACCGTCTCGCCATGGTCGAGGCGGCCGTCGCTGGTGTCGACGGACTCGAGGCGTGCTCGATCGAGATCGACCGGGGCGGCGACAGCTACACCGCAGACACGCTGCGAGCGATCGCGGAGTCGGCGAGCGACGCAGAACTGTTCCTGATCCTCGGGGCCGATGCCGCAGCAGGACTCGAGACGTGGGAGCGGGCCGAAGAGGTGCGGGCGCTCGCATCGCTCGTTGTGGTCGACCGACCGGGGTCGAGCCCTGCAGCGGTTCCTGATGGCTGGCGGTGGGCGCACGTCGAGGTGCCTCGGCTCGAGGTCTCGTCGACAGACCTTCGAGTGCGGGTTCGCGACCATCGCCCACTCGACTATCTGCTGCCCCGCGACGTGATCGTCTGCGTGCGAGATCGTCAGCTCTATCGTGGCGATCCGTGACCGACGACGTCTCCACAGCTGGCGACGTGCCCGACGACGATCGCGTCGCTCGGCTGGCAGCACTGCTCTCGGTCGACATCGAGACGTCGGACGAGAATGCGCCACGGAGCGAAGGCCCGGACGCGACGATCGATCCGCGTGTGGGGACCGTTCGATTGACGTGGGCGGTGCTGGCGGTGCTGGTTCTCGCTGGCTCTGGTCTGGTCTACGCGGGCACGCGACTGATCCGAGCCAGCACGCAAGGTGAGGTGCTCGCTCCCATCGTCGATCCGACCGAACCGGGCTTCGAGGCGCTCGTGGACCCGTCGCCGACGCTGGTACTGCTGCACGACGTCGACGGTGCACTCGACTCGATCACCGTGCTGACGCTCGCGACGCCAGACGGCGGTGGCGGTGGCGTCCTGCTGGTCCCGAGGAGAACGGTGACGGAACTGCCGCTCGACGGCGACGCTCCGGTCGAGTCGGTCTACGACGTCGAAGCGCCACTCCTGCAAGCGGACGCCGTCGGACTCTTGCTGGGCGCTGCAATCCAAGAGTTCGCGATCGTCGACGATGCACGTTGGGTCGATCTCGTCGCGCCGGTCGCTCCGATCACGATCGACAACCCGAACGAGCTCCAGATCGAAGGCGAGGTCCGGTTCGAGGCCGGGGAGATCGAACTCACCGAGGACGACGTGGGTCCCTACCTCCGGGCGACCGTCGAGGACGAGTCGGACCTGGCCCGGCTGTTCCGTCACGAGATCTTCTGGGCCGCGTGGCTCGACGCGGTTGCGGGCGACGGGAGCGACGCGGGCGTCCCTGGTGAGTTGGACACCGGCGTGGGTCGGTTCGTCCGAGCGCTGGCTCGCGACGGCGGTGACGTCGACTCACTTCCGGTCCAGCCAGCGACCTCGGAGCGTTTCGGTGACGAGCCATCGTTCGTGCCACGAATCGACCAACTCCGTGCGCTGGTCGCCCGCTACGTCCCACTACCGGTGTCACCCGGCCCGGGGATCCGGGCTCGACTACGCGTCCTGAACGGCACGACGGACACGACGAAGGCACTCTCGGTTGCCGGGACGCTCCCGCCCGCTGGTGTCGAGGTGACGTCGATCGGGAACGCCGGAGAACTCGATGTGACGAGGACGACCATCGAGTACGCCGGCGACGAGTTCCGTGACGAGGCCGAAGCTGTGGCCGAGATCCTCGGGGTCGGCGAGGTCGTCGAGGACACCCGACCAAGTGATGCGGTCGACATCACCGTTACGCTCGGTGTCGACCATGTCTGATCTCCGCCCCACTCCCACCGCCACCGAAGAGCCCGACGGCATCGTCGACCACATGGATCCGACCCATGCGGTCGCTGCCGCCCGAGCCGCACATGCCAAGGGCGGCACCGACATCGTCGTCCTGCGTGTGGGCGATGTGCTCGCCA
>JBBSLH010000069.1:0-14002 GCA_038255425.1 Acidimicrobiales bacterium
TCTGACCAGCAGTTTCGTTGGCGGAGGGAGTGGGATTTGAACCCACGGAGACCCGAAAGCCTCAACGGTTTTCGAGACCGTCCCATTCGTCCGCTCTGGCATCCCTCCAGGGGCGCACGACACTAGCGAAGGGTGCTGTGACCCTCACAGAATGAACGCGCTGCCACATGCACTGCCGCTGGAGTGGGACGATGGTGCGATGTCCGAGATGGCGGTCGGCCGTGGCGAGTTCTGGCGTGATCTCGGTTCGCGCCTGCTCGAGCACCACGGCGTCGCGGTACTTGTGTGGCGGTCCAGCGGAGTGAGCTTCGCCAACCAGGTCGCTCTCGATCTCGTCGCCGACCCACTGGCGCACGTCGATGACGCCGAGTTGCTCGGAAGGCTCACCCGTGGCCTGTTGCTGCCAGCGGAGGCGACGCGGCTCCGTCCGGGAGAGGAGATCGATGTCGACATCGAGATCGCCGCGACTCGTGCGCTCCTGAGCGCCTCCGCAGTCGTTGTCGGTGGTGCTGATGCAGACGGGCCGCTCGCTCTGGTCACCTTCCGAGCTCCGCTGGAGGCTGCGGTCGATCCGGAGCACGTTGCCCGGCTCGAGATGATGCTCGACACGACCAACGACATCATCACGGTCATCGACCTGCAAGGGAGGATCCGGTTCTCCAACTCGGCCGCAGGCCGGATCACCGGTCTCGTCGGAGCGGAGGTGAACGGCTCGGACATGCTCGATTTCGTGCATCCGGAGGACGTGGCGAACGTCGTCGACGTGTTCACCCGCGGCGTGATCGAGGGCATGCCGGTCGATCCGATCGATGTCCGTATCCGCATGGCTGACGGGGACTGGCACCACACCGAGGCGCGGCTCTCGGACGCGGTGGAGATCGACGGCGCCAGAGGTCACGTGGTCACGATCCGCGACATCAGTGATCGGGTGTTGCGGGAGGCCGAGAACGTGGCGCACCGGCGGCGGCTCGAGTCGATCGTGGAGAACATCGACGACATCATCGTGATCCTCGGTGAGGACCTGTCGGTCAAGTGGGCGAGCCCGGGCATCGAGCAGCTCATCGATGCGCCGGCATACACGAACGTCGGCGAGAGCGCCTTCAACGACATGCATCCCGAAGACATCGAAGCCGTGGTGTCAGCGGTCGCCGGTGCGTCCGCCAGGCCGGACGGGCGCGACCAGGTGACGTTCCGGATCCGGCACGCGCGTTTCGGTTGGCGTTGGGTCGATGCCGTCGTGGTGAACCGGTTGGATGACCCGTCGGTCGAGGGGCTGGTCTGCACCATGCGCGATGTGACCGACCAACGGGACAGCGATGCCGAGCTCCGTCGACTGGCAGAGCAGGACCGGCGGGAGTCGGCGAGTCTCCGCGCCGCCGACGAACTCAAGGACCGTTTCCTCGCCACGGTGTCCCACGAGCTCCGAACGCCGCTTGCGTCGGTTCGCGGATTCAGCGCGCTGCTCGAGGGGCAGTGGGACGAGTTCGACGAGGCGACACGCACCGACTTCATCGCTCGCATCTCCTCCAACGCTCAGTCGATGGGAGACCTGATCGAGCAGATTCTCGACTACTCGCGGCTCCAAGCCGATGCCGTGCGGCTCGATCCGGGCCCGTTGCGCTTGACCGAGGCGGTGAAGTCCATGGTCCACGACCTCGCCCATCAGTTGGGCGGCCACGAAGTGGTGGTGGACGTCGGCGACCACCTCGTCGTTGCCGACCCTGACGCGTTCGGACACGTGCTCCGGAATCTGCTCACGAACGCTGCCCGATACTCCGTCGCCGGGACCCGTATCGAGGTCAGCGCCGCACGCGTCGGTGAGCGGGTGCATCTCCATGTCACCGATGAGGGAATCGGCATCGCGCCCGACGACCAGGTCCGCGTGTTCCAGAGCTTCTTCCAGTCGGCGCCCGGCTTCCCGCAGCGGCGCGGTACCGGCATCGGGCTCAACATCGCCCGTCGCTACGCGCAGCTCCAGTCCGGCCACCTGACGCTCGAGAGCACGCTCGGCGAAGGGTCGACCTTCACGTTCGACCTCCCCGCCGCCGACTGACTCGTCATCGAGACGTCAGCGAATCGGACTCAACGACGATCGGCGAAGAACGACTCGAGCAGCGCACCGCAGCGATCCGCAGCGACGCCGGCGACGACGTCGAACGTGTGGGGCAGGCGTGGGTCGACGCCGAGGTTGTACAGCGACCCGAGCGCGCCGGCCTTCGGATCGGCGGCACCGAAGACCACTCGCTCCACCCGCGCCGCCGACAATGCGCCAGCACACATGGGACACGGTTCGAGTGTCACGACGACGGTTGCACCCGGTAGACGCCAGGACCCCGCGGCCGCACACGCTTCCCGCAGAGCCAACAGTTCGGCGTGGGCACTGGGGTCGTGGGTCGACTCTCGTCGGTTGTGCGCACGAGCGACAACGCTGCCGTCGACGACGATGACGGCGCCGACCGGCACTTCGCCGACCGCCTCGGCCGCACGGGCCTCGTCGAGCGCAAGCGCCATCAGCGCCTCGTGATCGAGCATCTCGGACATCGGCACGTAACCGACGGTAGCCCAGGCAGGAACTGGCTCCACCGCTGTCGAAACATGGGACAGTCGGGTGGTTCACCACCCTTGCAGCAGAGCGAAGCCGGGCGGAGCTGGGGCCGTCCGGCCGCTCAGCGTTTCGCCGAGCGGCCGGGTCTGGCCTCGAGCGGAGGGAGAGGGATTCGAACCCTCGGAAGGTTGCCCTTCACACGCTTTCCAAGCGTGCCGATTCGGCCGCTCTCGCACCCCTCCTCAGGGGTCTGGCAGAATACAGTCTCGCTCCTCCTACACCGAAGGTGGCGGTCGGGTCCTGTGCAATCGCAGCCCGTGAACCGAGTCAGGGCCGGAAGGCAGCAGCTCTCAGCGGACACTGTGATGTGCCGCAGATCGCCTGGCCGTCACCTTGGGTGTAGGCGGAGCGAACCCTCAGGCCCTGTCGGGCCGTCGGGTTCGTCACGAATGCTTCGCATTCGTCGGCATTGGCGGTCCAGGGGGGCCGATAGGGTCGGCGGCGCATGAGCTACCAGTCCCTCTATCGCCGCTACCGGTCGCAGCGTTTCGACGAGGTGCTGGGCCAGGACCACATCACGACGGCCCTGAAGAACTCGGTTCGAGAGGACCGTGTCGCGCACGGGTACCTCTTCTCCGGCCCGCGCGGGACCGGAAAGACCTCGACTGCCCGCATCCTGGCCAAGGTCCTCAACTGCGAGCATCCGACCGACGGCGAGCCCGACACGACCTGCGAGAACTGCAAGGCGGTCGAAGAGGGTCGGCAGGTCGACTGGCTCCAGGAACTCGATGCAGCGTCGAACAGCGGTGTCGACGCCATGCGCGACCTGCTCGGTCGGGTCTCGATGGGCACCAGCGGCAACCGCAAGGTGTACATCCTCGACGAGGTCCACATGCTCACGAAGGCGGCGTCGAACGCGCTTCTCAAGACGCTCGAGGAACCGCCCGAGCACGTCGTGTTCGTCCTCGCCACCACCGAGCCGGAGAAGGTGTTGCCGACGATCCGGTCTCGGACGCAGCACTTCGACTTCCACCTGCTCTCCGCCGATGTGCTCGCCGACCACGTCCGCCACGTGATCGCCGATGCCGACCTCGGCCTGGACGAATCTGCGGTCGAACACGTCGTCCGGGTCGGTGCTGGGTCGGCCCGAGACACGCTCTCGTCGCTCGATCAGGTCGCGGCGACGGGAGGCGTGAGCACGCTCGGCGTCCCTGTCGACGACATCATCGATGCACTCGGCGCACGCGATGCGGGTGCGGCGCTCGTCGCCGTCGACGCGTCGGTGCGGGCCGGTCGCGATCCGCGCCTGCTCGCCGAGGCCCTCATCGAGTCACTCCGCGAGGCCTTTCTCGTCGCGATGGGCGCACCCAGCGGAGCCATGACCGACGTGTCGTCGGCGCGAGCGAACGACGTCGCCAACGCCCTCGGCCCGGCGTCGTTGACACGCTCGCTCGAGTTGATCGGCACGGCGAGTGTCGACATGCGTCAGGCGCCCGACCCTCGCATCACCCTCGAGGTCGCACTGGTCAGACTCACGCGTGCCGATGCCGGCGACGATGTCGCCGCCCTGGTCGCTCGTGTCGAGCACCTCGAACAGCAGGTCGCATCAGGCGTGACCGTGGCGTCGACGGATGCTCCGGCTGCGCAGCCTGACGCTTCGGCGCCGAGTCCCACTCCGGCTCCCACTCCCGCCGTCGCTCCTGCGGCGACGGTGGCGCCGTCCGGTGGTCAGCCCCGACGTGGCGCTGATGCGGCGCGAGCGAATCTCACCCAACGCGACGCCACCGCGCCAGCACCCCCCGCACCGTCGTCGGCTGCGCCCTCGGGATCGCGCCCCACGCTGGGATCAGTCAAGCGCGCTCGATCCGAGACCGCACCGGCCGAACTGCCGCCCGAGGTGCCGGTCGCGCAAGCCGAGGCTCTGTCGCCCGAGAGCGATCCTCCGCCCGCATCCGATCCATCGCCTGCCGCCGGTACACCGCCGTCCACCGCCGAACTCACGGCTGCGTGGGACTCGACGGTGCTCGCAGCCCTGAAGCCCCGCGCACGGGCGCTGTTCAAGCCTGGGCACTTCGTCGACGGCGACGGTCGCATGGTGCGGTTCGCCCTGCCGAATCGAGCGCACTGTGACCAGTGCGAGGGTTGCCGCGCCGAGGTGGCGGCGGTGCTGTCGGAACACTTCGGCCGACCCGTGCCGCTCGAGTTGGTCGTCGACGAGTCCAAGGGGTCACCTGCAGCCCCGACGGCGGACGATACGCCGCTTGCCGACGACGACGCCGACGACGACGTGGTGGACATCGATGATCTCAGCGACGCTCCTGATGCGAGCGTTGGCGGCGTTGCCAAATTGAAGGACGCCTTCCCCGGCGCCGAACTCCTGGAGGATTCGTGAGCGACGACCAGACACCCGAGCAGGGAATCGACCTCGGAGGTCTGCTGAGTGGCCTCGGAGGCGAAGGCGGTGGGGGCCTCGGTGGTCTCTTCGCGCAGGCCCAGGCGGCCATGGAGGCCAGTCAGGCCGCGGCCGACACCGAGTTGGTCGGCACATCGGGCGGTGGCGTCGTGCGGGTCACCGCGACCGGCACCGGCGAGGTCCTCGCCGTCGCCATCTCACCCGAGGTCGTCGATCCGACCGACATCGAGACGCTCCAGGACCTCGTCGTCGCCGCGATGCGGGACGTGACGAACCAGATCGCCGACCTCCACGCGGGGGCGATGGGCGACTTCGATCCGAGCTCGGTGCTCGGCGGGTTGTCGGGTCTGCTCGGTGGCGGGTCCGGCGACGACGACCTCGGCGACGAATAGCCAGTCGTGCACTCCGATGCCGTCCAGAACCTGATCGACCAGCTCGGTCGATTGCCGGGGGTCGGCCCCAAGTCGGCGCAACGCGTCGCCTATCACCTGCTGAAGGTCCCCAAAGAGGACGCGCTCGCGCTCGCGACCGCGATCTCGACCGCCAAGGACCGCGTGCGCTTCTGCGACGTGTGCCACAACCTCTCCGAGGCCGAGCGCTGTTCGATCTGCGCTGACGCCCGTCGGGACGCGACCACGGTCTGTGTCGTCGAGGAACCCAGGGACATCATCGCAGTCGAGAAGACGGGCGGTTTCCACGGGCGCTATCACGTGCTCGGCGGAGCCATCAATCCGATGGAGGGCATCGGGCCCGACCAGCTCAAGGTCCGCGAGCTCCTCGCCCGCATCGACACCGACGGCGTCACCGAGGTCATCCTCTGCACGAACCCGAATCTCGAGGGCGACACGACGGCGATGTACCTGGCTCGGCTACTCACGCCGATGCAGATCCGGGTCACTCGGATCGCCAGCGGCCTCCCGGTGGGAGGCGATCTCGAGTACGCCGACGAGCTCACGCTCGGCCGGGCGCTCGAGGGCCGCCGCGACGTCGAGGCCTGAGATCGGGCATTCGGGCCGACACCGAGCTTCCGCAGCGGTTTCTGACTCGAGATCGTAATAATCGGTGGCTCTGACTTCGCCACCCGACCCGAGGCCGAAAAATACGTCAACCCGAGCGGTGGTCACGACGATCGGGGGCGGGCGGGCAAACCGATCAGCACTTCCAACGCTCAGGTTGACGTTGCAATCACATTACATAAGTAACAGTGTTGTGACAAGTCATTGTGACGAAAGACACACGTTGTCCGGAATGGGCTCAGTCGACCAGTGCCGGCGAGGGTTGGTCCACGTCGCGGCCCGTCGTCCCGGGAGCGACCGGCGACGTCTTGAGCAGCAGATACCCGATGATCCCCGACACGAGCGAGCCGGCAAGGATCCCGATCTTCGCCGAGTCGGTGAAGGCGGGGTCACCCTCGAATGCGAGACCGGCCACGAAGAGCGCCACCGTGAATCCGATTCCCGCGGTGACCGCGAGGCCGAACACATGGCGGTAGGTGACGCCTTCGGGAAGGGTGCCGATGCCGAGTTTGTCGGCGAGGAACGTGGCCCCGAAGACCCCGATGGTCTTGCCGACCAGCAGCCCGAGCCCGACGCCGAGGACGACCGTGTCCGTACCGATGCCGTCGAGTGCCTCGCTGGTGAGTCGGACGCCTGCGTTCGAGAACGCGAACAGCGGGACGATGAGGAAGGCGACGTAGCCCTGCAGCGCGTGTTCGAGCCGTTCGAGCGGGGACTGGGATTCGGCGACCAGGCGACTCAGGTCCTCGAGTCGAGCCTGGTTCAACTCGTACTCGGCCTCGGTCAGGAGGCCGTCGTCCATGACGTCGTCCGCCGCCTCGACCAGCGTGCGGGCGTTGGGAGCGAACTGGCGTGGATCGAAGAACGACCACGCTGGCGTCAACAACCCGAGCGTCACGCCGGCGAGCGTGGCGTGCACGCCGGACTCGTGAACGGTGAACCACAGGAACAGCCCGAGGATGACGTAGACCGCCATCGACCGCACGCGGAGACGCTTGGCCACGAGCAGCGCCCCGATGGTCAGCAGCGAGATGGCCAGCCAGCCGAAACTGAGGTCGTCGGTGTAGAAGATGGCGATCACGACGATCGCGCCGATGTCGTCGGCGATCGCCAACGTGAGCAGGAACACCTTGGCGGCGTTGGGGATCCGGGGGCCGACGAGTGCGACCACCGCCACGGCGAACGCGATGTCGGTCGCCATGGGGATACCCCAGCCGTGGGAGCTCTCGGAGCCCGCGTTCAAGAGCAGGTAGATCCCGGCGGGAATGATCATGCCGCCCAGAGCAGCGATGGCGGGGAGCGCCGCCTTCTTGGGGTCCCGCAACTCGCCGTGCACCAGCTCGCGCTTGATCTCGAGCCCGACGACGAAGAAGAAGATCGCCATCAACGCGTCGTTGATCCACTCGACGAGTGTGAGGTCGATGTGCGCCAGCCCGCCGAGATGGATCGACAGGTTCGTCTCCCAGAGCGTCTCCTGCGCGTGCCACCACGGGGAGTTGGCCCAGGCGAGCGCGGCGACGGCGGCCACGAGCATGAAGATCGCTCCCGATGCCTCCGTGTCCATGAATCGCTGGAGGGGGCGGACGAACGAGCGGGGGACGAACCGGTCGGACTGCGACCACGTGTGGGGGACGTCGACGCTGGGCGGGAGGGAGTCGTGCATGCGGTGAGTTCTCGGAGTTCTGCGCGGGGGTTATGCGGACGGAGCGGGGCGATGCAGGGTCATCGAGACGATCGTCCCGTCCCCCGCCGGCTCGAAGGTCACTTCGTCGGTCAGCACGCGGATCAGCGGGATCCCGAGACCGGACTCGTGCTGGAGACGCTGGGGGTCGGCGACGTCGGGGAGCGCCGTGAGGGCGTCCGGATCGAATCCCGGCCCACGATCACGGATGTCGACCTGGAAACGGTCGTCCTCGAGGCGGCACGTGATGATGACCGGTTCTGCTTCTGCTTCGGGGCGGTGCGCCTTGATCGCGTTGCTGCATGCCTCGGTCACGGCCAGGCGGAGATCGTCGAGACGCGATTCGGGGAGCGGCGGGTCGAGGGCGGCAGCCGTAGCCACCACGAGTCGGACGACAGCGAGATAGTCGAGCCGAGGAGGGATCTCCATGTGGATCTCGGCCATCGCGGGTGTCAGCTCCCGTCGGCGGCCATGGCGATGGCATCGCCGACCGACTCGACGATCGTGAACACCTCGTCCAGGCCCGTGACGTCGAACACCTTGAGCAGCCGCGAATTGGTGCAGACCAGGCGGACGTCGCCGTCGGCACTCCGTGCTCGTCGAACGGCGCCGACGAGCACGCCGAGTCCGGTGGAGTCGATGAAATCGACGCCTTCGAGGTCGACGACGAGCTCGGTCGTTCCCGCCTCGATCAGCTGGACGAGCTGTTCGCGGAGTCCGGGCGCGGCGGCGACATCGATCTCGCCGGTTGCGGTGAGAACGGTCCAGCCGTGGGTGTCCACAGACGCGTCGGAGTCAGAGATCTCGAGTTCCATGCCAGCGATCCAGCGTACAACCCGCGCCTGATGGATCCGGAGTCGGTGTGGGGCATCTGGGCCATGTCACAGTCATGGAACTACACCCCTGTCATCTCGGAGCCAGGAGACCTACGCTGGATCTGTGGCCAGCGACCCCGGCGCCGAGCTCGAGGCACTCGTCCGGCGACGAGATGCCAGGCTCTCGGCGCGCGACGAGGCACACCTCGCCGACCCGCGCCGGCTCCTGCACATGCACCGGCTCCCAGCGTCCGATGCTCGCCACGGATCACTCTCCGTCCCGCTCCCGCCGCCCGTGGCCGAGCGACTCGGTGTCGACGAGCTGTACTCCCATCAGGCAGAGGCGCTCGACCTGATCCGCTCCGGCACGTCCGTCGCCGTCGCCACGAGCACGTCATCCGGGAAGTCGCTGATCTATCAGGCAGCCATCGCGGAGGCGGCGTGCGCATCGATCCGCCCGGGCACCGCGCTGTGCATCTATCCCACCAAGGCGCTGGCGCACGACCAGCTCCGGTCCTTCTTCGACCTCGGATTCCCCGGCGTCGTCCCGTCGGCCTACGACGGGGATGCAGGCCGGGACGAGCGGGCCGAGGCCCGGCGCAATGCCACCGTGCTCTTGACGAATCCCGAGATGCTCCACTGCGGGATCCTCCCGCACCACGCCGGGTGGATGCGGTTCCTCTCGCGCCTCGAGTACGTCGTCATCGACGAACTGCATCTCTTCCGCGGGATCTTCGGCAGCAACGTGGCCCACGTCATCCGTCGGCTCCGTCGCATCGCCGCGCACTACGGCGCCGACCCCACCTTCGTGTGCACCTCGGCCACGATCGGTGAGCCGGCCGAGCTCGCCTCTGCGCTGACCGGCGTCCCCGTCACCGCCGTGACCGACGACGGTTCGCCCACCGGCGCCCGTTCGGTGGCCGTGTGGAATCCCCCGGTGCTCGATGCCGAGACCGGCATGCGTGCGTCGAGCCACACCGAGGCGGCGGGCCTGGTCGCTGATCTCGTGCGTGACGGTCATCGCACGCTCGGCTTCTGCCCGAGCCGTCGAACGACCGAGATCGTGGCCGAGCGGACGCGCCGTCAGGTCCCGGCCGAGGCCAGGTCTCGGATCGCCGCATACCGCGGCGGTTTCCTGGCAGAGGAGCGCCTCGAGATCGAGGAGGGCCTGGCGCAGGGCACCGTGGACGCGGTGCTCGCGACCTCTGCCCTCGAGCTGGGAGTCGACTTCGACGGCGTCGACGCCTGCGTACTCGATGGTTTCCCCGGCACCGTCGCCTCGATGTGGCAGCGGATCGGGCGGGCGGGTCGTCAGCGTCAGGACTCGCTCGCCGTGCTGGTGTGTGGTTCCGATCAGCTCGATCAATGGGCAGCCGCGCATCCTGAAGCCTTGTTCGAGCGACCACCCGAACCTGCGGTGATCAACCACGCCAATCCGTTCGTCGCCGACCCGCACCTCCGTTGTGCCGCGTTCGAGTTGCCGCTGACCCACGACGACGAGCGGTACTGGCCTGGCATCCTCGACGACAGCGTCCGCCGTCTGGTGCAGGACGACGAGTTGCTCGTTCGTCCGCCCGGCGGCGGAACCGCCGGCGGGCGAGGCCGGCGTCGGCGCCTGTCTCCCACGTCGCCGGTCGCCGTGTGGTCCGGCAACGGTTGGCCGGTCGACCGGGTCGGACTGCGCTCGGGTTCACCTGGCCAGGTCAAGATCATCAGGCCCGATGGCACACCGGTCGGCACTGTCGACAAGGGTCGGGCAGGCGAGGTGGTCCACGAGGGCGCGGTCTACCTGCATGCTGGCCGGCACTACCGCGTTCGCGAACTCGACCTCGATGCAGGCCGGGCAGTGGTCGAACCCGACGATGGCGGGACGTACACATCGGCGACCACACGGATGGACCTGCGAATCTGCGGCGAAGACCAGGTCGATGCGTCCGGCGCGGTCCGGCTCGCCATCGGCCCCATCGAGGTGACGACCCGGGTGACCGGCTATGTCCGCAAGGACGCGCTGTCGGGTGAGGTCGTCGAACGCAGCGGGCTCTCGTTGCCGCCGTCGACGCTCGAGACACGTGGCGTGTGGCGTGTGATCCCCGAGGAGATCCTCGCCGGGGCCGGCCTGGTGCCGGACACGTGGCCGGGCGTGCTGCATGCGGCGGAACATGCAGCCATCGGCGTGTTGCCGCTGTTCGCCATCTGCGACCGCTGGGACGTTGGCGGGATCTCGACCGCCAAGCACGTCGACACCGGCGCTCCCACAATCGTGATCTACGACGGCTATCCGGGTGGCGCCGGGATCGCCGAACTCGGGTTTGCGGCGGCCGAACGGCACTGGCGGGTCACGGCAGAGGTGATCGCCGCCTGTGCATGCAGTACCGGTTGCCCGTCCTGCGTGCAGTCTCCCAAGTGTGGGAACGGCAATGAACCACTCGACAAGGCGGGCGCACTCACGCTGCTGTCGGTGCTGACCGGCGTCGAGATACCCGACGAGCGTCGGGCCTCTGCGTAGAAGGGCTTCCTAGAACTGCTTGGCGAGTCGGTTGAGGTAGGCGACGTGGCCAGCCCAGCCGAGCAGGACCATCGCTCCGGCCACCGGGCCGAGGAGCCCCGCGCCTTCGCCTTCGGTCTGGATGACCGATTGGCCCTCACCGGCGAGTTCCGAGCCGGGTTCGGGGAGGTCGCCGTAGTCGAGCGTGTCGTTGAAGCCGTCATCGACCGTGGTCGGCGGCCCGGGGACCGTGAGCGTCCGACCGGTGGATGGTGTGCGGTTGACGTCGGGAAGCCCGAACGTGCGCCGTCGGGTCGTGGTCGCGTCGTTCTCCCCAGGGGTGGTCGTCGTCGCCGCGGGAGCCGGCGGTCCTGCGACGTCCACAGCGACCGACGGCGTGGTCGCGTCGGCGGACGGCACCGGCGTGCTCGGTCCTTCCGGTCCGGCGCGCAACGACTGCACCCGGTAGCGGTACTTGCCGGGGGCTTCGATGGTGTCGTTGAACGTGTTGGCGCTCTCATGGCCGATCACGTCGCTGACGGTGGCGAACTTCGCATCCGCTGCTGGCCCGGCTCGCTGCACCCGGTAGCCGACGAAGTCGGGGTAGGTCTCGTCTGGCGTGTCGAGCTTCTCCCAGGTCACCAACACGCTCGCCGGATCGTCCGCCGTCGCACCGGTCTGCGGGTCGGGTGAATCCTCGCCACCGGCAACCGTCGCTTGCAGCCCGGGCACCGCGACCGGAGGCACCTCGACTCGGATGGTCTCCTGCATCGTGTAGCTGGTGTCGGACGTGGCTGCAGCCGTTGCTGTCGCAAGGACGGTGTAGTTGCCATTGCACGGCCACAGGGTCTCGGTGACCCGGAATCGGAACTGATCGCTGGGCGCATCGGGTGCGGTCGATGGCGGATTGTCCGGATCGACCTCGGGAACGTCGCTCTCATTCGACGGGATCGTGCATTCTGATGCGTCTGCTGTCGGGTACGACCCTCGCGCGAACGAGATGTCGACGTTGAAGATCTGTCCTCGGCCCGATCGCTTGAAGGCCCCGCCGACGTCGAACGTGTGTGACAAGTGTGGAGCTGGGACGGACGAATCGAAGGACGACCCGGTCCAGGGAGCAGGGGCGGGCTCCTGCGCGACCGCGCTGCTCCCAATTGCGACGGTCACCCCCACGCCGAGCGCGAGCGCGGCGACGAGGCGTCGTCCAGCGCGTCGATCAGGCATCGAAGGTCTCCGCGCTCACCATCGTCGCGGTCAGGATGAGGCGTTCACGTGCGGACCCCTTGGGGTGACACGTGGTGAGGGTCAGTTGGGCGGACTCGGGGGTGTTGTCGACGACCTCGGTCTGGGTCGGCGAGACGATGAACGGTTCCAGCGCGACCTCGTAGGTGCACTCGCCGATCGGGGTCTCGAGCGTCACCCGATCACCCGGTTGGAGTTGATCGAGATCGTGGAACGGGCGTCCATACGTCGTGCGGTGGCCAGCGATGGCCACGTTGCCCACCTCGCACGGCAGCGGCGTGCCGGGGTAGTGGCCGGCGCCGGCTCGGAGGGCGCTCGCTGTCGTTCCTTCCACGACGACGACATCGACACCGATGCGAGGAATCCTGATCCGGGTGAGGCTGTCGCCCTCGCCGACGGAGCGGTTCAGGTAGGCGTCACGCAGCTCGGGTGACGCCAGTTGCCGGTCGAGCTGGCCCTGGATACGGCCCTGGTAGAGGTTGGTGTAGAAGGGGTAGCCGATCACGCCGGCGGCGCCGAGAAGGAGCGCGAACGACAGCATCGACAGAGCGATCCGTGCTGCCTTCCGGTTCTTGAGGCCGACGACGAGCCGCTCGACGAAGTTCTCCGGTTCGCGCGCCAGATCTGCTGGCGCCGAGGTCGTCGCGAGCGCCGGCGTGGGCACCGGTGCCTCGGATCGCTGGATCCGGAGCGTCAGCGCGACGATCGCGGCACCGATGACCAGATTCAGGAGGATCGCGGCAGTTGTGACCATGACTCGAGCAAGCCTATCGACGCCCGTCCTGCCCGAAGGTGTCAGGAAGGGACGTCGGGGAGGTTCTTGGGTGGTTCAGACGGTCTGGCTACGGCGCAGGAGTGCAAACCCGGCGAGTGCCAGGCCGGCAGCACCGGCGAGAGCGATGCCGTTCGCACCGGTGCCACCCGTACGGGGCAGCGACGGGGCGGTGGTGACCGTCGTCTCGGGCGTTTCCGGTGTGACGGGTGTGATGGAGCCACCGGCGACGCTGGTGCAGTCGGCGAGGGCGAGTTCGATGCCACCCATCAGGGCTTCGCTGCCTTCGAAGACGTGGATGCGCACCGCGCTGGCCTGGATCGAGGTGACGCCATCAGCGGCATCGGGCCCGGTCACGCCGGCGGCGGAGATCACGATGTTGCCGAGCGGGGCAGGAAGCTCGATCGGGTCCGGGGCGGCACCCGGGCCGATTGCGATCTCCTCGACCGGCTCGCCCAGCCTGCTGATTCGAACCGTCGCGATTGCGGGGTTCGCGGTGGCGGTGGCTTCGCCGGACGCAAGGTCCGTCGAGACCGCGGTGTCGGACTCGCCGACGACAACTGACACGAGCGGCGGAGCATCGACGGTGCCCACGCCCACCACGTCGACGGGTGCGGCATCGAGGATGTCGATGCGGGCACCCTCGGCAGCGCAGGCCGTGGTGGCGGTGGTGGCCGTGGCAGAGGACGCGGTGGCGGTGTCGCCGATCGTCACGGTGGCAAGCGGTGCACCGTTCAACAGCAGTTCGAAGAGGTCGGAGACGAAGTCTTCAGTCGTCAGTCCGGTGCCCCCGTCAACACCCTTGAAGACCGGTGCGAGGCCGTCGAGAACAGCGTCGACGACCTCGTTCTCGACCGTGTCGAGCGCGTCGCCGAGTGGGGTCTGGTTGATTGCGCCGATCGGGTTGAGCTCGATCGATCCGACTCTCGAGTCGGAAGCGGCGGTCGGGACGCTGGCGTCGGCGGACGACGTGCTGCAGGCGAGGTCGGCGGCGATGCCGAGCGCAGAGAGCTCGGCCGGGAGTTCGACACCA
>JBBSLH010000070.1:0-13890 GCA_038255425.1 Acidimicrobiales bacterium
AGATTTCGTGGGGAATCTGACGTCGCGTCAGAATCGCCGACGTGGACTTGAGCTGGAGCGACGAGCAGGAGGCGTTCCGGGCCGAGGCGCGGTCGTGGCTCGAGACCAATACACCGCACGGTCTGGGGTCCGGCGACACGAAGGATGGCTTCGCCCGCCACCTCGAATGGGAGAAGAAGCTGTTCACCGATCGATGGGCAGTCGTGTCGTGGCCCGAGGCCTACGGCGGTCGCGCTGCGTCGATCTGGGAGTGGCTGATCTTCGAGGAGGAGTACTACCGAGCCGGTGGACCGCAGCGCGTCACCCAGAACGGGATCTTCCTCCTCGCCCCGACCGTGTTCGGCTTCGGGAACCAGGAACAGCAGGACCACGTGCTCCCTCGCATGGCCTCGGCCGAAGACCTCTGGTCGCAGGGCTGGTCCGAACCCAACGCCGGGTCCGATCTCGCGTCCGTGCGATCGAAGGCAGAGCGCGTCGACGGAGGCTGGCTGCTCAACGGCCAGAAGACCTGGACGACGAGGGGCGCTTTCTGCACGCACCTGTTCGGCCTCTTCCGCACCGACCCTGAATCTGAGCGGCACAAGGGGCTGAGCTACCTGATGGTCCCGTTCGACATCGACGGCGTGACGGTCCGTGGCTTCGGTCGACTCGACGGCGACGAAGGCTTCGCCGAAGTCTTCTTCGAGGACGCCTTCCTTCCCGACGACTGCCTCCCTGGCGGGCCGGTCCTGGGCGATGTCGACAACGGTTGGCAAGTCGCCATGGCCACGACCGGGTCGGAGCGCGGGCTCACCCTCCGCTCCCCCGGTCGGTTCAAGGCGACGGCCCAACGCCTCATCGACCTGTGGAACGAATCGCCGACGAATCGCCGCCGAGAGGTCGTTCGAGACCGCCTGGTCGATGGCTGGATGCGGGCCGAGGCCTACGACGCCTTCACCCTCCAGACGGTGACCGGGATCGACGAGGGCACCGAGCCCGGCGCCGAATCGAGCCTCAACAAGATCTGGTGGTCGGAACTCGACGTCGAACTCCACCGGGTCGCACTCGACCTGCTCGGCCCCGACGCCGAACTCGAGGATGGGTGGAGCAAGGCCTGGCAGTTCGCGCTGTCGGGTCCCATCTACGCCGGCACCAACGAGATCCAGCGCAACATCGCCGCGGAACGTGTCCTCGGCCTCCCCCGAATCCGGTGATGGGGATGACGTGATGGACGAGCGACGTGAGCAGCAGGAGGAGCGACCGGTGACGTTCGCCGAGCGGGTCAGCCTGCGTCGCCGCGACCGACCCGAGTGCAACCGCTCGGGGCACTCGTGCGACGGATGGTGCCAGCGATGAAGTTCACACTCGGAGAAGACCGGGTCGAGTTCGCCGCGGCAGTCCGCAAGGCATTGGCCGGTGGCTGTGACCCGAAGGTGGTTCGCGCTGCCTGGGAAGGCGACCTCGAGCCGACCATCTGGCAGACGCTCGTCGACATGGGCACCACGGACCCGGAACTCGACTGGGTGACGAGAGTGGCCGTGGCCGAAGAGGTCGGCCGGGCAGCGCTCCCCCACCCCTGGGTCGAGAGCGCCTTCGTCTGCGGCCCGGCAACCGGGGAGGCCTGCTTCGGTTCGACCGACGCCGGGACCGCTCCCTACATCCCCGCCGGCGCCGACGTCGACGTCCTCCTGCTTCGCGCGGACACCGGATATGAACTGTTCGAGCAGTCAGCGGTGGACACCTCGAGTGTCGAGACCGTCGACGGCTCGCGTCGCCTGGTCGAGATCACCGCGCGCACGAACGGCACGCCGATCGTGCCGACGACCGACCCGTTCCTCGCAGGCGCGCTCGGCACCGCCGCCGTCCTCGTAGGCCTCGGCCAGCACCTGGTCGACGCGACCGTCGCGTACGTCAGCGAACGTGAGCAGTTCGGCCAGCCGGTCGGTGGATTCCAGGCGGTCAAGCACCATCTCGCCAACGCGGCGAAGGACGTGGCGTTCGCGCGCCCGATGGTCCACCGCGCCGCGCACGGACTCGACACCGCCGACCCAACCGCAGCTCGTGACGTCTCCACTGCCAAGGCACTCGCCTCCGACGGCGCGACCTTGGCCGCCGAGATCGCGCTCCAGTGTCATGGCGCCATCGGTTACACGGTCGAGTACGACCTGCATCTCTGGCTCAAGCGAGTGTGGGCGCTGTCGCGAGCGTGGGGCGACGCCGACGAGCACCGAGCACTTGTCGCCACCGAACTCGGTCTCACCTGAATTCACCGACAAGGAGTGACGATCGGGTGGCGAAACACCCAGCGGCCGTGAGCGATAGGACGCTCTGGCGGCAGGTGCAAGCCGGTTGCGAAGCCGCTCACCAACTGGCACTTACCAGCGTCGCCGACGTGGCGGTACGCCGCTCCCCAAGGGGCGATCTGTGGTGCTCTCCGGCAAGACGCCCGATGCAACCAGCCCGAGGACGGCGGTAGCGGGCTCGCTACCGCCGCCACTTCGAGCCTGACCCCCGCTCAGCCCACCGGCGCACCGGCGGCGAGGGCCTTCACGTCGGCGGTCGTGAGCGCCTGCCCGCCGATGCCCCACTCCCCGCTGGTCACCTCCTCGATCACGACCCAGGTGACGCCGCGCATGTTCTCGCCCTCGATGGCGACCATGGTGTCGGTGAGCTTGGCGATCATGTCGCGCTTCTGATCGGCGCTGAAGACGCCCTCGATGAGCTTGACGTTGACGAACGGCATGGTGACTCCCTTGGTGTCGGCGGGCCGAGTGCCTCGCCATCGCCCACCTTCGACTGTCGTCGATGCAGGGCCCATGCATGCGCCCTGCATCCCGGATGCGCCGTACTCTCATGGAGGAAGGGGGCGTTGCCATGCAGATCCGGGTGCTGGGCCCGCTCGAGGTGGCCGCGGGAGAAAGCACCCCGTGCACCGTGCGCGGCGCACGTCGCCGCCTCCTCCTCGCCACCCTGATCCTGCACCGCAACGAGGCGTGCAGCATCGACCGGCTCGTCGACGTGCTCTTCGGCCAGGACCCACCAGCCCGCGCCACGGGCACGGTCCAGAGCTACGTGTCCCGCTTGCGAAGCGATCTCGGCACCGATGGTGACCGGGTGCAGACCCGGCCCGGCGGATACCGGCTCGTCGTCGACGCCGATGAGCTGGACAGCGTCCGATTCGAGCGGCAGGTCGCCAGCGCGCTCGAGGTCCTCGCCGGCGAGCCGCGCCGGGCGGCGGACCTGTTGGGCGAGGCGCTCGGGTGGTGGTCGGGCGGGCGGGCGTTCGGCGAGTTCACCGACGACCTGGCCCTCCAGGCGGAGAGCACGCGCCTGGAGGAGGTTCGACAGCGAGCAGCCGAGGCCCGCGTGGACGCCCTCCTGACCCTCGGCGACCACGCCGGCGCGATCGACGAACTCGAGACCTACATCGTGAGCTGGCCGTTGCGGGAGGGCTTCCGGGCCCAGCAGATGCTGGCGCTGTACCGCTCCGGACGACAGCCGGAAGCGCTGCGCTCGTTCCACCGGTTCCGCTCCGAGCTCGGAAGCCGTCTCGGCCTGGAACCATCACGCTCGCTCGCCGACCTCGAGGCCCGCATGGCGCGCACCGACGCTGCGCTCGATGCCCCAGCAGTCCCTGCGCCGATCGGTGTCGCTGCGCGGGCACCGACCGAACGAGGGCTGCCGGGCAACCTGCCCCGCCGGGTGACGGCGCTGCTCGGCCGAAATGCCGAGCTGTCGCAGCTGACGGAGCTGCTCCGCACGGAGCCCCTCCTGACCGTCACCGGACCAGGCGGTGTCGGCAAGACCCGCCTGGCCCTGCAGCTCGCCGAACGTTCAGCGGCCGAGCACCCCGACGGCGTGTGGCTGTGCGACCTCGCTCCCGTCCGAGAGGACGCTCTCGTCGCCGAGGCCCTCACCACCGCCCTGGACGTGCAGCGCCGCCAGGACCGGACGACCATCGAGGGCCTCGTCGAGGTGCTCCAGTCCCGCTGCCTGCTCATCGTCCTCGACAACTGCGAGCACGTCCTGGCGCCCATTCGCGAGGTCACCGAGGCCGTGCTGCGGGCCTGCCCCGACGTCCGCATCGTCGCGACCAGCCGTGAGCCCCTGGGCGTCGACGGCGAGACGGTCTGGCCCCTCGGCCCGCTCCCGCTCCCGAGCGCAGACGAGACCGACCCGGTGATGGCGATGGAGTCCCCGGCAGTGCGGCTGTTCGTGGCCCGAGCCACGTCCGCCCATCCAGGGTTCCGACTCGACGAGGGGACCGTCTCGTCCGTCGTCGAGATCTGCCGTCGGCTCGACGGCCTCCCGCTTGCCCTCGAGCTCGCCGCAGCCCGGGTCCGCTCGATGACGCTCCCGGATCTGGCCGACGAGCTCTCCCGCGACTTCACGATCCTCGCCACGAGCGCACGCGAGCCACGCCATCGGACGCTGGAAGCAACCGTCGCCTGGTCCTATGAGCTTCTCGGTGTGGCCGAGCAGGCGCTCTTCGACCGGTTGTCGGTCTTCGCAGGCAGCTTCGCAGCGGACGACATCGAGGCGGTGTGCACCGACGCATCCGTCTCCGGCGATGGTGCCCGGGGACTTCTGGCCGCGCTCGTCGACAAGTCGATGGTCGTCGCAGACGTCAGCCGGTCACCAACTCGCTACTCGCTACTCGAGACTCTCCGGCAGTTCGGCGGGGAGCGCCTGCGACAGGCCGGTCACGCCGAGATGCTGCACGAGCGCCACGCCCACTGGACCATCCAGCTCGTCGAGCAGGCCGAGGTTGGCATGGGCGGGCCCGATGAGCCGGTGTGGATGTCGCGGCTCGAAGACGCATTCGCCGATCTGCGCATCGCACACCGCTGGACGCTCTCGCAGGGAGATGCCGACAGAGCGTTGCGGCTCGTCGTCGGCGCGCGCGAGTTCGCCTTCCGCCGGATGCGCTACGAGCTGTTCAGCTGGGCCGAGGCCACCCTCGAGCTGCGCGCCGTGGACGGGCACCAGCTCCTGCCCGTCGCGCTCGCAACCGCCGCCTACGGTCGGTTCGTCCGCGGAGACCTCGACGCTGCGGTGGCGCTCGCCGAGCGGTCGCTCGAGGCGGAGCTGCACCTCGGCCTCCCGTCATGTGGCCTGCACCTACGAACCCTGGCCAACGTCTCCTACTACCGAGGGCAGGCCTTCGAGGCAGCCGAGACCTGCCAGCGCATGGTCGAGGCGGCGGGCTCGAGCGGTGACGACGCCCGCCTGGCCCACGCCCTCTACATGGCATCGGTGGGTCTGGCGAGCGACGCTCGCACCGACGCCAGCCGCATGCTGGCCGACGAAGCCGTCAGCCTGGCCCGTCGGATCGACAACCCGACCTCGCTGGCGTCCGCGTTCTACGCGCAGGCCCTCGTCGTCGAAGCCATCGACCCCGACCGTGCCGTCTCGATGCTCGAGGAGTCCATCGCTCAAGGAACGGCCGCCGGCAACCGGTGGATCGTCGCCTTCGCCCAGACCGAGCTCGTGTCCCTGGCCGGTCGACGCGACGATCTGGACGGCGCTCTACGTCTCGCTCGAGAGGTCATCGACATGTGGCACCGGGCCGGTGACTGGGCCAACCAATGGCTTACCTTGCGCCACGTCGCCGGCGTCCTCGCCCAACGGGGTGACCACGAAGCGGCCGCAGTGCTGCATACGGCAGTGCGTCTCGCCTCAGCCGAGCTGGCCATGCCCATCGAAGCCTCCGACCTACGCCGGGTGGGCGCGATCTTGGAGCAGCTGCCGAGCGCGCTCGGACGCGCCCGCCATGCGGAAGCCGAGGCCCGAGGGGCGGCGATGGGCGCCGACACGGTGGTGCAGTCAACCCGCCAGGTGATCGACCGAGTCCTCGCCGGTGCGGGTCCCGGCCGCGCGTGAGCGACGCCCCCAGCCCTCTGAGCTCCCCGTCCGACCGACGAGCCCCGCGCACCGATCTGGCGTTCTCCAGTGCTCCGATGCGCTCCGCGGCCCGCCGACGGGTGCAACCGATGTGCGCCGGGGTCGTCGCGGAGCCCCGACGCAACAGAACGACGACGGCGAACATTCGGACGTGCCGATCGCGCTGGTGCCAGCGTCAATGGCTGAGCGACAGATCGACGGAGCGCTGTCAGACCGATCGACGACGTCTGTCAGCCCTTCAACGACTCGGCGAAGGTGACGGCGTCCAACTCGGCCGGAACGGTCGAGTCGACGAATTCGGACAGGACCCGAGCGAATCTCCGCGGCTGGTGATTCTGTGGGAAATGGCCTGCACCTTCGAAGATCTCGACCTGCGCGTTCGGCAGCAACTCCCTCACGGAATGCGCATGGTGGAGCGGAATGATCGGGTCGCGGTCGCCCCAGACGACGAGCAACGGCAACTTCTCGGCAGTGAGGTAGAGGCGGTCGGCGGCGGAGACCTTCTGTCCGGTGTGGTCGACGACGGACCGAAGCGTCGACAGGAACGCCTTTCGGGTCTTGGGATCGGCGAGCGACTCATACGCCGAGAACATCTGGGTCTCTTCGGGACCGAGTTGGACTCCGACGGTCTTCAGAAGGCTGCGGACGCCACCGATGACCACCCGTATCGGGTCGGCCGTCGCGGTCGCCAGGACGAACCCGGAGCCAGGAAGCGCCAGGAGCTTGAGGAGCGTCGAGACCTGGCGGCCGAGACCCCCGCTGTCGACGAGCACCATGCGCTCGACCCGCTGCGGGAACTGATACGCCACCTGCATCACGACCCCACCGCCGAGCGACTGACCGACGAAGGTCGCCCGCTCGTGACCGAGCACGACCATCAGGTCCCGAAGGAACGATGCCTGGTTTCCGAGCGAGTAGTCGCCGCGGAAGCGAGCGGAATCGCCGTGACCGATCAGGTCGGGCGCGATGACCGTGTACTTCTGCCCCAGATCCTCCATCACGTCGAGCCACGTCGCGGAACTCCCGGCCATACCATGGACCAACAGGAGGACAGGTGAGTCCGCGGATGGACCCTCGACACAGCGGTACGCCATCGGGTGTCCGTGCAGGTCGATGGTGCGCAGTTCAGGTTCCACGAGATCAGTCTGGGCGAGGCACCGGAACGGCACCGCATCCACCTCTCATGCCGACAGGAACTCGCGGGTCCTCGACGCGCAGAGGTCCAACTCGTCGATCCACGGGGAATGCCCCGCCTCGGGGATCACCTGCAGTTCGGCGTTCGGGAGCCGAGGGGCGAATGCCTCGGCAACCGCACGCCCACCGTTCGGGTCCTCATCCCCCCACAACAGCAACGTCGGCACCGTGACACGTGACAACAACTCATCCGTGAGCAGGAGCCGCTCATTGAGTCCACCGAACAGCGTGACGGTGTCGGGGCTCGAACGCAGGTCGTTCGCCATGGTGTCGGTGTGCTTCATGCAGGCGACGACCCAGTCGACCATGTCGTCGTCGAACGTCCCGGTGTCGATCGCACGCTCGAGCCCGATCTGACGGAACGTCCTCTTCACGATGCTCGGGGTCATCGGCATCTTCGGCATCAGCCGCTTCATGCCCGGGAACGCAGCCATCCGCATCGAGAACGCGACCTTCTCCATGGGTGCACCGAGCGACCAACTCATCGTCACCAGTCGATCGACCTTCTCGATGTGGGCCGCAGCGCCGCGCAGGGCGAAGAACCCGCCGTACGACGTCGCAACCACCGACACGCTCGGGACCTCGAGCGCATCGATCACCTCACCGAGCATCCGGTCGGCGTAGGCAGAGATTCCGTCGACGTCGCTGATCGGACCGCCGACGATGGGATCGCTCAGGCCGCAGCCGGGTCGATCGAGCGCGATGCAGCGGAACTCGGGCATCGCTGCCATGAGCTGGAACCAACTCGTGCCAGCGTTCATCGCACCGTGGACGAACAGGACCGGTGGGCCGTCACCGGTCTCCTGGACACGGACCCGTTCACCCCCGGCCAGTTCGACGAACCGCGCGGTCGGTGTGAGTCCGACTCGATCCCACAGCAGTCGTTCGGCGTCGCGGTACAGCCCAAGATCCTTGCCCATCGGCCCTGTCTAACGGTCCGTCCGCAGCGATGTCAGCCGTTGTTCAGTTGCGCGTCGACGAGCCGGATCAACGACTCCATCGACGTCGGGGGAATCTCCTGGACCGACACCGCGAACACCAGCGACGTGACGCCTTCAGCGTTCCGGACGACGCCGGATCCCGTGAACGCGGTCTGTCCTTCGGTCTGGAGGCGAGCCGTCTGGAAGTAGCCCAGTTCGTCCGGGAGCGCGACCACCCGGATCTGGTCGATCTGTTGGACGGTCTCGACGTTGGTCGTCGAGTCGTACGGGCCGCACGGCTCGACGATGTCAGCGAGCTGAGCTTCGACGAACTCGTCGACGTCGGGACCCTCGGCCACGACCTGGACGATGCTCAGGCCCGGCGCCGCGAACACCGCGCCGGCGGTGCCCTCGAGCGGCGGCGCCGGCGACTCACCGCCGCAAGGCCCGCGGGGATCAGGGTTCTCGAACACATCCACGTCCTTCAGCGGCTGCGCTGCGACGTCTGCGAAGCCCGCGATCGAGGCGACCGACTGTTCGACGAGGACGTAGGAAGCGAGATCGCCCGCCTCGTCGATCGTGACACGTGGCGTCGTCGACTCGGCCGGACTGTCGTCGGTACACGCCCCGAGCAGGAGCACGCCCATGAGGCTGCCGAGGATCAGCACCCACCCTCTACGCTGATCTGACACATCGTCAGATCGCAGCGGCACGTCCATGGGCGGCCGACAGTACCGACCCGTCAGCAGCAGGAGAACCTCATGGCCGAGGCATACATCGTCGACGCAGTCCGCACACCCGTGGGACGAGGCAAGGCCAACGGCCAACTCGCCGGTGTGCATCCGGCAGACCTGGGTGCCGCCAGCATCAGCGCCGTGATCGATCGGACCGGTGTCGATCCGGCCGCCGTCGACGACGTCGTGTTCGGCAACACGGACTCGGTCGGTCCACATGCCGGCGACATCGCCCGCACGTGCTGGCTCGCCGCCGGCATGCCGGAACACGTCCCCGGCGTCAGCATCGACCGCCAGTGCGGTTCGGCCCAACAGGCAGTGCACTTCGCGGCCCAGGCCGTGATGTCCGGGACGATGGACCTCGTCGTCGCTGGCGGCGTGCAGTCGATGAGTGCCGTCCCGATCTCGTCGGCCATGACACTCGCCGAGCCGCTCGGCTTCCCCGACCCGTTCACCACGTCCGAGGGATGGGTGAAGCGCTACGGCAACCAGGAGGTCAGCCAGTTCCGGGCCGCCGAACTCATCGCTGAGAAGTGGGACATCTCTCGCGAAGACATGGAGGCTTTCGCGGTCGAATCACACGAGCGTGCGTTGCGTGCGCAGGCCGAAGGACGGTTCGAGGCGGAGATCGTCGAATGCTTCGGCGCCTCGGTCGACGAAGGGCCTCGCGAGCCGAACCTCGACAAGATCCGGTCGCTCCCCGTCCTGGCCGAAGGCGGACGGGTCACCGCCGCCGTCGCGTCACAGACCAGCGACGCCTCGGCCGCCCTGCTCATCGCCAACGAGCAGGCGGTGAAGGACCACGGACTCACGCCCCGAGCTCGTATCCATCACATGACGGTGTTGGCCGACGATCCGATCTTCATGCTCACCGCCCCCATCCCCGCCACGAAGCGGGCGCTGGAGCGGACCGGGATGTCGGCGGGTGACATCGACCTGGTCGAGATCAACGAGGCGTTCGCGCCCGTCGTCCTCGCCTGGTTGAAGGACACAGATTTCACCCACGAGCAGACCAACGTCAACGGCGGAGCCATCGCCCTCGGCCACCCGCTCGGCGCGACGGGCGCCAAGTTGATGACGACGTTGCTCCACGAACTCGAGCGCACCGGCGGCCGGTACGGCCTGCAGACGATGTGCGAGGGCGGCGGTCAGGCGAACGTGACCATCATCGAACGGCTGTAGCTAGCTGAAGGCGAACCAGGTGGCCTTGGCTGCGGCGAGGACGTTGCCCTCCGCGTCGGCGAGCGCGGTGCCGGCGAGCATCTTGCGGCCGTCGACGCCGATCTGCCAGCCGGTGACGACGTGGTCGACGCCGGCCTGCACGGGAGCGAACTGCTCGAAGACGATCCGTCCGAGGAGACCGGCGCGCTCGCCGGCAGCGATGTAGGCCATCGCCCCCGGGCAGTCGAGCGCGGCGAGCACCCACTGCGGGTCGACCACTCCAGCGTCGTCGCCATGTTCGGCTCGCGGGCGCCACACCGCAGCGACTTGGTCCACGCCATCGACCGTGACCGGGCCGACGGCGATCTCGAGACCGAAGTCGTCGTCACGTGCGAGGCCGCAACCGAAACAGATCGGGTGCACGCCACGCTCGTCCCAGTGCGACGGCGAGTCCTTCTCCGCAGCGCGTGCAGTCGCGATGTCGGGAGGCGTCGGCACCGAGAGATCGAGATCGCCGGGCGTCGCTTCGACCAGCAGTTGTTCACCGCTGCGCAGCTCCCATCGATCTGCACCGCAGTCGACGATCTCCAGTTCGACACCGATCGGGGTCGGTTGACGCAACGTCACCTGCGCTGCGCCTTCGATCTGCCGGGCGAGGAGGCCGCCGACGTAGCCGCCGTGCCCCATGGACGGAGGTCCGACGCAGTTCTCCGGGATGACGACGCTCGACATGGCCGGACACCGTGGCATCTACCACTGCCGCGACGCCAGACGGGGCGGCCGGCCCGCTTCAGTCGCCGAAGATGCTGTCGATGGCTCGGACCACCTCAGCCGGCGTCGCCCGTACCCGATAGTTGTCGGCCCGGTGAACCCATCGGATGACGCCACCCTCATCGAGCAGGATCGTCGTCGGCAGGTAGATGTCGTCGCCCGCGCTGTCCGATCCGCCGAACCCCGCTGCTGCGAGCCCGGGGATCAGGGCGTCGTCATCGGCGACGCCGAGCGCGCCGAGGAGCGAGCCGTCGTGATCGGACGCGAAGGTGATGTCGAGACCGACGCGGGTCCGCATCGCCTCGGCCTGCTTCGGATCGTCGACGCTGACGGCGATGACCTCGACCTTGCGGTCGAGGATCTCCTGGTAGTGATCGCGCAGCGCCAGCAACTCGGTGGTGCAGAACGGGCACCAACCGCCTCGATACGTGAGCACGACCACTCTTCGTCCACGGAGGTCGTCCAACGAGACGGTGCCACCGGTCGACGTCGGGAGCTCGAAGGAGGGGAAAGGCTCACCGACCGTCAGGTTGTCGTTCGACCGATCGAAGGACGAGTAGTGGTGCAGGTACCAGTACGCGAATCCGGGAGCGGCAGCGGCCCCCACGAATGACGCAAGCCGAGCCACACCGCGCGTTCTGGCTGCCCCACGAAGCCCGAGCAACGCTGCGATGCCGGAGACCGCCCACACCTCGGGCGGGTCGGTGCGATACGACCTCCGGGCCGGCGATGCCGCGATGTATCCCCCCACTGCGAGTCCGGTCAGCGCGAGCGGACGAAGCGGACGAGGGATCACATTTCGCATGACTCGCACAACCCGTCGCGCAGGGTGACGATTCCCTTCGGCCATGATCAGGGCATGGACGCTGGCCGACCACCACTCCCGCCACTCGCCACGGCATCGGCGATCAGCGCAGTCGTGACCACTGCAGCGACGTTCCTGCCCTGGGCGTCATCGGGAGCCCGTACCCGGTCGAGTTATGCGGTGATCGACGTCGCCGGCCGAGCGGGCGTGCTGTCGGAATCGACGGAGGGGCTCTCGAATCTCTGGTATCTCCTCCCACTCCTGTGTGGTCTGGTTCTCATCGGTGCGGCACTGAGATCTGTCCTTCTGGTCGCTTTGACGGCGGGTACCATCGGCGCAATGGCGGTCGCCGGCGGGTTGCTGGTGGCGAGATCTCCATTGGGCGCAGAGCCCGGGCTGTTTCTCACCGTCGGTGCCGGAGTCGTCACCGCCGGAACGGGCATCGGCACCCTGATCATGACGAAGAGGCGGAGTACGTGAGCGACCAGTTCGGACCAACCGGAGACGACGAGCTGAGCGAGGCAGTTCCTCCGCCGCCGCCACCACCGCCGCTGTCCCCGATCGATCCGGTGCTCACGCTCGAGACCGAGTCCGAGGTCACGTCGTCCTCGTCGGGGTTCGGCGGCCGTGCCGCGGCCGGCATCGTCGGCGCACTCTTGTTGGTCGGGGGCAGCGTCTTCGCCGTCACCCAACTCGGATCGTCGGGACCCGGTACCGCCGAAGAAGCGGTCGCCGACCTCCTCGACGCCGCAGGGAACGAAGACCTCGTCGGTCTGATGGCCGCGCTCGACCCGGGCGAGCGCGACGCGCTCCGGGGTCCGGTCGAGGACATGTTCGGCGAGCTGGAGCGACTCGAGGTCCTCGACGACTCGTTCGACCTCGGCGGCGTCAAGGGGATCGACTTCGAATTCGCCGACGTCACCTACCGCAGCGAACCCGTGCGCGACGGCTTGACCCGGGTGTACCTCACCGGTGGGACCGTCACGAGCAGCGTCGATTCCGATGAACTCCCGATCGGGAACTTCGTCAGCGACACCGTCGAGCGGTTCGGGGGCGACGTCACCGGATTCCGCGAGTCGGAGACCAGCGACATCTACGAGGACGGGAACGACGAGATCTTCCTCGTCGCCCGTGAGGGTGTCGATGGCTGGCGCGTCAGCATCGGCTACACGATCGCTGAGCTCGCCCGACTCGACGCCGGTCAGCCGCTCCTGGCCGCCGGTATCGAGCCCGTCGGCGCCGACAGCCCCGAGGCCGCGGTCGAAGGCATGGTTGCGGCGCTGGTCGAACTCGACCTCCGTGACGCCATCGCCCGCTTGTCGCCCAACGAGTTCGCCGCGTTGCACGACTACGCCGATCTGTTCCTGGCCGAAGCCGAGGCGGAGGTCAGCGAGATCCGCGACGACTTCGACGTCACGGTCGACGACCTCACGTTGCGCTCCGATGTCTCGGGCGACACCGCATCGGTGTTCATGGACTCCGTCGCCATCACCATCCGCGCCGACGGCGAACAGTTCTCCGCCGCCTACGCCGACGAGTGCTTCTCGATCGAAGGCGACTTCGAGGCTCTCGACCTCGAGGGCACCCCGTTCGAGGACGGCCCGGTCTGCGCCGAGCAACTCGAACAGCTCAGCAACGACATGTTCGACGACTTCGGGTTCGGCGACGACTCGGACTCCAACGAGATCGAGTTCCCCACCATCGAGACTCCCGAGATCGGGATCACGGCGCACCGGGTCGACGGCCGATGGTACGTCGCACCCATCGCCACCGGCCTCGACGCCATGGTCAGCGGCCTCGAGGTCCTCGAACGAAGCCACCTCGATGCCATGGCCGACTTCGTCGAGCAGTTCTTCTTCGGCTTCGGCGAGTCGTTCGACGAGTCTTTCGGCGAGTTCGATCTCGAAGAGGAGACCACACCGGCGGTCGAGGACGATGAGTATCCGACCACCACGTTCGAGCCCGGCACCCAGGGCAGCGTCGTCGACGAGAAGGCATTCCAGGAGTTCCTGCTCGCCTACACCGGCGACCAAGCCACCGCCGCCTGCATGCGAGCCGAGCTCCGCACCGCGCCCGACGCGATCATCGCCGAACTCGCCGACTCGTACACCTACGACTACGAGCCCAGCCTCGAAGCGCAGGACGCATTCTTCGCTGCATCCGAAGCCTGCATCTGATGAGCGGCATCTGCGCCGGACGGGTCGTGATCGTGACCGGTGCCGGCCGAGGGATCGGTCGAAGCCACGCGCTCGAGTTCGCGCGACAGGGCGCCAAGGTCGTCGTCAACGACCTCGGCGTGCAGTTGGACGGGTCCGACGCGCGCGGCGAGAGCGACGCTGCCGCCGATGTGGTCGCAGAGATCGAAGCCATGGGCGGCGAAGCGGTCGCCAACGGCGACGACGTGGCCGACTGGGCCGGCGCC